>JBAUUB010000257.1:0-11920 GCA_049582485.1 Dermatophilaceae bacterium
CCGCCCGCCGGGCCGCCCTCAGGCGAGGACGATGCGCCGTTGGACGCCGACCTTCACGGGGACGAGCCTGCGCCGACCTGGCAAGGTCCGACCGGGGAGCGCCTCGACATGGAGTGGGTGGACATCATGCCGAACCCGCCGCCGCCGTCCGCCGCCTGAATCAGGCAGGGCACCTGACCCATGACCGACGGGCCACACGACCGGTCTCGTCCTAGAGTCGCTCCGTGACGACTGTGACGGTTGCGCCAGAGCTGCTCGAGCGGCTTGCGCGCGAGGACCGCCGGCCCGGCTCCGAGCATGGGTCGCCGGCCTTCCTCGTCCGGGCCGAGGACGTCGAACTGGCTGCCAGCGCCCTCCACGCCGCGTCGCTCAGGCTGATCACCATCGATGAGGAGGGTGACGAGCTCGAGGAGTGGGCCAACACGGGCGAGACCTACACCCCGAGCTGGGTGTCACCGGTCTATCTGTCGGCGGACGGTCCCTGGCTCACCGTCGACAGTCAGGGAGTGTTCTCGGCCATGATGGTCCGCGCCATGATCGACGTAGTGGTCGAGGAGCTCATGCGGCGCGACGTCGACGCCCGCGTCGAGGAGGCGCCCTGGGGGCTTGTCGGGCAGGAGACGTGGCAGCCGCCTACGCCGGCACCGATGGACCCTGAGCCCGACGGCCCTCGCGCCTGGGTCATCACCCGGACCCGCCGGCGACACACCACGACGGGCCGGATGTGGTGGGACTGGGAGTACTTCACCAGTGGCGGCACGTGGACGCCGGACTCTCGCCGGGCGCTCTTGTTCCCCGATATGCCCCCACACGGGCTCGTGCGCGCTCTCATCGCGGACCACCCGGGTCAGCCCGCTTTCGGCCCGATCGGCAGCACCCATGCGCGCGTCGACGGGTACGAGAGGGCGGGCTCCAAGCCTCCCCGCGAGCTGCGGCTCGACGACTGAACGCTCTCCGGCAATCGGCAGCGGATACCCTGACGGCGTGCTTCTCTCCGACCGCGACATCCGCGCCGAGACCGACGCAGGCAGGGTCGTCCTCGACCCCTGGGATCCGGCGATGATCCAGCCGAGCAGCATCGACGTCCGGCTCGACAAGTACTTCCGGCTCTTCGACAACCACAAGTACCCCGTCATCGACCCGGCGCAGGACCAGCCCGACCTCACGCGCCTCGTCGAGGTCGATCCTGCGGAGGGCTTCGTGCTCCATCCGGGCGAGTTCGTCCTCGGCAGCACGCTCGAGACCGTCACCCTGCCCGACGACCTCGCCGCGCGCGTCGAGGGCAAGTCCAGCCTCGGCCGCCTCGGCCTGCTGACCCACGCGACGGCCGGATTCGTCGACCCCGGTTTCAGCGGCCACGTGACCCTCGAGCTCTCCAACGTCGCGACCCTGCCGATCATGCTCTGGCCCGGTATGAAGATCGGTCAGCTCGCGTTCTTCCGACTGTCATCGCCCGCCGAGAACCCCTACGGTTCCTCGAAGTACGGCTCGCACTACCAGGGGCAGCGTGGCCCCACGGCCAGTCGTTCCTACGACAACTTCCACCGCACCGAGGTCTGAGCCCCCTAGCAGGCTCGTCGCCATGTCCCTCATCGAGATCCGCATCACCGCCCCCGACGCCGAGGTCGCCGACCGCATCGCGCGCCGCCTCGTCGAGGGCCGGCTCGCGGCGTGCGTGCAACAGCTGCCGGGGCTGACCTCGACCTACGTCTGGGAGGGCGAGGTCGAGCAGGCGAGCGAGATCCTGCTGCTCGCCAAGACGCGGGGCGAGTCGTTCGAAGCGGTCTGTGCGGCGGTCACTGCCATCCACCCCTACGAGGTGCCCGAGATCGTCGCCGTGCCGGTCGCGACCGCGCTCGGCTCCTACGAGAGCTGGGTCGAGGAGTCGGTGCGGCATCCCTGACGTCACAGACTCGAAGCGCTCGAGGTCCGCTCCTGACCTGCAGTGGTTCCGCGAGCCCGACGACCCACGGGCCGTCGTGCTCGTCCTGCACGGCGGAACCCCGAACAGCCTCGACCCGGTGAGCCGTTACGGCCTGCCGGCGCTGCGTCTGGTGCCTTTCGCCTGGTCGCTCGCCCGGGCTCGCCGCGACGTGGCCGTCGCGCTCCTGCGGTATGCGGTGCGCGGCTGGAACGGTACGAAGCGTTCGCCGGTGGCCGACGCCCGGTGGGCACTGGAGCAGGTAGCCGACCGGTTCCCGGGCCGACCGATCGCCCTCGTCGGTCACAGCATGGGCGGACGCACGGCGCTGCACGTCATGGACGACCCGGCGGTGGAGGTCGTCGCGACGCTCGCCACCTGGGTCGAGCGACGCGACCCGGTCAACGGTCGACCGGGACTCTCGGTCTTCCTCGGCCACGGGACGGACGACCGGATCACCGCCGCGAGCGGCTCGGGCCTGATGGCACGCGCCCTTACGGCCACGGGCTCGGACGTCACCCTCGAGCTCGTGGACGGAGAGAACCACGCCCTGCTCCGAAAGGCGAGGTGGTGGCACGAGCGGGTCACCGCATACGTCATGGGCGAGCTCGACAAGCGCACCACCTGACGGGGACGCATGACCTAGGGTGCCGTCATGAGCCAGCCGATCACGGTCCACGCGTTCGGCGACGACGCACTCGGTGAGCTGGACGCCACCGGCGTCGCCGAGCGTCTCGCGGCCGGCGAGATCTCCCCGGTCGAGGCCGCGCAGGCCGCCATCGCTCGCATCGAACGGGTCAACCCGCACCTGAACGCGGTCGCCCACCGCGACTTCGACGCAGCCCTCGAGCGGGCCCGCAGGCTGCACAAGCCGCGCGGGGCCTTCGGCGGCGTGCCCGCGATGGCCAAGGAGAACATCCGGGTCAAGGGCATGCCGATGACCATGGGATCCCGGGCGCTGCCGGACCGGCCGCGGTCCCGGGACGGCGCCTTCACCCGCCAGCTCCTCGACACCGGGGTCAACCTGCTCGGGCTGACCACGATGCCGGAGTTCGGCTGGACGGCGACCACGGAGCGGATCGGCGACGACGTCACCCGCAACCCGTGGAACACCGCCTACTCCACGGGTGGGAGCAGCGGCGGGAGCGCAGCGCTCGTGGCGGCCGGAGCGGTCCCGATCGCGCACGGCAACGACGGCGGAGGCTCGATCCGCATCCCCGCCGCGGTGTGCGGGCTCGTCGGGCTCAAGTCCAGCCGGGGCCGCCTGCGCTCGGAGGAGTCCTCCGACGCGATGCCGGTCCGGCTCGTCACCGAGGGCGTCGTTGCGCGGTCGGTGCGGGATGTCGCTCGCTTCTTCGAGGCGGCCGAGCTGACCTACCGCAACCCCGACCTCCCGCCGATCGGATCCGTCAAGGACGCTCCGGCCAGGAGGCTGCGGATCGGCGTCACGGTCGACACCCCCGCCGCGCCGGTGTCCGACGCGGCCACCACCGAGGCGATCGAGCAGGTCGCCCGGCTGCTGACCGGACTCGGCCACGACGTGGTCGAGCACCGGCCGAACATGCCGGCCTCGTTCCGTCGCGACTTCGAGGACTACTGGTCCCTGCTCGCGCTCGGCGTGGTGATGAACGGCCGCCGGATCTTCGGCGCCGACTTCGACACCTCGAAGCTCGAGCCACTCACCCTGGGTCTGGCTCGCCGCGCCCGCCGGCGCCTCCCCAAGATGCCGCTCGTCATCGCCCGGCTCGCCGCCTCGGGACGCGCCTATGAGCGGTCCTTCGCCGACGTCGACGTCGTGCTCTCGCCGGTGCTCTGCCACACGACCCCGCACATCGGGCACCTGTCGGCCGACCTCACGTTCACCCAGCACTTCGAACGGCTCGTGGCGTACACGGGGTTCACGCCCTGGCACAACGCGACAGGGGCCCCGTCGATCGCCGTGCCGTCCGGCCTGACCCACGACGGCCTGCCCATCGGCGTCATGGTCTCCGCGCGCCTCGGGGACGAGCGGCGCCTCCTCGAGGTCGCCTACGAGATCGAGGAGACGGCGCCGTTCCCGCGGATCCAGGACGCGGCTCCCGCGGTCTGAGAACAGCCGGTCCGACCCCGACCGGTCAGCTCACTCCCTGGGGACCCTCGCCTCGATCTCGGCCAGCCAGCCGCGGCCGGAGACGTCCGACGGCATCCGCCAGTCACCGCGCGGGGAGAGCGAGCCGCCGGCCACGACCTTCGGACCGTTCGGCAGCGCCGAGCGCTTGAACTGGTTGGCGAAGAAGCGCCGCACGAACACCTGCAGCCAGGACCGGATCGTCGCGAGGTCGTATGCGGTGTGGTCCGCCTCGGGGTATCCCGGCGGCCACTGGCCCACCTCGACGTCCCGCCAGGCGTGCCACGCCAGGAAGGCGATCTTGCTCGGCCGGTACCCCCGACGAAGGACGTGGTACAGCGAGAAGTCGTGCAGCGCATACGGCCCGATCGACGCCTCGGTCGACTGCGGCTCCTCGCCGTCCGCGGTCGGGATGAGCTCGGGGGTGATCTCGGTGTCGAGCACGGACTGCAGCGTCTCGTTGACCCCGGCCTCCGGGAACTGGCCCGAGGAGATGACCCAGCGGATGAGGTGCTGGATGAGCGTCTTCGGCACGCCGGCGTTGACGCCGTAGTGGCTCATCTGGTCGCCGACGCCGTAGGTGCACCACCCGAGCGCGAGCTCGGACAGGTCACCGGTGCCGAGGACGATGCCGCCGCGCTGGTTGGCGGTGCGGAACAGGATGTCGGTGCGCAGGCCGGCCTGGACGTTCTCGTAGGTGACGTCGTAGACCGCCGCACCGTCACCGGCCGGGTGCCCGAGCTCGCGCAGCATCTGCGTCGCCAGCGGCGAGATCGGGATCTCCTCGAACGTGCACCCGAGGGCCTCGGACAGCAGCTGCGCGTTGGACTTCGTGTGGTCGGTCGTCGCGAAGCCCGGCATCGTGAACGCGAGGATGTGCGTGCGGGGCAGGCCGAGCCGGTCGCACGCCTTGGCCGCGACGATGAGTGCGTGCGTGCTGTCGAGCCCGCCGGAGACGCCGATGACGATCTTCGGCAACCCGATCGCGCGCAGCCGCTGCTCGAGGCCGTGCACCTGGATGTTGTAGCCCTCGTAGCAGTCCAGGGCCAGCCGCTCCGGGTCGTCCGGCACGAACGGGAACCGGTCGACGTGCCGGCGCAGTCCGAGATCCTCCCTCGGCGGGGCGAGGGTCAGCTCGAGGACCCGGTATGCGGTGCTCTCCTGCTGCGTGGCGCGCCGGTTGTCGTCGAAGGAGCCCTGGCGGATCCGCTCCTGCCGAAGCCGGTCCAGGTCGACGTCGACGACGGTGCGCTGAGCGGTCTCGGGGAAGCGCTCGCTCTGCCCGAGCAGGTCACCCAGCTCGTAGACCATCGTCATGCCGTCCCACGACAGGTCCGTGGTGGACTCGCCGGACATGGCCGCCGCGTACAGGTACGCCGCGTTGCAGCGTGCGCTCGCCGACCGGGCCAGGAGGTGCCGGTCCTGCGCCCGCCCGATCGTGATCGGCGACGCGGACAGGTTGAGCAGCACGGTCGCGCCCGCGAGCGCCGCCCGGTGGCTCGGCGGCACCGGCACCCACATGTCCTCGCACACCTCGACATGGATCGTCAGGCCGGGGAGGTCGAGCACCTCGATGAGCACGTCCGGCCCGAAGCAGACGTCGCCGTCGGCGTCCGCGCCCGGCCAGTGCGGCCGGTGGAGGTACTGGCCCGCGGTGTCGTCACCCGCGGCGAACCAGCGCTTCTCGTAGAACTCGCGGTAGGTCGGCAGGAACGACTTCGGCGCCACGGCGAGGACCGAGCCGCCCTGGATCACGACCGCGCAGTTGTAGAGGCGGTTCTCGTGCAGCAGCGGCGCGCCGACGACGATGACCGGCAGCAGGTCGGCGCTCGCCTCGGCGATCGCCACGACGGCGGCGTCGACCGCGTCGAGGAGGACGTCCTGCATGAGCAGGTCGTCGATGGCGTAGCCCGAGAGCGACAGCTCGGGGAAGAGGGCGACGGCGACGCCGTCATCGTGGCAGAGCCGGGCCTGTTCGAGGATCCGCTCCGCGTTCGTCGCCGGGTCGGCGAGCGCCGCGGGCACGGTGCAGGCCGCGACCCGCGCGAACCCCTGGTCGTAGATCGAGTAGAAGCTCACGGGTCGCAGTCTGGCACGTGCCTGCTCCGGTATGCGGTGCTCCGGGACGCGGGCACGCGCGCCCGCGCGGGGCTAGGGTCTGCTCATGGAGCCAGCCATGAACCGACCGGTCCGCATCGGAGTCCAGCTGCAGCCGCAGCACGCCGACTACCGGGTGATCCGCGAGCAGCTTGGCGAGGCCGAGGAGATGGGCGTCGACGTCGCCTTCAACTGGGACCACTTCTTCCCGCTGTACGGCGAGCCGGACGGCAAGCACTACGAGTGCTGGACGATGCTCGGCGCCTGGGCCGAGCAGACCAGCCGGATCGAGATCGGCGCGCTCGTCACGTGCAACGCCTATCGCAACCCCGACCTGCTCGCCGACATGGCCCGCACCGTCGACAACATCAGCGCGGGCCGGCTGATCCTGGGGATCGGGTCGGGCTGGTTCGAGCGCGACTTCGACGAGTACGGCTACGAGTTCGGCACCCCGGGCTCGCGCCTGGACGATCTGCGCGATGCACTGCCGCGGATGCAGGACCGGTTCGCCCGTCTGAACCCGCCGCCTGCCCGGCAGATCCCCGTGCTCATCGGCGGTGGTGGTGAGCGCAAGACCCTGCGGATGGTCGCCGAGCGCGCCCACATCTGGCACACCTTCTCCCAGGGTGCGGAGCTGGTGCACAAGATCGGGGTGCTGCGTGGGCACTGTGACACCGTCGGTCGGGACATCGGCGAGATCGAGCTGTCGGTGGGCGTCGGCGGACGGGGCCGGGAGGGCCGGCGACCGGACTCGCCCGAGGTCGAGGGGCGGCCGCTGTACGACCTCGGCGCCCGGTTGTTCACCATGGGTCTCGGCGGACCGGACTACGACCTCTCACTCGTCGAGCCGTGGCTGCGGTGGCGCGACGAGCTGAACGCTGGTCTGCAACCGTCCCAGTGACGTGGCCGGCACACCCGGCGGCACCCCCGATCGCCCGGCGATCTTCTTCGCCGGCGCTGCGGAGTTCCGCGCCTGGCTCGAGGCCAACCACGACAGCGCGACCGAGCTGTGGATGGGCCTGCGCAAGAAGCACGTCGCCGACCGGGGGCTGACCTGGGAGGAGGCGGTGCCCGAGGCGCTGTGCTTCGGCTGGATCGACAGCGTCAGCCAGCGCATCGACGACGACACCCGCCGTCAGCGGTGGACGCCGCGCCGCCCGGGGAGCGGCTGGAGCGACATCAACCTCGCCCACGTCGAGCGGCTCATCGCCGAGGGGCGCATGCATCCGGCGGGGCTCGAGGCCTATGCCCTGCGACCACCCGCCCGCACCGGTCCCCGCACGTTGAACGACGACCAGCTCGCGCGGATCACGGCGGTGCCTGCGGCGGCGGCGTTCTGGGCGGAGGCGAGCGCCGCATACCGGAAGAACGCGGCGGACTGGGTGACCGCCGCGCGTCAGGAGGTCACCCGGGAGCGGCGCCTCCAGGCGCTCATCGAGGCATCCGCCCGCGGAGAGCGGGTGCGTCCGCTGGACTACGGCGACCGGCCACGGTGGCTCGAGCGGGCCGCCGCGGCCGCCCGTGACCTCGGCTGACGCCTTCGACGGCGGTATCAGCACGCCGGAAGGCGGCTCCTTGTCTACAAGGGTCATTCGGTGCGGGGGCACCGACGGAGACCGGCTCCTGCAGAACGCGGACACGAGTGAGATCGGCCGCGGCGTCAGTCGCGGACGGGCCAGCTGAACCGGGTGACGTCGGTCGGGAACGCGAACCACGCCATGACCAGGCGCGGCGTGATCACCCGTAGGCCTCCGCCATCCTCGCCGGCCCATGAGTCGGCGGTGGGGGTGTAGCCGGCGGAGGCGTACTTGCCGAACGCCTCGGCCAGACGGGATCCGAGGTCGTCGGGGTCGGCGCGCGTCGCGTGCGACTCGCCCTCGACGATGACGACCTCGGTGCCGCTCTCGAGCGTGAGGGTCACGGCGGGGTTGCGCTCGACGTTGCGGGTGTGGCGGGTCGTGGGCGCACCGTCGTACCAGAACCGGCCGTCCACCCAGACGCCCCAACGCGGCACCGCGTGCGGACGACCGTCGGGTCGCACGCTGCCGATCCAGTAGTGCAGGGAGTCCGCCAGCCGTGGCTCGACCTGCTCCCAGGTCAGCATCCCTTCCGTGGTCTCCGGGACCCCGTACCCGTCGGGGAGTACGGGGCGGCTCGACGTCGGCGTCGTCTCCATGGGCTCCTCCTCAGTCCTCATCCGGCAGTGGTCGTCCGGGCAGCTCGTGCTTGAGGTCGCGGGCGGCGAGCTCGTCCACCGCCTGATGCGGCGTCAGCCCCTCGTAGAGCAGGCGGTACACCGCGTTGCACAGCGGCATCTCGACGCCGAGGCTCACCGCGAGGAGGTGGACGGCCTTGGCGTTGACGACGCCCTCGGCGACCTGCCCGAGCCGACGCTGGATCGTCTCGAGGTCCTCGCCCTGGCCCAGGCCGTATCCGACCCGGTAGTTGCGCGACTTCTCCGAGGTGCAGGTGAGCACCAGGTCGCCGACGCCCGCCAGACCGCCGAGGGTCAGCGGGTCGGCGCCGAGCGCCATCGCGAGCATCGTGATCTCGGACAGCCCCCTGGTGATGAGCGCGGCGTCCGCGTTGCGCTCGAAGCCCAGCCCGTTCGCGAGCCCCACGGCGATGGCGATGACGTTCTTCGCGCAGCCGCCGATCTCGACGCCGATGATGTCCTCCGTCACGTACGGGCGGAAGAACTTGGTGGCGAAGGCGATCTGGGTGCGCCGCGCATACGTGAGATCGCGTGCGGCGACGGTGACCGCCGTCGGCAACCCGGCCGCCACCTCGACCGCGAACGACGGCCCGGAGAGGTAGGTCAGCCGCGGATGCACCTCCGCGGGGAGGACCTCCTCGAGGACCTGGTGCATCGTCATCAGTGTCTCGACCTCGATGCCCTTGGTCACCGAGCAGAGCACGCAGTCCTCGGCCGCGGTCGTGAGCAGCGGCCGGATGCGTTCGCCGACCTCGCGCATGACCTGCGAGGGCACGGCGAGCACGATCAGGTCGGCGCCCACGACGGCCGCAGCGAGGTCGGTCGTCGCGCGCATGCCGGGGGACAGGGGGATGCCCGGCAGGTAGCGCTCGTTGGCGCCCGTCTCGGCGATGCTGGCGACGGTGCGTTCGTCGATGTCCCACAGCACGACATCGTGGTCCTTCGAGCGCAGCAGGCTCGCGAGAGCCGACCCCCAGGACCCGGCTCCGATCACGGCGACATGCATAGACCCGAGTATGCCCGTCCCGCCCGACACGCGACCCGACATCATGCCGACCCGATGAGGTGACCCTGCCATGCACGTCGGGGTCCGCCATTGGGACAATGGGCGGGTGAATGCGCCGATGTCCGCAGAGTCCCTCGCCAGCACCGTCCGCCAGCACTGCGCGATGATCAAGACCCCCCGGGTGGTCTGCAGCGGCAATGTCGCGGTCCCGCACGCGCTGCTGCGGATCGTCGACTCGGCCCTGTCGGAGTACCGCCTCAACGTCCTCAACGCGCCCAAGGGGATCCCCGAGCGGGAGGGCGTCATCCACGAGACGTCGTTCGTCGGTGCGGGGATGCGCAACAGCTCCTCGCTCCAGTACGTTCCGGCGCGCCTGTCTCTCGTGCCGACACTGTTCTCGCGAACCCTCCACCCCGACATCGTCCTCGTTCACACCTCCGCCCCGATCGACGGCAAGGTGTCGCTCGGCATCGAGGTCAACGTCATGCCGGCCGCGATCGAGGCGGTGCGCCGCCGTGGTGGCCTCGTGCTCGCCCAGGTCAACGAGCGGATGCCCTACACCTTCGGTGACGCCGAGTACGACCTCGACCTCTTCGACGGCTGGATCGAGGCCGACGACGTCATCGCCCACCCGCGGCCGCCGAAGCCGGGCGGGGAGCGCGGCGAGTCGGCGGCCGTCATCGGCGACCTCTGCGCGAGCCGGGTCAGCTCCGGGGCGACGCTGCAGATGGGCATCGGCGAGGTGCCCGACGCGACGCTCGCCGGGCTGACGGCGCGGCGCAACCTCGGGCTGTGGACCGAGATGTTCAGCGACGGCGTCCTCGACTTGCAGGAGGCCGGCGCCCTGGACCCCGACCGCTACGTCACCGCCTCGTTCATGATGGGCTCCCAGGAGCTCATGTCGTGGGTGCACCGCAACGAGCAGGTGCTCATGCTGCGCACCGAGACCATCAACGCTCCCTCGAACATCGCCAAGCAGCCCGGCATGACGTCGATCAACACGGCGCTGCAGGTCGACCTGTTCGCCCAGGCCAACGCCTCCCGCCGACGCGCCCGGATCCACTCGGGGTTCGGCGGCCAGACCGACTTCATCGTCGGCGCGCTGCACGCCGTCGGCGGCCAGGCCATCATGGCGCTGCGCTCGTGGCACCCCAAGGCCAACGTCTCCACGGTCGTGCCGCTCATCGACGAACCGGTCACCTCGTTCCAGATGAGCGCGATCGTCACCGAGCAGGGCATCGCCGAGGTCGCCGGCCGCCCCGAGAAGGACCAGGCCGCCGCGATCATCGAGAACGTCGCCCACCCGAGCGTCCGGGAGGAGCTCTGGGAAGAGGCCGGGTACCTCGGCCTCGCCTGAGGGTCGGGTCGGGAGTCGGGGGCGGCACCTCGCTTTCCTTCCTTGGGAAGAAAAGGTCCCGAATGGGAAAGAAGCCTTCCGTCCCAAGGCTGGCTGTTCCGTCCCAAGGCTGGCGGGCGCTCGGCCATCCGGCTCCTCACGCCGCGATGGCCATCGCCCGCTGGACCTTCGCCACGACGGCCCCAGGTGTCTCGAGGTCTGCCCACACGATTCGGACGACGGTGTAGCCCAGACTGCGTAACCGGTCCTCGCGCCTCTTCTCCTCGAACAGTGCGGTGCCGTCGTCGCCCCCGTACTTGACCTTGCCGTCGAACTCGATGATCACCTTCGTGCCCTTGACGACGAAGTCCACTCTGGCAACGAACCTGCCACGCTCGTCGGTGATCACCACCTGGGGGACCAGCTCGATGCCGGCGAACGCCAGGGTGACGGCCGAGCGCGACTCGCCGACCGACTCCCGTCGTCCGTCGCAGAACGAGAGCATGGCAGAGGCCTTGTTGGAATGCGGCCACTGTTTGACACGATCGATCATGGCCGCGAGTGCCTCGTGGGACAGCAGGTTCGCGTGCAGGGCGGCGTCCGCGCTGACCACGCCCGGCACAATGCCGGCGGTCATGGCGTGCCGGGCGAGCGACTCGGCCAGGGGAGTGCATGGTCCCCAGGGCGAGTGGATCATCTCTTGCCCGGTGCCAGCCCGCCCGATCCGGAAGGCACTCATCCCTCCCGTGCGGTCACGAGGCCGGAGCACGTGCGGCTTCCGGATGGACGTACCCCAAACGGGGAGACCGTCGGCCAAGAGCGCACTGACGCCGGTCAGCAGCGCATCAGGGTAGAGGAGCAGGGCCCCGGCGACGAGCTGCCGGTGCCACGACCTCGGTTCGTCACTCGACAACGCATGCACCGCATACAGACCCCGGCCTGGATGCCGTAGCGCGCCCCTGGTCACCAAGGTGCCGATCGCGGTCGTGGTCAAGCCAGCAGCAGTCAACTGTGCCGTCGTCAGCATTCCGTGTTGGTGGCGAGCGAGGCCGATGAGCGCGGGATCGAGGGTGTCCATGCGGCAAGAGTGCGGAGAGGGGAGAGCAGTCGCGAGGGACAGTCGCGGCGGTGTGGACGACACGGCCGGCTGACGGTCACGTGTGGAGAACCGGAGTGGGGTCACCTTCGGGAAGGAACTGAGCACTTCGGGAAGCAAGTCTCCCTTCCCGAAGTGACCC
>JBAUUB010000258.1:0-7145 GCA_049582485.1 Dermatophilaceae bacterium
CGCTGCGCTCGTGCTGGGGGAGCGGCTGCGTCCGAGCTACGCGTACTTCGCCGTGCCGGCGATCCTCGGTGCCTGGCTGCTGACGTTCGCTGACCCGCTCGGCGTGAGCGTCGCGAGCGCCCAGGCCGCCGGCCTGGCCATCGGCGCGGCGGCCCTGTGGGCGGCGGGCACGGTGCTCGGCCGGGCCGCCAGCGCCGAGCTGCGCTTCTCGGACCTGACGGCGCTGCGGTTCGCCCTCGGGTTCGCCACCCTGGCTGTCACGGCAATCGTCACCGACACGCCCCTGGCTATCGGCACCGACGCAGCGGTGAACATCGCTCTGCTCGCCTTCCTCCCCGGGCTGCTCGCGCTCGTTCTGTACTACCGGGGGCTCAGCCACACGCCCGCGTCACGGGCGACGCTGGCCGAGCTCGCATTCCCGCTCACTGCCGCGGTCGTCGGGGTCGCCGCGCTCGGCGCCCGACCCGAGCTCTCGCAGTGGGTGGGTTTCGTCGTCCTCCTCGCCGCGGTCGTCGGGTTGGCCCTGCACGAGAAGCGCAGCGAGCAGCCGTCGGTGGCGGTGCCGGACGAGGCGAGTGAGGCACTCGCCGACCGGATCCGGGTCAAGGCCCCCGCCTGAGGCGTGCCGAAGGCCGATGTGGCGAAGAGGTGGATCGTCGCCTCGGAGCCGGAGGACGTCGTCGAGGCGATGTGGATGTACACCGACCTCGGCGTCGACCACGTCGTCCTCCACGGGCCGGGGCACGACCGGGATCGGTTCCTCGCGCCTGCTGCATGACGCCGTCAGAGCTGAAGGCGTATCCGCAGGACCGTGATGACGCCGCGGCCCAGCCGGTCCGCACTCGCGTTGGCGCGGTCGTTGCTGACGATGACGGACCCTACCCGATCATCCCCAGCCGGCGACGCTGCCCGCCTGCCGGATCCAGGCGCGCAGCTGGTCCTGGTCCACCTCGCCCCAGGACCTGACCTTCACGTACCGCGACCGGTCGGAGTCGCCCAGCGGAGGAGGCGAGTCGAAAGCCGCCCCGCCGAGGAAGACGATGTTCACCGAGACGTCGTAGGCGACCATCTCGACGACCCAGTCGTGCTCCGGCACCCCGTAGTAGGCCTTCTTCCACTTCACGGCGTAGCGCAGGTCGGACAGGGTGTCCCGGATCAGGCTGTCGACTCCCGTGACGATCGGCTGCAGATCGGGCATCTGGCTGCGCATCCACGCGTCGATCACGTCGTGGCTCTCGGACGGCTCCGGTGGCCTCCTGGTCGACTGACCCGTGCGTGCCTTGTCCATGTCGGCTCCCTCGCAGATCGCGAACCCTGTCCACGATAGCGACGGCTGCCGTTCTCGTCGCCCGCTTGGACTTTCTCGCCTACTGGCCGTCCCAGACGAAGGTCACGACACCGCTGCCGGTTCCGCTCGAGGTGACCTGCAACTCGTCATTGGCGTAGATGAGCAGTGTCCATTCCGCGGGACTGCCACAGCTGCTGTACTGCCGGACCTCGACCGTGTAGGTCCCGAAGGGCGCCGCGCGATCGGCCGGCCAGTAGGTGTTCTCCACACCACCGGGCTCGGAGTCGGCTCCGCACACTCCGACGTTGTCGTCGCGGTCGAGTCGTCCTCCGGTGGAGGACGGACCAGGCGAGGCGTACCAGATTCGGGTTCCATCTGGTTCGAGGACGTGGAGGTCCTGGTCGTTGTCGTTGTCCCAGAGCAGCGTGAACCGCAGGGCGCCGTCGCCGACCACGAGGTCCGATCCGTCGCAGTTCTGGTCGATCCCGTCGTTCGGGATGTCCACCGCTCCGGGGTGGATGGCCGGGTCGTCCGGTGCGCAGTCCACGGTGTCATCCCACCCGTCGCCGTCGGAGTCCCCGCTGCACCGCGAGCCCACGTTGTTGCTGGTGAGGTCAGGCTCGGGGTCCCACTCCCAGGTGAAGCAGACCGGGAGCGTGATTCCCGGGACGAGGTCGCCGCTCGTGCGCACGAAGAAGCGGCTGACGGTCTCGTCCGGATCGAGGCCGGTGCAGTTCGCCGTGCCCAGGAACCAGCAAGCCGTGTCGCCGAGGCGCGTCAGGCGCTGCGCCGAGTAGGTGAAGTCGCCGGTGTCGGGGTTCCCGCGGGCGCTGTCGACGGTGAACCAGTAGTGAGTCGAGTGACCCTCGGCGAGGCCGTCGTCGAGGATCTCCGGAGTGCGGATGCCGACCGAAAGGTCCTCGATCCCGCACCCGTCGGACAGGTCGGTGTCGAAGTACGGGTCCGCGGCCTCCGGAACGTTGGTCTCCCAGGAGACCCCGCCCTCGCGGTAGGCGTAGAACGCGTCGTCGTACGAGGTGAAGGGGTTGACGAAGGCGCAGCCGATGAAGCCTCGTGAGCCCAGGGTCAGCGCGTCGGTGCTCGTCTTGAGGTCGTGCTCGTAGGCCCGGTTCAGCGTCCCGAAGTTGTCGAGCACGCCGGGCACCCAGACCATGTCGTGCTGGAACTCGACGCGGTCGTTCTCCGAGTCGAACCAGAAGGGGCGCTCGATGCGCTCGGTGTACTCGGCCGTGTCGAGCTGCCCGAACGTGGGCCAGTAGACCTGCTCGTCGATGTCCGAGACGACATCGTCCGCCGCGATGGCCGCGCTCCGTTGGGCCGACTCCGGGTCGGTGGCGTAGGCCTCGTCGAGGTCGGTCGGCTTGGGAGTCGGAGTCGTAGGACCCAGAGCCGTGCGGGCCGCTGCCGCGGGCGCGTCCTGCTCCACGAGGTCCGGGTCGGCGACCGTCTGGCCAGGCACCGCGGCATACGACTGCACGAGCGATCCGAGCACGCCACGCTGGCGGTCGTCGAGGGCACCGCTGAACCGAATCCCAGTGACACGGGGGTCGCCGTCGACACGGGGGTCGCCGTCGGCCTCCTTCGACAACCCGGCATACAGCGCCAGCTGATCCTCGAGGGCAAGTCCGCGGCCGTAGAAGCCACCGACGAGGTCGGTTCCCCCCGGGTCGACGGTGATGCCGCGCGCGTTGGCGCTCTCGGATACCCGTCGCGGCACTGGGTGCGGTTCGGCCACGTGCCGGATGTGACGGAACTCGGCGACCGGCGCGTCGACGAGCCGCAGGAGGGGCGCGAGGTCGCTCAGCAGCGTGGGGGTGGCCAGGCGAGCCGAGGTGGACGGACCCTCGAATCCGAGGAGCCGCTGGACATCGACGACCGCTGGGCCGCTGCGCAGCTCGTTACCGTCGCGGTCGTAGACCACGACGGTGAGGCCGACCAATCCGTTCGGCAGGTCGGCGGGGTCGAGGGTGAACGCTGTGTCCAGCGTCGTGCTCGGAGGCTCGACCGACCGCTCCGCCGTCAGTTCACCATTGACCTCGAGAAGGACCAGGGCCACCCCCCGCGGCGCGCTGGCGTCCACCGTGACGTCGAACGGGTCGTTCGTCGCGCTAGCCGGAGCGGATAGTTCGACGGCGACGTCCTCTCCTGTCGGGCCGGGCACCTCACACGTGTCTTCAGCTTCGGCCGTGCAGGTGTCGGAGCCCGGGCCACCGGAGACCGAGTCCGAGCCACCTCCCCCGACGAGCACATCGCCACCACGCGCGCCGCCGAGCCGGTCGGAGGCGGTGCCACCCCCCAGCACGTCGTCACCCTCCGCGCCTTCCAGGAGGTCCGAGCCCGCCCCGCCGAAGACGGTATCTGCCCCCCGATCGCCGTAGACCCGGTCGGCACCGTCCTCGCCGACGACGAGGTCCTCTCCGTTGCCGCCGTCGATCGCGTCGTCCCCCGGTCCGCCGAAGACTCGATCTACGCCGTTTCCGCCGCAGAGCACGTCGTCGCCGCCGAGTCCGTAGACGACGTCATCGCCGTCGCCCGCGCGGATCACATCGGGGCCGGCGGTGCCGACGAGCACGTCGTTCCCGTCCGTCCCCACGAGGGTGGCCGCGGCGCAGTCTGCGGCACCCACGGGGGTGTCCGCTCCCGCCAAGGCGGGTGCGTAGGTGAGCACCACCACTGATGAAGCGACCGCCGCGACAATGTTTCGTCGGAAAGACATCATGTTCCCCTGCTCCCCTGATGAGTGGGACATTCCTACCACGGGAGTGCCCCGGGCGCTCGTCGAACTGGGATTCCTCACTGACAGCGAGGATTTCGCGATCTCAGCCGGTCGTCAGGTACTCGGGCCGCGAGGTCTGGCGCACGGCAACCACCGCTCCGAAGGCGAGCCAGGCGATGGGGAAGCCGAGAGTCCACCCGGAACGCAGCAGTGCGACCGCCGGCTGGCTCACGACGACGGTGGCGGTGTCGGACGTGCTGTCGGGCCCGCTCAGCTCGCAGGTGAACCGAGGAGGCCAGATCGATGACGTCTGCGTGCTCGCGCCGTAGCCCTGCTCGTCGGCGACGAGGAGGCAGCGGTCCTCGAGCCCTCGGGCGATCCCGAAGACGCCGATTCCCCAGACGAGCAGCCCAATCAGGATCCACCCCACAGCCTTAGGAACGATCCCCGGCGTGATGCCCATGTACTGCAGGGTAGGGCCCGAGCGCGATCGACGCATGCCATGGTGCAACGCCGTCGGAGCGATGATCCCGGCGGAGCGTGCGGTGGTCACCTGAGCTCCATGGATTCGGCCGGCTGGGATCGTGCCCACGCAGGTCGACCTCAGGCGATGTCCCGCCGCCGGTAGCCGACGAACCCGACCGCTGTGAACAGGGCTGCAACCACTGCGAGCCCGACGAGCCCGAACCACGCCGGGTCGGCGGCTCCGACGTTGGGGACGTGCCAGAGCGGCGAGATGTCGAGCACCCATTCGTCGAGGTCGAAGAGCGGGCCGAGGATCGTCAGGGCGAAGGTCGCGACGACGCCCATCCACCCGATCAGCCGCTTCGACGGCTTGGCGCCGACAACGGCGATGGCCAGGCCGACGAGCACCCAGACGGCCGGGATGGTCGCGACCGCCTGGCCCACGACGTCGCCGAAGCCGATGGTGTCGCCGCTCGCGTCGGCGACCAGCCCCATGACCGACGCGGCGAGCATCATGCCCACCGCGGTCGAGGCGAACGCGATGGCCGCGTGGCTGGCCAGGTGCGTGGCCCGGCTGATCGCACCGCCGAGCATCGGGTCGGCGCGGTCCTCGGCCTCCTCGGCGTGCAGCCGCATGACGATCTGCACGCCGTGGACCGCGGCATAGATCCCGAGGATCCGGATCATCGTCAGGAGGAACTCGCCGATGAGGTCGTCCTGGGAGACCGCACCCGAGGCGAGGATCTGGCCGATGCCCGGGTTCTCCGCGATGACGTCGGTGAGGGTGTTGGCGAGGAACCCCAGCAGCACCCCGAGGACGACGAACCCGACCATCCACGCGATCAGCGTGGGCCGGTGCAGTCGCAGCGCCAGCCCCCAGACGTTGCCGACCATTCCCGCTCGCCCCGGACCCGGGCGCGGCGGAACGAGCCCCATGCCGAAGTCGCGCCGCGCGTGCAGCGCCAGCCCCACTGCGACCAAAGCAAGCGCCAGGCCCACGACCAGCAGCAGGGGCCACCAGACGTTGTCGACCGCCGGGCGCGTCTCCTGCAGCCAGCCGAACGGCGTGAGCCAGGTGGCCCAGTCGGGCGCACCGGAGGAGTCGATGTAGCCGCGCACGACGAACAGCGCAGCCAGCACCGTCACCGCAACCGTCGACGCGGACCGGGCGTCCGAACCGATCTGCGCGGCGATGATCCCGACACCGGCGAACAGCATCGCCGACGCGGTGAAGGTCGCCGAGAGCATGAGCGAGTCCGCCACCGCGCCGCCGAACACGATCGTCACGAGGGCGGACACCACCCCGAGCAGCACCGCGGCGACGAACGCAAGGGCCACCGCGACCGCCGGCCGCGCCTCGCGTCCGACGACTCCGGTCGCCACCAGTTCCGCACGGCCCGAGTCCTCCTCGGCGCGCGAGTTGCGCACGACGATGAAGATCGCCATCAGCCCGGCGAAGAACGCGCCGAGCGCCCCCGCCCGCCAGGCGTTGAACCCGTCGGCGGTGGTCAGGTCGATCGGCTTGCCGAAGATCAGCGCCATCGCCGGGTTCGCGGTGATGTTGAGCTGCAGGATCTGCTGGCTTCGCTCGTCGGGGAACACCCAGTCGTAGACGAGCACCGAGCTCGCCGACAGCACCGAGATCAGCGCGATCCACGGCGCGATGCTCTTGCGGTCCTGCCGGGCTGCCACGTGCAGCAGGGGACGTGCTCCGGTGAGGCGGGCGCGCATACTCACGTCCCCGGCTTCGCGTGCCGCCCGGGGCGACCGGCGTCGCCCGACCCGGAGTTCCCCTCGCCGTAGTGGCGCAGGAAGAGGTCCTCGAGCGAGGGCGGGGAGACGGTCAGGGACGCGATCCCGTATCGGCCGAGCAGCGCCATCGCCTCGCCGACGCGGTCGGCCTCGACCGCGCCGGTGACGTGGGTGCCGTCGAGGTGGGTGTCCTGCAGGAGCGAGAGCTCTTCGACGGTATGCGGCGCGCGCTCGAGCGTGGCCCGCACCTGGGTGCGGGTGCGGTGGCGGAGCTGGTCGAGGGTGCCGGTCTCGACGACGACCCCGTCGCGGATGATGCTGACCCGGTCGGCGAGGGCCTCGGCCTCGGAGAGGATGTGGCTGGAGAGCAGGACGGAGCGGCCGCGGGCCTTCTCGGCCTGGATCTCCTCCTGGAACACCATCTCCATGAGCGGGTCGAGGCCGGAGGTGGGTTCGTCGAGGATGAGCAGTTCGACGTCGGAGCAGAGGGCGGCGATCAGCGCCACCTTCTGCTTGTTGCCCTTGGAGTACTGCCGGCCACGTTTGGTGGTGTCGAGCTCGAAGCGCTCGACCAGGTGCGCGCGGCGGGTCTCGTCCAGGCCGCCGCGCAGGTTGCCGAGCAGGTCGATCGCCTCACCGCCGGTCAGCGCTGGCCAGAGGCTGACGTCGCCGGGCACGTAGGCGAGGCGGCGGTGCAGCTCGACCACGTCGTGCCAGGGGTCGCCGCCGAGGACCTCGACCCGGCCGGCGTCGGCCTTGAGCAGGCCGAGCAGGACCCGGATGGTCGTGGACTTGCCGGCGCCGTTCGGGCCGAGGAACCCGTGCACCTCGCCGGGTGCGACGTGCAGGTCCAGGCCGTGGAGCGCGGTGAACGAGCCGTACGACTTGACCAGTCCCTCAACG
>JBAUUB010000259.1:0-1509 GCA_049582485.1 Dermatophilaceae bacterium
CCCTCGGCAGGATAAATTGCAGCGGAGGGTACGCCCCTGTCACAAAAAGTACAAGTACCGTGCAGGTATGGCCGGGGCGCACTCACCACTTGCGGTGCCGCGGAGGGTACGCCGCTGTCGCGAAAAGTACAAGGCCTGCGGGCGACTGCTGCCTTCGCGGCAAAACAACGTCCGGGACCTCGGCGTTCGCTGGATCCCGGCTGGCGCCGGCATCAGGGCGTCAGGGTGTGGCGGGGTGGGCCGACAACAAATCATCCACCGCTTCGATCCAGTGCCGCACCGGCACTTTGGTCGCCGCCTGCAGGTGGGTCTGGCAGCCGATGTTGGCGGTGAGGATCTGCGCGGGTGATGGCGCGGTGAGCGTCCGGATCTTGTTGCGCTTGAGTTGTGCCGAAATTTCCGGTTGCAGGATCGAGTAGGTGCCCGCCGAACCGCAGCACAGGTGCGCATCGGCAATCGGCGCTAGATCGAAACCCAGTTCGCCAAGCAGCGCTTCGACGCGGCCTTTCAGTTTCAGGCCGTGCTGCAGCGAGCAGGGCGGATGGAACACAAATTTTCCGCGCGGACGGTTATCATCAAGTATTTGTTTTAATTGTTCTTTCTGATTTTCGATGGCGCTGCTCAGGTCGCAGGCCAGCGCCGAGATGCGTTTGGCGCGTTCGGCATACGCAGGGTCATCGGCAAGCAGATGGCCGTAGTCGGTGATCATGACGCCGCAGCCGCTGGCCGTAAACAGCAGTGCTTCCGCACCCTGCTCGATGTACGGCCACCAGGCATCGATGTTGTGGCGCATCGCCTCCCGGGCCTGCGCCGGCTGGTCGAGATGGAAGGCCACCGCGCCGCAGCAGCCGGCATTGGGCACGCGCACCAGCGATACACCCAGCCGGTCGAGCACGCGCGCGGCTGCGGCATTGGTTGCCGGCGACAGCGCGGGCTGCACGCAGCCCTCGAGGACCAGCATGCGGCGCGAGTGGCCGCCGATGGGCCAGGTGCGCGCGCGCGGTGGCTGGCCGGGCACGACGTCGTCGAGCACTTTCGGCAGCAGATTGCGCGCGATGCGGCCGACGGTCAGCAGCGGATTGAACAGCGCGGATCGCGGCAATACGGCGGCCAGTGCCTGGCGCTGCGCCTTCGCCAGGCCGCTGCGCGGCACCTGCTGCGCGACGATGGCGCGGCCGATGTCGAGCAGCCGGCCGTACTGCACGCCGGAAGGACAGGTGGTTTCGCAGGAACGGCAGGTCAGGCAGCGGTCGAGGTGCAGTTGCGTTTTTGCGGTGGCGGGTTCGCCTTCGAGCACCTGTTTCATCAGGTAGATGCGCCCGCGCGGTCCGTCGAGCTCGTCGCCCAGCAGTTGATACGTCGGGCAGGTCGCCGTGCAGAACCCGCAGTGCACGCATTTGCGCAGGATGGCCTCGGCCTCGCGGCCCTGCGGCGTATCCTTGATGAAATCGGCGAGATTGGTTTTCATGCCGCGGCTACAGGTCGGAGTACATGCGGCCGCGGTTGAGG
>JBAUUB010000260.1:0-2519 GCA_049582485.1 Dermatophilaceae bacterium
ACCTTGACCTTGAAGATCTGCTCGACGGCGATCTTGATCTCGGTCTTGTTGGCCCGCGGGTCGACGATGAACGTGTACTTGCCCTCGTCGAGCAGACCGTAGGACTTCTCCGAGACGACCGGAGAGATCAGGATGTCGCGCGGGTCCTTGAACGTCGTGAAGGAGCTCACTTGGCGTCCTCGCTCTCGGTGGTCGTCGCGGTGGCGTTCTCCGTGTTCGAACCGGAGGGCGCGCCGCCGGACACGAACTGGTCGTAGGCGCCCTTGGTGAAGACGATGTCGTCGGCGCACAGAACGTCGTAGGTGTTCAGCTGGTCGACCGCGAGAACGTGGACGTTCTGCAGGTTGCGGACCGACTTCAGGCCGACGAGGTCGGCGCGCTCCAGGACGACCAGGAGGTTCTTGCGCTCGGTCAGCCCGGCCAGCCCGGCCGCGGCCGCCTTGGCCGACGGGGCGTCACCGGAGGCGATGGCCTCGACGACGTGGATCCGGCCGTGCCGGGCCCGGTCGGAGAGGGCGCCGCGCAGCGCGGCGTCCTTCATCTTCTTCGGGGTGCGCTGGCTGTAGTCGCGCGGCTGCGGGCCGTGCACGATGCCGCCGCCGGCGAACTGCGGCGCACGGGTCGAGCCCTGGCGGGCGCGACCGGTGCCCTTCTGGCGGTAGGGCTTGCGACCACCGCCGCGGACCTCGCCGCGGGTCTTGGTCGAGTGCGTGCCCTGGCGGGCGGCCGCGAGCTGCGCGGTGACGACCTGGTGGATGAGCGGGACGTTGGTCTGTACGTCGAAGATCTCGGCGGGGAGGGTCACGTCGACGATCTTGATCGTCTCCGAAGTCTTGGTGTCAGTTGCCATGGCTTATCAGGCTCCCTTGGCAGCCGTGCGGAGCAGGACGATGCCGCCGCGGGGGCCGGGAACGGCACCCTTGACGAGCAGCAGGCCCTTCTCTGCGTCCACGGCGTGGATCGTGAGGTTCTGGGTGGTCTGGCGCACGCCGCCCATGCGGCCGGCCATGCGCATGCCCTTGAAGACGCGGCCAGGGGTGGCGCAGCCACCGATCGAGCCGGGCTTGCGGTGGTTGCGGTGCGCACCGTGGCTGGACGAGACACCGTGGAAGCCGTGGCGCTTCATGACACCGGCGAAGCCCTTGCCCTTGGTGGTGCCGGTCGCGTCGATGCGCTGGCCCGGCTCGAACACCTCGGCGGTCAGCTCCTGGCCGGCCTCGTAGTCACCGGCGTCCGCGGTGCGGAGCTCGACGAGGTGACGGCGAGGGGTGACCCCGGCCTTCTCGAAGTGCCCGCTGAGCGGCTGGGTGACCTTGCGCGGGTCGATCGCGCCGAAGCCGATCTGCACGGCGGAGTAGCCATCGGTGTCCTCGGTGCGGACCTGGGTCACGACGCAGGGGCCCGCCTTGATGACGGTGACGGGGACGAGCCGGTTGTCGGCGTCCCACACCTGGGTCATGCCGAGCTTCTCTCCGAGGAGCCCCGTCATCGTGCGGGTGGCGCTGTTCTGAGTCATCGAAGTCATCGTCGTCGCCTCAGAGCTTGATCTCGATGTTGACGTCGGCGGGCAGGTCGAGACGCATCAACGAGTCGACCGCCTTGGGGGTCGGGTCGATGATGTCGATGAGGCGCTTGTGGGTGCGCATCTCGAAGTGCTCGCGGCTGTCCTTGTACTTGTGCGGCGACCGGATGACGCAGAAGACGTTCTTCTCCGTCGGCAGCGGCACCGGGCCGACCACTGTGGCGCCGGCACGGGTGACCGTGTCGACGATCTTGCGCGCCGAGCTGTCGATGACCTCGTGGTCATACGACTTCAAGCGGATGCGGATCTTCTGTCCCGCCATCTCTCGTCTCTCTCTCGCCTTGCCGAATAGGTACTGCTATCTGTCTGGTGGGCGCTGGCCTGCGATGTCACCGACCCCCGAGGTCGGGTGTGTCGCCCGATCCACACGAAGTCACACATCGATCCTGGTCGGGGTGTGACCCTGCGCGGGTCCGTTGTCATCCGGCAGCCGCCGGCCTGCCACTCTCGCCGATGTGTCGCCCCACGCTCGACCTGTCGGTCGGTTCGCATGGTTCGATTCGTTGTCACCGGGCGAGGGCCGGAGGCACAGCGGGACGATCTTCCGGAGAAGATCAGGGTCCCTTGCGCGACGCAGCCAGAGCAAGCAACCCGTCCAGTCTGCCAGAGGCGGCACCCGACGACCAAATCGCCCCGGAACGATGCCCGACCAGTCCCCGCGCGCACCCGTGGCCACCACCGACATTCTGTCGGGACGACGTCGGTCGTGTCAGATCGCGAGACGACTCGTGAGTAAGTTTGCGTTATCTGATCAATAACTCTCAATAATGGACGCATGGACACCAGCGGCCGCACCCTCGTCCGGCGCCCCGAAGTCGACCTCCAGCGCGTGAGCAGCGCGCTGATGTGTCGCTGTCGCTGACCGGCCCCCGCGCCCACCCCGCGCCCCCACCCCGCGCCGCCGACCTGCGGCGCCGTCCACCGCGCGGCTCGCGCC
>JBAUUB010000261.1:0-3042 GCA_049582485.1 Dermatophilaceae bacterium
GTAGGAAGGCCAGTCCCTGGTTGTCGGCGATCGGACGGCCGAACTGGTGCCGTTCCTTGGCGTAGGAGGTGGCGACCTCGAGGGCGGCCTGCGCGAGGCCGGTCGACGTGGCGGCGATGCCGAGCCGCCCGGCGTCGAGCGCCGACAGCGCGATCGCCATGCCCTGGCCCTCGTCGCCGATCCGGCGGTCGGCCGCGACCGGCACGTCCTCGAAGATCACCTCGCGCACGGTGTCGCAGTGCAGGCCCATCTTGCGCTCGGGTGCGCCGAAGGACAGGCCTGGTGCGTCGGCAGGGACGATGAAGCACGAGAGCCCACGGCCGCCGTCGTCCGAGGTCCGGGCGAAGGTCGTGTAGAAGTCGGCGTGGCCGGCATGGCTGATCCACGCCTTGCGGCCCTTGATCCGGTACGTGTCGCCGTCCCGGGTGGCCCGGGTGGTCATCGACCCGACGTCGGAGCCGGCGAGCGGCTCGGACAGGCAGTATGCGCCGAGCAGCTCCCCGGACAGCAGCTCGGGGAGCAGCCGGCCCCGCTGCTCCTCGGTGCCGAACACGGCGACCGGGTAGCAGGTCAGGGCGTGCACCGAGACCCCGACCGCGACTGACATCCACGCGGTGGCGATCTCCTCGAGCACCTGCAGGTAGGTCTCGTACGGCTGGTCGCCGCCGCCGTACTCCTCGGGATAGGGCAGCGACATCAGTCCCGCATCGCCGAGGGTCCGGAACACCTGGCGCGGGAAGGCGTCGTCGGCCCCGCCTGATCGTGCCGCCGCTGCTTCCGGTGCGGCACTGCGCTCGGCCTCGTCGACCTTCGGACGCAGCTCCTTGGCCGCGATCTCGCGGGTGAGCTCGATCAGGTCGTGACCGATCTCGGTGGGCATCAGCCTCGTTGCTGGCATGGGTCCGATGTTATGCGGTGCGAGGGCACGGGGCCGAGCCCGAGGACGACGCTCAGTCCACCAGAGCGTCGACGACGGCCCGCAGGTCCGCCTTCTCCCGAGGGGCGACCAGGGCCGTCAGCCAGTGGAGGGGAAGGGGCGGGTTCAGGATCCGTCCACCGAGAGCCGCGACGCGTGCGTCCCGAGCGGTGACCAGGCCGTGACGCTGATCGTCCCCGGCCAGAGCCAGCTGCTCGGCGAACGCCCAGGCCCGGCCCCGCGCATACTCGATCGACCAGCCAGAGACGAGCTCGTCGATGCGGCCGCCCCAGCCGTCCACCACGGCGGTCCACGGCGCGGTGTGCGTCAGGGCGTCCTGCATCCGGTCGATCATGGCGCCGAGCACGTCGTTCAGACGCTCGAAGTCGTCGCGGAGCTCGCCGACGTCCGCACCCTGCTGCACCGAGGCGGCCGCGATGCCGAGATCGAGGTTGATGTGGGCGTTCATCCCGGCCGTGACGTGCTGGACGGCGAGCGCGGAGGGTGGCGCCTCGAAGACCACCCGCCACGACTCGGAGACCTGCCCGCCGGTCTCGAACCCGTCGGCGGCGTCGAGGTACAGGCGCGCGAACGCGACGTCGAAGCGCTCCATCCGCTCGCAGTCCTCGAACTCAGCGGCGCGGATCCCGTCGCGGACCCTGGCGGTCACGGACCGGTAGACACAGGTGAAGTAGCCGCGGGGGTCGCCGGTGTCGAGGGCGCGGTCGATTCGCCGGTCCATGGCGGCGATCGCGTCGTCGATTGTGTCCATGTCGCACCCCAGTCTGCCGGGTTCGCCCGGGCGGGCGAAAGCCCGGGCAGAGCGAACTCTGCCCGGGCTCCGCGCCTGTCAGGCGACCGTTATGTCACGGCAGCGCGAGGGCGTTGGACCAGCCCGACTGGGTGGTGGCGTTGAACGCGTGCACCCGGTAGATGTAGGCCACTCCGGAGGTGACGGTCTGGGTGAACGTGCTCACGCCCGCCCCCACCGTCGCGTTGACGACGTTGCTTCCGTCGCTGTTGGTCCGCTGGATGAGGAACCCCGTCTCATTGGAGGCGTTGTCCGTCCAGCTGAGGTTCACCGTGGAGGTCTTCCTGTTCTTCACGGTGAGCGTTCCGGTGAGGTTGGTCGGCGCCGCGACCGGGTCACCCACGGCTTGCGGGGTGCCACGGCTGTCGACGGTGATCGTCGGGAAGCCGCCGCCGGGCGGGATCTCGTTGAACGCCGGGTCCGAGTAGTCCCACGTGTCCCCGACCGTGTTGATCGCGTAGACCTGGTACTCGTACAGGGTGTTCGTGTTCCCGATCGTGTCGACGTACTGGGCCGGACCGGTTGCCGCGCCCGTCTCAGTGCCGGCCGCCGGCAGACTGGTCAGGTTGACCCTGTCCTCGGTCTGCACCACGGCCCGCTGGGTCCATGGACCCGTCGAGCCCGCGACGCGCCGCTCGATGACGAAGGCGGTCTCGTTCTTCGAGTTGTCCGTCCAGTTGACCGTGTATCGACGGTTCGGTCCATTCCCAGAGCGGACCGCCGAAATGAACGTCGGAGCCACCGGGTTCACCGCGACGGCCTGACTGCGCATCATGTCCATCTCCTCATGACTGAGGATGTGACAGTGGAGCACGTACTCCCAGCCGAAGTTGACGAAGTGGTTGACCACGTCGATCGGTTCGCCGTCGGGGTTGAAGACCATGAGCGGCAGACCCAGCGCCTCCCGCTGGGTGGTGTTGCCACCCTCGAGGAAAGCATTCGGCGGCATTGACGGGTCGAGCAGTCGGACGCTGTTCGGCAGACCATTCCATTCGTCCGGGATGGGCGGGATGATCGGCCGGACCGCGACGATGGTGTCCTCCAGTGGGCTGATCCGGACGGTGTCCTTCCAGCCGAGCTCGGTCGGATCGGGTTTGCGGATGATGCCGTCCCACCCGACCCGGTTGAGCAGCTGGACGTCGTAGAGGTGGAAGTGGATGGGGTGGGTGTCGACCCCGTTGTGCGTGAACTTCCAGATCTGCGTTCCGTCGTCCGCCTGGGCGATCGGGGTGGCCTCCATGCCCGGCGGCAGCTGGATGCCGTCGAGCACCTCGGTCGGTGGCAACACGAACCCGTACAGGATCATGTTCTGCAG
>JBAUUB010000262.1:0-1679 GCA_049582485.1 Dermatophilaceae bacterium
GAACCGCGGGCCGGGGATGGGGACAGCGCAGGGAACTGCGGTCAAAGTGGGAGAGGAGCACACCTGATGTCTCAGACATCCAGTCGCCGGCGCACCCGCGTGCGGCGTCTCGTGGCTCTACTGACGAGCTCGGCTCTTGCCGTGCCGCTGGTGGCCATGAACACGACGACGGCGGCAGCCGTCACGGAGCCGGATCCGCCGTTCTACCTGAACGCGAACGACCTGGACTTCATCCTTCGCCAGATCCAGATCGCCGAGGCTCACGCGGCCGGCGGCGATCTTCTCTGTGCGTCGGAGACCGACACGACCGGCAAGTGCGTGCCCAGTCCTGGGCTTCCGCTGGGCCTGCGCACCGTGGACGGCTCGCACAACAACCTGCTGGAGGGTCGCAGCCAGTGGGGTGCCGGTGACGAGCCCTTCAGGAAGTGGCTCGAGCCGTACTACCGGCAGGCCGACGCCCCGCTCCAGGCGCCAGGTGCGCCGCCGGCCGGCGACACCTCGATGTGCGAGCCCGGCCTGACCTGCTACGAGCAGTGGGAGCCCGGCCACATCGTCTACGACGCGGAGCCTCGCGAGATCTCCAACCTCATTGTCGACCAGAGCGTCAGTAACCCTGCGGCCGTGAACGCCGCGACGCACCTCCCCGGTGCTGAGATCCGGCCCGACGGCACGATCTTCCTGCCGAACATGGCGCCGGACGAGGGCCTCTCGGCCCCGACGAACGCCTTCTTCACCTTCTTCGGCCAGTTCTTCGACCACGGTCTGGACCTGGTCGACAAGGGCGCGAACGGCACCCTCGTCGTTCCGTTGGCCGCTGACGACCCGATCCGGCAGGTCGCCGGCTTCGACCCGCAGACCCCCTATCTGATCCTCTCCCGCGCGACGCGGTCGCCCGGGGTGGACGGCATTGTCGGCACCAACGACGACGTCCACAACAACGAGACGACCCCGTTCGTCGACCAGAACCAGACCTACACCTCGCACCCGTCGCACCAGGTGTTCCTCCGTGAGTACGAGCTCGTCGACGGCGTTCCGCAGGACACCGGTCGGCTGCTCGACGGCGCCGTAGGCGGTATGGCCACGTGGAACGAGGTCAAGGCGCAGGCCCTCAATGTCCTCGGGATCAACCTCACGGACTCGCGTGTGCTTGACGTGCCGCAGGTCGTGACCGACCCGTACGGCAACTTCGTGCCCGGCCCCAACGGGTTCCCGATGCTCGTCACCGGCAACGGCGGCAGTCCGCTCAATGTCGAGGGCAACCTCGCGAACCCTCCAGCCGCGTTCGGAGCGCTGACCACGGGTCACTCCTTCCTCGACGACATCGCGCACGGCGCGACGCCGGGGAGCCCGCCGCTGGACGCCGAGGGCAACGTCATCGTCGGCGAGAACGGCGAGCCGAACCTCACGGGCTACGACAATGTCGCACTCGGCGAGCACTTCATCACCGGTGACGGCCGCGGCAACGAGAACATCGCGCTGACCGCTGTCCACGCCGTCTTCCACGGCGAGCACAACCGTCAGGTCGCGTCGATCCGGGAGTGGCTGGACCGCCCCGAGTACGCCGAGCTGAAGAACGCCTACATGGGTCTCGAGCACAACTGGCCGAACAAGAGGGCTGCCGACGTGCTGCCCGGCCCGGAGGCCGACGACTGGGGCTATGAGCAGCGCCTCTTCCAGGC
>JBAUUB010000263.1:0-10233 GCA_049582485.1 Dermatophilaceae bacterium
CGCCAGGCGAGTCCCATCGCGCCAGACTGTCCCCATGGCAGCGAAGAAGCAGGTGAGCGGGATCGCGGAGGACACCACCGCATACCTCGAGGAGGCGCCGGCCGCCGGCCAGCAGAGGTATGCGCTGGTCCGGTCCGCGGTCCTGCGACAGGTGGGCGAGGGGCAGGTGAGCGACGAGCGTGTCGGCGAACGACTTTCGTACAAGATGCCGACCTTCTTCGTCGACGGTCGTGTGCTCCTGCACGTCGGGCTCTGGACCGACCACGTGGCGATCTACCCCGTCCCGGAGTCGGCGACCGATGCGTCCCTCGCCGACGATCTCGAGCCGTATCGCAAGAGCAAGGGGACGCTGCACTTCCGCTACGCGGACACCTGGCCGGCGGACCTCGTCGACCGGATCATCGCCGCCCACCTCGCCAGACTCGGCGGGTGAGGACCCAGCCCCTCGGGGCGGTGCGACTCTCCACCAACCGGTGCGAAGTCTCGCGCCGAACTGAGAATTCCGCACCAAACGCGTGGTGGAGGGGGTGAGCCTAGGATGACGTCCATGCCCAGCCCCCGTCGCAAGCCGACGCTCGAACAGGTCGCTCGCTACGCGGGGGTGTCCCGGGCGACCGTCTCCCGGGTCGTCAACGGACAGACGACCGTGGATCCGGCCATCCGCAAGGTCGTCGAAGAGGCGGTCGCCGACCTCAACTACGTGCCGAACCAGGCGGCGCGCGCCCTGATGACGCGGCGCACCGACACGGTCACCCTCATCGCCGCTGAGACCGACACCCGGGTCTTCGGTGACCCCTTCTTCGCCCAGATCGTCCGTGGCGTGAGCAAGGAGCTGCGGGCCTCGCCGATCCGGCTGACCCTCTCGATGACCGAGACCGACGAGGAGGCCGCCGCGCTCGCGACGTACCTCAGCGCGGGACACACCGACGGGGTCCTGCTCATCTCCGAGCACGGTCGCCACCGGATCGCCGAGCAGCTGACCGAGGCCGGCATCCCGGTCGTCATCGGTGGCCGGCCGATCGACCCGAGAATCGGCGTCAACTACATCGACCACGACAACGTCGGCGGTGCACGGATGGCCGCGCAGCACCTGAGGTCGTTGGGGCGCACTCGGATCGGCACCATAACCGGGCCACAGGACATGTCGGCCGGTGTCGACCGGCTCGAAGGGTTCGCCTCCGGGATGGGACGGATGTTCCGCAAGGGACTCGTCGAGCACGGCAGCTTCACGACCGCATCCGGCGAGGTGGCGACGGAGCGTCTGCTCAAGAAGCACCCCGAGATCGACGGTCTGTTCGTCGCCTCCGACCTCATGGCCCTGGGTGCGCTCCGGGCGATCCGACGGTCCGGCCGCAGTGTCCCGGACGACATCGCCGTCGTGGGCTACGACGACATCGAGCTCGCGAGTATGGCCGACCCGGCCCTGACGACGATCCGGCAGCGCACCCAGAAACAGGGGCGACTGATGGCCCGCCGGCTCCTGCAGATCCTCGAGCAGCCTCTGGAGGACGAGCTGCCCGAGGTCAACACTCCCGACGGTCGGGGCATCGTCCTCGACGTCGATCTCATCGAGCGCGACTCGGGCTGAGCCGCCCGCAGGCGGTCGGGCTGAGCGGCTCGCCGCGACTCGGGCTGGCCAACCGCCGGACGTCCGGCAGTGAGTGCGACGTCATAGCGAACCTCACGCCGAATCACCGGCCCGCGCACGATACTGACGACATCAACGAGATCGACACGACCCGGCCACTGGTCAGCCGCGGCAGCCGCGTAGCCAGAACCCTCGCGGGACGCCCCCAGGACTGGGCCTTCACGCTGCCCCGACCATGGCGGCACGGACTGGCCGTGGCGAGCGTCGGCCCGCTCCTCGTCCTCGCCAGCGTGGTCGTCTGGTGGGTGCCGTACACAGCGACCGACCGGACCGTCGCCCTGGGATTGTTCACCGGGTCGGTGGCGGTCACGTTGATGGCCTGGAGCTTCGTCCTGGCCGTGCGATGGCGGTGGCTGGAGCCGCTCTTCGGCGGCCTGGACCGGATGTATGCGGTGCACCGGTGGGCCGGTGTCCTCGCCATCGCCGCGATGTTTCTCCACGTCCGTCTCGAACCCGAGGTCGACGGCGGGTTCGACGGCTTGCTCGCGACCTTCATGGAGTCGGCCACCGACGCCGCAGGGATAGCCGAGACGGCTTTCTATGTCCTCGTCGCGGTCAGCCTGGTGCGGTGGGTGCCGTTCCGGTGGTGGCGGTTGAGCCACAAGCTGATGGGCATCCCGTTCGCGATCGCCGCGTTCCACACGGTGACCGTGGACAAGCCCTTCCCCGCTGACAGCGTGTGGAGCCTGGCCCTGGTCGCCATCGGCGTCATCGGGGTCGCGGCATGGGTCTGGCGCATCGTCGGCCGCGACGGCATCCGTCCGGGTGTCCCCTACCGAATCGTCAGTGCGATCACCCACGAGCGCACCCTGGAGCTGGAGCTGGCACCGATCGGGCGGCCGCTGCGCCACCGGGCCGGCTGCTTCGCGTTCGTCAAGATCCAGCTGCCGGGTCTTCGCGAGCCGCACGCCTTCACCATCGCCTCGGCGCCCGACGAGGAGCATCTGCGCTTCTTCGTGCGAAACCTCGGCGACTGGACCGCGGCCATCCGGCAGCGTGACCTGGTGGGGGCCGAGGTCCGCGTGGAGGGGCCGTACGGCCACTTCGAACCGCTTCCCGACGACCGGTCCGGGCGACGGGTCGTCTGGGTGGCGGGGGGCGTGGGCATCACGCCCTTCCTCAGCGCCGTGTCGATCCTCCCGGCCGATGCCCCCGCCGAGCGCCGCCCGCTCCTCGTCTACTCGGTGCGGCGCGAGCACGACGCCACCGCGATCGAGCTGCTGCGGCGAGCCCGAGCCGAGGCGCGGATCCATCTCGAGGTGGTGGCGTCGGCGGACGGGCACCGGCTGGACGCGGAGCTGTTCGAGAGCCTGGTCGGCGGTGACCTGACCGGCGCCCATGTGGCGGCGTGCGGACCCAAGGGCCTGGTCGCGATGGTCGAGCGCACCGCGAGGCGGCTCGGCGCTCGAGCCGTCGAGTCCGAGGACTTCGACATCAGGTCGGGCCTGGGCCCCGACCTGTCCCGCCAGGTCGCCGAACTCGAACGTCAGGTGCGCGAGCGAACCGCCCGAGAGCCGGCCTGACGCAGCGCCGGTCCCCAGAAGCGCACCGCTCCCGCCGCCCTACTCGGCCGGCACGGTCACGAGGATGCGCCGAACCCGGCCGTCACGTGCGAACACCGAGGCCGACAGCTCCCGACTCAGCATCCCGTCCCGGCTCTCCTCGATCACCGCGTCCGCGCCGACGACGGCCTGGACGACGGGCTCCCCACCTGCGACCCGGCGCATGATCACCGGCACCTGGCACACACTGAAGCCCAGCGCACCGACGGGGATCGGCTCGTGCTGCTCGCGCCCGGCGACGTCGACATAGCTGAACCACCCTGTCGCCGAGGACCAGTCGCCCTCACCGACGGCACCGGCGTCCAGCCGCAGCCGTCCGTCGACGAAGGCCACCCCGAGCTCGGCCCGGCGGATCAGCACGTCCTCCTTGACCTGTCCGGTCATCCCCGGCTGGCGCGCGCCCCGCCCCGCGGGTGTGTGCGAGTACGGGTCATGCGGGAACGCGCCGTACTCCTCGGCGGTCTTCGCCATCCCCAGCCCGCCGCGCGCCTGCTCGTAGGCGGCCGACAGCCGGATCACCCGGCCCGCGTCGACCGGCTCGGCACGCCGCGCCTCGTCGAGCTGCTCCCTGATCGCGAGCACGAGCTTGGACACCATGTGCCAGTACACGCTGCCGACACCCTCATAGGCGAAGAAGCTGCTCGAGCGCCCGGTGAACGACGCGTGGTCGAACATCTCCTCGAAGATCGCCAGCACGTCCTCGGTGCACCGCTCCACCAGATCGGCGAACGGCTCGTCGGCCCCGACCTCCGCGAGCCGCGCCCGCAGGTCCTCCGCGTGCCGGATGCCGGCGGCGAAGTGCACCCCGCCCCGACGGTCACCGACGACCATCCGCCGGTCGCCGGCCGCGACGAGAGCGACGAGCAGCTCGTTGGCGCGGAACCGGTTCTCCGGCAGCGTGTTCCGCTCGAGGAAGCCGCGGATCTCGGGCTCGGGATAGAGCTGGTAGGTGTTCGCGTCCTCGCGGTACAGTCGGCTCCCCGGCAGCGCCGCGACGAGCGCGTCGACCTCGTCCGGCCCGAGGATCCCGGAGCCGAGCACGGCGACCTGCCCCTCGAGCATCTGGTCCAGACCGGTCACCGAAGCGGTTCCCTCGCCGAGCGTCAGGAGGTTGTATGCGTCGTACAGCCCGTCGGACCGGTGCGCCGTCCGCACGGTGTGGCTGAGCCAGGACCGCACGGCCGCGAGGTGCTCACGCACCTCCGCGACCCGCACGGTGGTGCGCGGCGAGGGCTGCTCGGCCACCGCATACCGGTAGTCGCTGCCGGCCCGACCCAGACGGTCGAGCATGCCGCGTCGCACCGCGTCGTCCACCCGCCCATCCGCGGGCGGCGACACCGACAGCACCTCCGTGACCGCACGCACCGCGGCCGCCAGCGGCTCGCTGATCTCCAGCTCGTCAGCCACGGAGCCATCCCCGGCGTCGCCGGAGTCGCCGACCTCCGCGAGCACCTGCTCGAGGAACGCGACGAACCGGTGCAGCTGCGCGACCGTCACGACCGACAGGCCCCGGCCGACGAGAGCGTTGTTGGCGTCGTTCCACTCCGGACGCTGGGTCGTCATCCAGATCCCGCCGTCGGGAACGAAGTTCGCCATCTTGGCGGTGAGCAGGATCAGCAGCTTCTCGACCAGCCCGGCCCGCACCGGCGCGCCGTCGACGCCGAAGAGGAGCCGCCCGTCGCCGCCGATCTCGGCCACCCGCTGCATCGTCGCGGCGTGTCGCTCGTCGTCGAAGAACACCGAGTTCTGCGCGTCGACGAGCAGCTCGTCATACGTGGCCAGCCGATAGGGCACGTCGACGTGCACCATCTCGACCCGGCCGAGCAGCCCGGCGAGCCGTTGCGGGTCCTGGTCGTGCAGGACCTCGAGCAGCTTGAGCAGGTAGATGATCTGGTGGTCGCTCCAGTAGCCGATGTTCGACCAGGGGTCGTCCGGCTCGGGCACCTCCCACTCGACGCCCTGGCGGAAGACGCGGTACGGGTTGTAGCCGTCGACGGTCGTCGCGTTGAGGAAGGCACGCACCATCGACTCGGTGAGCTCGGGGAAGGACCAGGCCAGCGCCTCCCAGTTCTGGAAGATGTCGCGCCAGTTGCCCTGGTAGGCCAGCCGCGGCCGGCCGTGCTCGTCGCGCAGGTCGATCTCGAAGCTGTTCCACGGCCGGGACGGGTCGCCGTGGCGGCGGCCGAAGGTCAGCGGGAGGTACTCGAGGACGAGCCGCTGCAGGTCGAGGTCGTCGGTCTCCCCGGAGGCGGCACGCAGCTCGGACAGGGTGAGCCGCTCGGGCAGGGCGTCGAGCAGGTCGGTGGCCCGCTCGGCGACCGGTGCGTTGCGCTCGCGCAGGAACCGGCGCACGTCCTCGCGCTCGACCGTGTAGCCGTCGAGCGGCACGCCACCGCGCATGAGGTTGAACATCGTCGAGGAGGCCAGGTGCGCGTCGGCCATGGCGTCGCCGGAGCGGCTCCAGCCGTCGGCCGAGCCGACGAGTGCCCGCAGCGAGGAGCGGCCGGCGGCGATGTCGTCCTCGAGCGCGATCTGCAGGTGTGCCGGGTCGGCGAGCAGCTCCTGCAGGTCGACCAGCGCGGCCGCGTCCTGGTCGATGTCGACGACCACGCTCCAGCGGGCCGGCGCGGTCGGGGTGAGGTGGTGGGACAGCTCGATCAGGTATGCGGCCCGTTGCCCCCGCGCCTGGGTGCCGGCCTCCCCGGTCCCCCACCCGTGCAGGACGTCGGTGCTCAGGTGGTGGCGAACCGGCGCGGCGCCGACCTGCCACATCGCCGTCGCGGCGAGCGACTCGGCGGCCTCGGCGCGGTCGGTGAGCATCGAGTTCAGGCGCACCCAGGCGAGCCCGGTCGCCGGGTCGAGCTCGGCGATCTTGTATGCGTCGAGCAGGGGCGACATCTCCCGCTGGGTTCGCGCCGTGACGCCGGGGGGCAGGACGTTGCGGATGCCGTCGAGGATCTGGACGTCGAGTCCGCGGGGGTCGGCGCAGGTGAGGGTGACGCTGCGGACCAGGCCGAAGCGGGGGCTGACCCGCCACGAGACGCGGATCGTCGCGTCGAGGTCGGGTCGGCGCTCCTCGAAGTGGACGACGTCGCCGAGGTCGGTCTTGGCGACCGAGCGCTCGGCGCGCGGCAGGTCGGGGTGGGCGGCGGCGAAGGGACGCCACTCGCTCGTGTGTCCGGTGGAGTCGGTGACGCGCAGCCGGGTCACGCCGCCGGTGACGCCGGCGTCGTCGGCGACGAGGTCCTCGGTGCGGTACGGGAAGATCGCATGGTCGACGTTGCGCCGCCCGGCGGTGATGCCGCCGTTGCTCGTGAGGTAGGCCCACACGTCGCTGGCACTGGTCAGGGTCATGAGGAACGGAGGCATGCGCTCCACCCCGGTGATCACGTGATGACGCTCGCCCTCGATGTCGATGACCGGGCTGCTGGCGGTGTCCTGCATGTGACGTCTGTCCGTTCCGTGAGATGAGGGCTTACGGCGCCGAGAGAGAGCGCTCTCTCATTCTGACCTGCTCAGCGAGTGTCGGCAACCCCACACTGACCAATTTATCGGTGAATGTTGGCAAGAGTTCCTTGACAGCGGGAATAGAGCCGGTCACTATGGGCGCTAGAGAGCGCTCTCTCTGACCGGGTCCGGCATGGGGCCTGGGCCATTCAATGACGAACTGTGGAGGTAACCATGCGCCCCGGATCCCGACGAGGACTCACCTACGGCCGTATCGCGGCCCTGACCATGACCGTTGCACTGCTCGCCGCCTGTGGTGGCGAGAGTGCAGACACCGACGCCGGCTCGGAGGGCTCGGGCGCTGCAGACGGCCCGGTCACCCTGACCGTCGCGACCTTCAACGAGTTCGGCTACGAGGAGCTCTTCACGGAGTACATGGAGCTCAACCCGGACGTCACAATCGAGCACAAGAAGGCCGCCACGGCCAACGAGGCCCGCGACAACCTCAACACCCGTCTCGCCGCCGGCTCCGGCCTGAGCGACATCGAGGCCGTCGAGGTCGACTGGCTGCCCGAGCTGCTGCAGTACCCCGACCAGTTCATGGACCTCGCCTCCGACTCGGTCGAGGGCCGCTGGGTCGACTGGAAGGTCGAGCAGGCGACGACCACGGACGGCAAGCTCATCGGCTACGGCACCGACATCGGTCCCGAGGCGATCTGCTACCGCTCCGACCTCTTCGAGGCCGCCGGCCTGCCCGCCGACCGCGAGGCGGTCGCCGAGGCGATGGGCTCGACCTGGGAGGACTACTTCGCCCTCGGCGAGGAGTTCATGGCGAGCTCCGACGTGCCGTGGATGGAGTCCGCGGGCGCGACCTACAACGCCATGGTCAACCAGCTCGAGTTCCCGTACGAGCAGGAGGACGGCACCGTCATCGCGACCGAGAACCCCGAGGTCCGCGCGCTGTACGACCAGGTCCTCGAGGCCTCCGCGAACGGCTTGTCGGCCGGTCTCGCCCAGTGGAGCGACGACTGGACCAGCTCGTTCCAGCGCGACGGCTTCGCCACGATGGTCTGCCCGGCCTGGATGCTCGGCGTCATCGAGGGCAACGCGGCCGGCGTCGAGGGCTGGGACATCGCCAACACCTTCCCCGGTGGCGGCGGCAACTGGGGCGGCTCGTTCCTGACCGTTCCCACCCAGGGTGAGAACCAGGAGGCGGCCCGCGAGCTCGCCGACTGGCTGACCGCTCCGGAGCAGCAGATCAAGGCCTTCCAGTCCAAGGGCACCTTCCCGAGCCAGCTCGAGGCCCTCGAGAGCGAGGAGCTGCTCGGCGACACCCGCGAGTTCTTCAACAACGCGCCGACCGGTGAGATCTTCAGCGAGCGCGCGCAGGCCGTGGAGGTCGTGACCTTCAAGGGCCCGAAGTACTCCGGCATCAACGACGCGATGCAGCAGGCCATCGGCCGCGTCGACGTCGACAAGACGGATACCCCAGAGTCCTCGTGGGAGAAGTTCGTCTCTGCAGTCGAGGCTCTCGGCTGACGCCTACCGGTCGGGCCACCCCTGCTGCACCAGGGGCGGCCCGGCCCCGGTAGTGCAAAGGAGCACGCCACATGGCTACTGTCACCGACACGGCACCGAGCACCACGCCGACGCCGCCGCCGGGCAAGACGCTTCCCCTCACCAGACGGCAGCGCCTGTCCGCTCTCGACGTCAAGCTCTCCCCGTACCTCTACATCTCCCCGTTCTTCATCCTCTTCGCCGTCCTCGGCCTCTTCCCCCTGATCTACACGTTCTGGGTCTCCCTGCACGACTGGAACCTGATCGGTGGCAAGGGTGAGTTCGTCGGGATGGCGAACTACGCGCAGGTCGTCCAGCAGGACTTCTTCTGGCGAGGCATGCGCAACACCTTCTCGATCTTCCTGATCTCCGGTGTGACCCAGACCCTGGCGGCACTCGCCCTCGCGGCCGTGCTCAACCAGAACATCCGGGCCAAGACCTTCTGGCGGATGGGCGTCCTGCTCCCGTTCGTCATCGCCCCGGTCGCCGTCGGTGTCATCTTCTCGAAGATGTTCGCCGACCAGCAGGGCCTGATCAACGAGCTGCTCGGCTACGTCGGGATCGGTCCGATCGCCTGGCACGCCGGCGTCCTGGAGAGCCATGTCGCCATCGCGACGATGGTCAACTTCCGGTGGACCGGCTACGTGACGCTGATCTTCCTGGCCGCCATGCAGGCGATCCCGACCGAGCTCTATGAGGCGGCGCTGCTCGATGGTGCCAACCGCATACGGCAGTTCTTCTCGATCACCATCCCGATGCTGCGGCCGACGATCATCTTCGTGGTCATCACCGCCACCATCGGTGGCCTGCAGATCTTCGACGAGCCGCGCGTGTTCGACCAGAGCGGTCTCGGCGGATCCGACCGGCAGTGGATGACCGTGACGATGTACATCTACGAGCTGGGCTGGGGTCCGACGAAGAGCTTCGGCCGCGCGGCCGCGGTCTCGTGGATCCTCTTCCTGATCATCATCCTCGTCGGTGCCATCAACTTCTGGCTCACCCGCCGGATCGCCTCCGGCGACGCCAAGAAGAAGGCGGACCCGACCCCGGACCCGCTCGCAGTCGCGAAGGAGAAGACGTCATGACCGCCCCGTCCAGCCAGCTCGCGGGAGGCATCGCCGGCGCCGGCGCGGCGCGGGCCGCCAAGCGTCGCGACGACCGGATCCGGCGTGGCAAGTCCAACGTCGGCAACCGGCCCGGTTGGGTGACCTACGCGATCCTCGGTGTCGTCATGGCCATCTCGGCCTATCCGCTGTACTACTCGTTCCTGCTCGGCAGCTCCGACGCGGTGACGATCGCGCAGAACCCGATCCCGTCGCTGATCCCCGAGGGCAACTTCCTCTCGAACGTCCAGCGGGTCATCACCTCGGACATCAAGTTCTGGCAGGCCGTGCTGAACAGCGTCATCGCGGCGACGATCATGGCGGTCTCGGTCGTGTTCTTCTCGACCCTGGCCGGGTTCGCCTTCGCCAAGCTCCGCTTCCGCGGGCGTGGACCGCTCCTGGTCTTCGTCGTGGCGACGATGGCCGTGCCGACGCAGCTCAGCGTCGTCCCGCTGTTCATCCTCATGGCGGAGCTCGGCTGGACCGGCCGGCTCGAGGCGATCATCATCCCCGGACTCGTCACGGCATTCGGCGTGTTCTGGATGACGCAGTACCTCGAACAGGCCCTGCCCTATGAGCTCATCGAGGCGGCCCGCGTGGACGGGTGCAGCATGATCCGGTCGTTCTGGCACGTGGCGTTGCCCGCGGCCAGGCCGGCGGCCACCATGCTCGGCCTGTTCACGTTCATCGGGTCCTGGACGGCGTTCTTCTGGCCGTTCATCGTCCTCGGGTCCACGAACCCGACGCTGCCGGTGGCGATCCAGCTGCTCCAGGCGTCGTACTTCAAGGACTACTCGCTCATCCTCGCCGGTGTGACCATCGCAGCGCTCCCGCTCGTCGTGGTGTTCATGTTCGCCGGGCGTCAGCTCGTCGCCGGTGTCATGCAGGGTGCGGTCAAGGGCTGACGCCCCTCACC
>JBAUUB010000264.1:0-6848 GCA_049582485.1 Dermatophilaceae bacterium
GGCGAAGACGAGAGGGTGCGCGTCCTCCGGCCCGTCGAACCGCTTTCCGTGCCACCCATAGGTCTCGAGCAGGCCGTCGAGCGGGCTGCCGGTCGGCACTCCCGAGCCGCGCCAGGACCCGAGCATCGCGTTCACCGGGACCGGCGGCAGGTCGTCGAAGAGCTCGAGACCGACCGCGAGGCCGGCTCCGGCTTCGAGCTCCGCGAGTCGGTTGCTCATGCGATCACCTCGTAGTCGTCGGGGAAGAATCGTGCCTGCCGACGGTAGTCGATGCCGAGCAACGGCCAGTTCGTCGTCACCCTCCCGCTCGCGTCGCGGTACCAGGACGAGCACTGGGTCCACACGCTGCCCGAGAGGAGGGTCTGGATGCGCTCGTCGAACTCGTCGGCGACCTCGGTGCGGACGGACATGGCGCCGCGCACCTGCGTGAGCCGGTCCATGAAGTCGCGCACGTACCGTGCCTGGGTCTCCAGGAAGTAGATGATCGACCCGCCGCCGGTGTTCGTGTTGGGGCCGTACATGATGAGCAGGTTCGGGAAGTCCGGGACCGTCAATCCGAAGTATGCGCGGGCGCCGGCGGCCCAGCGGTCGGCGAGGGCGACTCCGCCCAGCCCGGTGACGGGGATCGTCGCGAGGAAGTCCGCCGCGGCGAAGCCAGTGCCCCAGACGACGATGTCCGCAGGGTGCTCGACGCCGTCGTCCGTGACGATCCCGCTCGGGACGATCCGCTCGATCCGGTCGGTCACGAGGTCGACGTTCGGCCGGGCCAGGGCGGGGAGGTAGTCGCTGGAGAACAGGATCCGCTTGCACCCGATGGGGTAGTCCGGCCACACCTTCTCGAACAGACCCGGCTGCTCGCGCGACCCGCGTCGCATGTGCTCGTGGCTGACCGAGCGGATGAGGGAGGACAGCGCCGGCGCGTGCACCCAGGCGACGCTGAGCGTCTCGACGAGCGAGTACCACGTGACCCGCTCGAGCAACTGCGACGCGGGGACGGACCGGAAGACGCGCTGGCGGCGGTCGCCGAACTCGCAGTCCGGCCGCGGCAGCAGGTACGGCGCGGAGCGTTGGAACACCGTGAGCCGGGCGACGTCTGCGGCGATGGCGGGAACCACTTGCACGGCGCTGGCGCCGGTGCCGACGATGGCGACCCGCTTGTCCCTCAGGTCGACCGAGTGGTCCCAGGACGCCGTGTGGAACTGCGGGCCGGCGAAGCTGTCCCGTCCGGGAATCGGCGGCACGACCGGGTGACTCAGCTGCCCCACCGCGAAGACGACGACGTCCACCACGACTGGGTCGGCGTCCGACAGGCCCAGCGTCCACCGGTGGGTGCCCTCGTCGTATGCGGCACTCACCACCTCGGTCGACAACCGCAGGTGGCGGCGCAGGTCGTGGCCGTCGACCACATTGCGGATGTAGTCGAGGATGGCCGGCTGCTGGGAGAACCGGCGTGGCCAGGCCGGGTTGGGGGCGAACGAGTAGCAGTAGAACGGTGACGGAACGTCGCACGCGGCGCCGGGGTAGGTGTTGTCCCGCCACACGCCGCCGACGTCGTCACCGCGCTCGAGGATGACGATGTCGTCGTGGCCGGCGCGCTTGAGCTCGATGGCGGCGGCCAGGCCGCCGAACCCGGCGCCGACGATGGCGATCGAGGGACGGCGCTCGGTCACGGGTCGCTACGCACCGGGCGGCTGGTCAGGGGCGGGTCAGGCCGGGGAACCGGCGATGTTGACGTGCCAGAGCACGCCGTACCGGTCCGCGAGGAGTCCGTAGTCGTCGCCCCACATCTGGCGCTCCAGCGGCATGACCACCTGACCGCCGTCGGCGAGGGCGTCCCAGTACCCGCGCATCTGCTCGGCCTCGTCCCCGGAGATGCTGACCTGGACGTTGGTGCCCCGGCTGAACTCCATCCCCGGGACGGTGTCGCTGGCGAAGATGTGGAATCCGGCAGGAGTGTCCAGGGACGCGTGCATGACACCGTCGACATCCATGCCCGACTCCCGGAACATGGTCGACTCGACCGTCCCGCCGAGCGCGGCGGCGTAGAAGTCCATCGCCTCCGCACAAGTGCCGTCGAAGGTGATGTAGGGGTTGAGCTGCTGTGCCATGGCATTCTCCTTCGGTCCTGGCCCGCACCCGCCAATCTAGGACCCACCGGAACGGCACCGCAATGGTCCACCGGATCCCGTGCCGGGATCCCCGAACCGCCCTGCCCCCTGGCCTCCTCGGTGAGAGACTGCGGACATGGCCTACTCCATCGCAGTCACGTCCGACAGAGACTTCGACACCACGGTGGCCGCCACCCGTGAGGCCCTCAGCGCGGAGGGTTTCGGCGTCCTCACCGAGATCGACCTCGCAAAGACCCTCAAGGAGAAGATCGGCGCCGACCTGGACCCGTACCTCATCCTCGGCGCCTGCCGTCCGCCGCTCGCCCAACAGGCCGTCGCGGCCGACCCGTCGGTGGGGACTCTGCTGCCGTGCAACGTCGTCGTGCGGGTCGAGGGTGACCACGTCGTCGTCGAGGCGCTCGACCCGAAGGTCATGTCTCAGCTCACCGAGGGGGATGCGCTCGCCGAGGTGACGGCCGATGCCGCCGAGCGGCTGACCCGCGCACTCCGTACCCTGAAGGCATGATGCGCGCGACGTGGAACGGCACGACCATCGCCGAGAGTGACGACACCGTCGTCGTCGAGGGAAACCACTACTTCCCTGCTGACAGCCTCGACCGCAGCCTGATCCGTGAGAGCGACACCCACACCGTCTGCCCGTGGAAGGGCACGGCGTCGTACTACACGCTCGTCGTCGATGGCAAGGAGAACGTCGACGCGGTCTGGTACTACGCCGAGCCCAAGGACGCCGCCCGCCAGATCGCCGGTCGCGTGGCGTTCTGGAAGGGTGTCGTCGTCGAGTAGCCCTCGTCGCGCAGGAGGGCCGATGCCAGCCCACCCGGCCGCGGTCGTGCGGCTCGTCGGGGTCTACGACGCCGACGGCGGACTGCGCGGCGAGCTCGCCTACGTCGTCGGTCATCTGCTCGGTCGCGTCGAGTGCGCGCTGTGCGACATCACCCATTCGCCGGTGCGGCGGAAACGCTCCTGGGACGCGCTCATCGCGAGCCTGCCCGTCCCGATGGTGACGGTCCACCGCAACGAGCTTCCCCCGGACATCGCCTGGGCCGTCTCCCGGGACCGGCTGCCGGCGGTGTATGCGGTGCGCACCGACGGCTCCGTCGCCGAGCTGGTCGGTCGGGACGAGCTGCGCGGGCTCGACGGGTCGGTGGACTCGTTCGGTGCGCTCGTGCGGGACCGGCTGGTCGACGAGAGCGCGAAACCGACCGCCTAGCGTGCCGCGGCTCGGCCGGTCGCCGAGGCGACCTCGTCGACGATCGTGCGGACCGCGCCGGCGGCACGACCGGCCAGCGACTCGTCATCGCCGCCGTTCGCCCACGACGGGTCCTGCGGCAGCGGACCCATGGGGTCCGCAGAGGCGGGATCGGCCGAGATCTCGTCGCTCGGCTCGACCAGGGACCGCCGAAGGGACTCGTCCAGGTCGACCAGCGCATACCCCTCGCGGAGCAGGTCCGCGGTGAAGTCCTCCTCGGCGCAGACCATGTCGTGGTGCAGGCTCTCGACGAGCGCCTCGACCGTGGGTGCCGGCACGTCCGTGATGACCCCGACCAGGGAGCCGACCAGGTCGGTCGGCACGAGCGGCACCTCGACCTGGGGCCGTTCGAGGTCTGCGACCCTGGCGTACCGGTCCAGCATCTCGGCGTAGTGCAGCGGCTCGGGGCCGCCGATGTCGTAGCTGCGGGTCCCCACCTCGGCGGTCAGGGCCCCGACGAGGGCCTCGATGGCGTCCACGACAGCGATGGGCTGGACTCTGGAGTCCATCCACGACGGCACCGTCTGGACCGGCATCCGCTCACTGACCTGGCGCACGATCTCGAACGACGTCGACCCGTTGCCGATGAGCACCGCAGCGCGCAGCGTGAGCACGGTCGCGGAGGAGCGGCTGAGGATCTCCTCGACGTGGTGCCGCGACGTGATGTGGTCGGAGAGCTTGCTCGGCTCCACCGGCGGGACGATTCCGGAGAGGTACACGATTCGGGAGACGCCGTGCTCGTCGACGGCGCGCGCCATCCGCTCGGCGGCCTCGCGGTCCTTCTCGACGAAGTCGTCCCCACCCATCCCGTGGATGAGGTAGTACACGGCGTCGATGCCCTCGACCGCGGCGCGGACCTGCCCGTCGTCGCCGATGTCCATCTCGACGGTCTCGACCGAGTCCGACCACCATGGCCCCTCCCGTGAGACGTCGGTCGTCGTCGTACGAACCCGATGTCCTTCCTCGAGGAGTCGGGGGACGAGACGGCTGCCGACATATCCGGTCGCACCGGTCACCAGAATCTTCATGACCTGCGACTATGCCTGCTATCCAACGCCCGGGTCGAACGACGCGGACCCCCGGTCCACCGCGAGCAGCCGGCCGAGGGCGATGTGGGCCAGGGGTGTGTAGGCGATGACGACGGGGAAGGGTCCCTCGATGACGAGGCCCGCCCGCGTGCCGTGGTCGGTCGTCTCGAGGGTGTGCCGCAGGTGCATGGTCACCTTCGGGGGATGGACGGTCCACGCCCAGTCGAACGTCCCCTCGTCGACGTCGGTGATCTCGAACCGCACGGGGAACCCGGCGATGGCGTGGACCGTGCCCGTCATCCCCGGACTGAGCCGGCTCGCGCCGTCCCACTCGACATCGCGGATCTGCGGAGCCCAGGACGCCCACAGGCCCGGATCCGCGTAGCGCTCCCAGGCGAGCCGGATCGGGGCGGGACCGTCGACGCTCAGTGCGTGCCGCATACGTCCATCGTCCCCGAGCGTGCGCTCAGCCGCGCGGACCGGAGCCGGGACGGAGCGCGTCCCCGCGCACCCGGCCGTGCAGGTCCTCGAGAGTGCGTTCCTGGGTGCGCGCCTGCTCGGCCAGGTCGCGGTAGCGCTGCGGGTCCAGCCCGAGCTCGGGTGCGTATCCGGCGAGGGTCTCCCAGAGGCCCTGCTTGCCGTTGACCGCCATGCGCAGCAGCTCGAGCTCGAGGAGCGGGGTCATCGGGGAGCCGGTCAGGGCCCGACCGTTGGCCTTCAGCCGACCGGCGAGCTCACCGAGGCGGGCGGCCAGCAGCTTGGGGAGCGGCTGAGTCAGCCCGAGTCGGTCGATGAGCTCCTTGAGGTGCTCCTGCTCGGCGTCGATCTGCGCGGCCACCCTGGCCAGGTCGGGGCCGATGTCGCTGTCGGCGTACCACTGCGCCATCTTCAGGGCGCGCGCACGCCCGCCGGTGGCTCCGGTGAGGTGGTCCGAAAGGTAGGTCTGGAGCAGGGTGCGGTCGATCGTCTCGGGGATCGGCATGGTTCCTCCTGTCGCTCGACGGGGCGCTGACCTGCTGGAACAGCGCTCCCGTCGAGGATAGGAGAGTGACCGGGCCAGTGTCGGGGGTGGTCCCTCTCGACCCCCTGGCAGGATCGGTCCATGACGGTCGCCCGCTCCATCGCCCTGTTCGTTCTCGCCGCCTTCGCGGAGATCGGGGGCGCGTGGATGGTCTGGCAGGGCGTGCGGGAGAACCGCGGGCTGGTGTGGGTCGGCGCGGGAGTGATCGCACTCGGGCTCTATGGTTTCGTCGCGACGCTGCAGCCGGACGCGAACTTCGGGCGCATCCTGGCCGCCTACGGCGGCGTGTTCGTCGCCGGGTCGCTCGCCTGGGGCGTCGTCATGGACGGTTTCAAGCCGGACCGGTGGGACCTCACCGGAGCGCTCATCTGCCTGGTCGGAGTCGCCGTGATCATGTATGCGCCGCGCACCTGAGCCGGAACCTCACCCGTGCTGAGTCGCGCCGGGGAGGATGGGGTAGACAGGAGGAGGGGGTAGACAGGAGGAGGGGGTAGACAGGTAGGAGGCGGCATCGATGCGAAGGAGGAGCCATGAACGACCACCGGAGCGAGACGAAGACAGCCATGGAGCACGACACGGGCGGACCGGACCTGCGGGCCTATCTGCGCTTCCTCGGCATGATCCTCAGTGCCGGCGCGGTGATGTACGTGGTGATGTACCTCAACACCTACGAGTTCGATCACGTGTACTGGAGCTGGACCCGCTTCTTCATGACGATGATGTCGACCGCGACGATGGCGGTCATCATGCTCGGCTTCATGCGGGGGATGTACCGCAGCAGGGCCCTCAACACGGCCATCGTGGGAGGTGCCGTCGTCGTCTTCGCCCTCGGTCTCTGGCTGGTGCGGTCCCAGGCCACGATCGGCGACTCCGCGTGGATGCGGGCGATGATCCCGCACCACTCGATCGCGATCCTCACGAGTGAGCGGGCGAACCTCGAGGACCCCCGCGCCCGCGAGCTGGCCGACGAGATCATCGAGGCCCAGGAGCGCGAGATCGCCGAGATGAAGGCGATCCTCGCCGACCTCGACTCCGACTGAGACGACCGGAGACCGTCGCGTGACAGGTAGCACACGCGGGTAGCGTCGAATCATGAACGCACCGCCCCTGGCGACGCGGGCCGCCCTGGGGCGAGTTCGGGCCGCACCGACGATTCTCGACGCCGTCGATGCGTTCGACGAGGTCGCCGGTGCGACGTCGCGCGACGGGTGCCGCGCGCTGGAGGTACTCGCCGCGGCGATCGACGACGCCGACCCGCTCGTCGCGCTCGCCGCGGTGCACGGCGCCGCGACCGACCCGCATCTGGCGGCGTCGCTGCTCGTCCCACTGCTGAGCGACGGGCGCCGGCACCTGCGGGAGCACGCCGCGTGGGCCCTCGCCACGAGCCGGCCCATCCGTGCGGCGGAAGGGCCGCTGCGTGA
>JBAUUB010000265.1:0-4297 GCA_049582485.1 Dermatophilaceae bacterium
CCCGCGGGCCCTCGCTCCAGGAGCGCCAGGCCGACGGCCGCGGCCTGCTGCTCATCGCCGCCGACCACCCCGCCCGGGGCGCACTCGGTGTCCGGGGCCATCCGCTGGCGATGGCCTCCCGCACCGACCTGCTCCAGCGCCTCACGACGGCCCTCACCCGACCCGGTGTCGACGGCGTCCTGGCCAGCCCGGACATCCTCGACGACCTGCTGCTGCTCGGTCTGCTCGACGGCAGGACCGTCTTCGGCACGATGAACCGCGGCGGCCTGCAGGGCTCCACCTTCGAGCTCGACGACCGGTTCACCGCGATGGACGCCCAGGCGATCGCCGACGCCGGGCTCGACGGCGGCAAGATGCTTACCCGCATCTGCTTCGACGACCCGGGCACCGCCGCGACGCTCGAGGCCAGCGGCCGGGCGGTCAGCGCGCTCGCCGCCCGCGGGCTCGTCGCGCTCGTCGAGCCGTTCATCACCGAGCGCGCCGCCCCCGACCGGGTGCACAACCGGCTCGACCCGGACTCGGTGATCCTCTCGATGCACATCGCGTCCGGGCTCGGGGCGACCAGCGCATACACCTGGCTCAAGCTGCCCGTCGTCGACGACATGGCGCGGGTCCTCGACGCGACGACCCTGCCGACCCTCCTCCTCGGGGGCGACCCGACGGGCGACCCCGCCGAGACCTACGCATCATGGGGCCGCGCGCTCGACGTGCCCCAGGCGGCCGGCCTCGTCGTCGGCCGCGCCCTGCTCTATCCCGAGGACGACGACGTGGCCGCTGCGGTCGACGTCGCCGCCGACCTCGTCCACGGACGACAGTGACCGGAAGGTGATGAAGACATGAGCCGCGGAGCGGACAACGAGACCTGGTTCCACCCGGCCGGGTCGCGCGCCGAGGACGGCGCCGACCTCGTCATCGACGACCGGACCCCCGACTGGCACCACACCGGCCTGGTCACCCTGACCCTCGCGTCCGGGGAGTCGGTCACCCGCGACCTCGGCGCCTGGGAGGCGGTCGTCGTGCCGCTCTCGGGGTCCGTCACCGTGGCGGTCGCCGACGACGGGGAGTATGCGCTGGCCGGCCGGGCGAGCGTGTTCGCCGGCCCGACCGACGTCCTGTATGCGCCGCGCGGCTCCGCGCTCACCCTCACCGGGGCCGGTGGCTCCGGGGGCGGGGACGGACCGAGCCGGGTCGCCATCGCCCTGGCGCTCGACGAGACCGGTGCCGAGCCACCGGCGGTCACCCACCTGCCGGCCGCGGACGTGCCGGTCGAGCTGCGGGGGGCCGGCATCGCGTCCCGGCAGGTGCGCAACTTCGGCGTGCCGGGGGTGCTCGAGGCGAACCGGATGATTGCCTGCGAGGTCATCACCCCAGCCGGCAACTGGTCGTCCTGGCCGCCGCACAAGCACGACACCGAGCGGCCCGGGGTCGAGGCCGAGCTCGAGGAGATCTACTACTTCGAGACGCGCCCGACCGACGAGCGCGGCGTCGACGCCGTCGGGTACCAACGGGTCTACGGGACGGCCGAGCGCCCCATCGACGTCCTCGCCGAGGTCCGCACCGGCGACGTCATCCTCGTCCCGCACGGCTGGCACGGCCCGGCCGTCGCCGCCCCGAACGCCGACCTCTACTACCTCAACGTCATGGCCGGCCCCGGTCCCGAGCGGGCCTGGCTGATCTGCGACGATCCTGCCCATGGGTGGGTCCGCGAGTCGTGGCCCGACCTGCCCGTCGACCCGCGCCTGACGGGCTGAGCAGCCCCATCCGGCCCCGACCCCCCGAGCGACCGAGCCAGCATCGTTCGGCGACACTCGAGAGAACGCGACCACCGCATACCGAAGGAGCATCGACACCATGCGCATCGGCCTCGCCGGCACCGGCCGGATCGGCGCCTTCCACGCCGCGACCATCCTGAGCCTCCCCGACGCGCCGGAGCTCGTCCTGACCGACGCCGTGCCCGAGGCCGCCGCCCGGGTGGCGAGCCAGCTCGGCACCGAGCACGTGACCTCGCTCGACGAGCTGTTCGCCTCGGGGCTCGACGGGTTCGTCATCGCCACCGGCACGCCGACCCACGCGCGGCTGCTGCGCCGCGGGATCGCCGAGGGCGTGCCGACGTTCTGCGAGAAGCCGGTCGCGGCCACCCTCGCCGAGACCGGGGAGCTGGCCCGGCTCGAGCAGGCGTCGGGCGTGCCCGTCCACATCGGCTTCCAGCGTCGCTTCGACTCCGGATACCTGCGGGCGCGCGAGGCGGTGCAGGCCGGTGAGCTCGGTGAGATCCACCAGCTGCGGTGCACCACCCACGACGTGACCTCACCTGCGGAGGCGTTCATCGCGACCTCCGGCGGCATCTTCCGGGACTGTTCCGTGCACGACTTCGACGCGATCCGGTTCGTCACCGGGCGCGAGGTCGAGACGGTCTATGCCACCGGCGGCACGAAGGGTGCGCCGTTCTTCGCCAGGGTCGGCGACGTCTCGACGGGTGCCGCGGTGCTCACCCTGGACGACGGGACGGTGGCCCTGGTCAGCGCCGCGCGCTACAACGGCGCGGGGCAGGACGTCCGGATGGAGGTGCACGGCTCGGAGGCCTCGCTCGCGGTCGGCCTGGACGACTCCTACCCGTTCCGCAGCGCGGAGCCGGGTGTGGAGTTCCCGGCCGGACCGGCGCACGAGACCTTCATGGACCGGTTCCGGCCGGCCTACGTCGCCGAGCTGGCCGCGTTCGTGAGCCTGGCCCGCGGCGAGATCGGGACGCCGTGCACAATCACGGATGGGCTCGAGGCGTTCCGGGTCGCCGAGGCGTGCGAGCTCTCCCGCAGCGAGGGACGGCCGGTGCGCCTGGACGAGATCCCGGGCCTCGCGGCATCCGCCTAGACCTGCTACATTTGTCAGGACAAACTATCAAAGATTGAATGGTCGACCATGTCGACCCTGGACCATCCGGACCAACTCGACCCTGGACCCGTGAGCATCGGAGCAGCAATGAGCACCCCCACCCGCATCACCCACCTGATCAACGGCGCCCCGTGGGAGGGCGCAGCCGAGCGGACCAGCCCGGTGTACAACCCGGCGACCGGTGAGCAGACCGGCGCCCTCGACCTGGCCTCGGCCGACGTCGTCGGCGAGGCGGTCGCCGTCGCGAAGTCCGCCTGGGAGTCGGAGTGGCAGCGCTCGACGCTGACCAAGCGGTCGCAGGTGCTCTTCGCGTTCCGCGAGCTGCTCAACGCACAGAAGAAGGACATCGCCGCCCTCATCACCGCCGAGCACGGCAAGGTCCTCTCCGACGCCGAGGGCGAGGTGACCCGCGGTCTGGAGGTCGCCGAGTTCGCCTGCGGGATCCCGCACCTGCTCAAGGGCGGGTTCTCCGAGAACGTCTCCACCAAGGTCGACGTCTACTCGATCCGACAGCCGCTCGGGGTCGTCGGCATCATCAGCCCGTTCAACTTCCCGGCGATGGTCCCGCTGTGGTTCGTGCCGATCGCGATCGCGTGCGGCAACTCGGTGATCATCAAGCCCTCGGAGAAGGACCCGTCCGCGGTCAACGCCGTGGCTGCGCTGTGGAAGGAGGCCGGCCTGCCGGACGGCGTGCTCAACGTCGTCCACGGTGACAAGGAGGCCGTCGACGCGCTGCTGACCCACCCGGACGTCAAGGCGATCTCGTTCGTCGGCTCGACCCCGATCGCCAAGTACGTCTACGAGACCGGCACCCAGCACGGCAAGCGGGTCCAGGCCCTGGGCGGCGCGAAGAACCACATGCTCGTCCTGCCCGACGCCGACCTCGACCTGGCCGCCGACGCCGCCGTCAACGCCGGCTTCGGCTCCGCCGGCGAACGGTGCATGGCCATCTCCGCTCTGATCGCCGTCGAGCCGGTCGCCGACGAGCTCATCGCCAAGATCATCGACCGGATGGGCAAGCTCGTCACCGGCGACGGCACCCGCGGCTGCGACATGGGTCCGCTCGTCACGGCGCAGCACCGCGACAAGGTCACCTCCTACCTCGACTCCGGCGTCACGGACGGCGCGACCCTCGTCGTCGACGGTCGCGACGGTGACGTCGAGTCCGACGGTGACGGGTTCTTCCTCAAGCCGACGCTGTTCGACAACGTCACGCCGGGGATGTCGGTCTATGACGACGAGATCTTCGGGCCGGTGCTGTCGGTGGTGCGGGTGAACTCCTACGACGAGGGTCTGGAGCTCATCAACGCCAACCCCTATGGCAACGGCACCGCGATCTTCACCAACGACGGCGGCGCCGCGCGGCGCTTCCAGAACGAGGTCGAGGTCGGCATGGTCGGCATCAACG
>JBAUUB010000266.1:0-1940 GCA_049582485.1 Dermatophilaceae bacterium
GTGCCGAGCCTGTCGATGGGGACAGCATTGGTCGGCACAGGATCGACGATCGTTGTCCGTCGCCGCGCATAGGCTCCTCACAGGAAGCTCCAAGACTCGGTACAGCCGCCGGTCGCACAGTGAGGAGGTGACCATGTCGCCGTCGACCACCCCGCCGCCCGCGCAGCCGGCCGCCTCGCCTCAGCCGTTGACCCGCGCGGACGGCTCGGCCGTCCGGGTCCTGATCGTCGACGACGAGCCGGTCCTCGCCGACCTGCTGCGGATGGCGCTGCGCTACGAGGGCTGGGAGGTGCGCATGGCCGGCACCGGCCGAGGCGCGTTGCGCGAGGTGCGCGAGTTCGGTCCCGACGTCGTCGTGCTCGACGTCATGCTGCCCGACCTGGACGGCCTCTCGGTGCTGCACCGGCTGCGTGGCCAGGGTGATGACGTGCCGGTGCTGTTCCTCACCGCGAAGGACGCGGTCGAGGACCGGATCGCGGGGCTGACCGCAGGAGGCGACGACTACGTCACCAAGCCGTTCAGTCTGGAGGAGGTCGTCGCGCGGCTGCGTGGGCTGGTCCGCCGCACCCAGGCCGTCGTCGCGGCTGCTCCTGACCCCCGGCTCGTCGTCGGGCCGCTGGTCCTCGACGAAGACAGCCGCGAGGTGTGGCGCGACGACGACGCGATCGAGCTGACCGCGACCGAGTTCGAGCTGCTCCGCTTCCTCATGCGTAACCCGCGCCGCGTGCTCAGCAAGGCGCAGATCCTGGACCGGGTGTGGAACTACGACTTCGGCGGCCAGGCCAACATCGTCGAGCTGTACATCTCCTACCTGCGCAAGAAGATCGACGCCGGACGGGAGCCGATGATCCACACCATGCGCGGAGCCGGCTACGTCCTCAAGCCGCCACCGTGACCGGCCCGCTGCGTGCTTCGCGCTGGAGCCTGCGTCGCCGCGTCCTCGTTGCCGTCCTCGCGCTGCTCGCCCTCGTCGCCACTCTGATCACCGTGCTCGGTGTCGCGTCGGTCCAGCGGGTGCTGACCCAACGCCTCGACACCCAGCTTATCGCCGCCGTGGAGCGGGCGGAGCGTGCGGCCGACCGCATACCCACTGATGCGGAGGCACCCGACCGCGGCCCCGGAGGCGACCGGCCCGGGCGGGTCCCGGTGTTCCTCGCCATCCCCGGCCAGCCGGTGGACACCCTCGCCGCCCTCGTCGTCGACGGCGAGGTCGAGCGGGTCGGGGTGCTCGACGAGGCGGGTGTGGGGCAGCCCGTGGACGCCGCAGACGCCGCCGCCCTGGCGGACGTCCCCGCCGACGGCGCCGTGACGACGGTCCGTCTGGGGCCGGACCTGGGCGCCTACCGGGTGGTCGCCGTGCCGGGCGCTGGTGACCGGGTGATCGTCACCGGGCTGTCGCTCGAGGGAGTGCGGGACACCGTCGCCCGCCTGGGACGGGCGATGGCGCTCATCGCGATCGTCGGACTGATCCTCGTCGCGGTGGCCGGCGCGGCCCTGCTGCGGCGCGCCCTGCAGCCGCTCGACCGGATCGCCGCAACCGCCTCGCGCGTCGCCGAGCTGCCTTTGGCCAGCGGCGAGGTGGTGATCCGCGACCGGGTGCCCGAGGAGGACACCGACCCCGGCACCGAGGTGGGTCAGGTCGGCGCGGCGCTGAACCGGCTCCTCGGCCATGTCGCGGCTGCCCTGACCGCGCGGGAGGCGAGTGAGCGGCAGGTGCGCCAGTTCGTCGCCGACGCCAGCCACGAGCTGCGCACTCCGCTGACCGCGATCCGCGGCTATGCCGAGCTCACCCGCCGGGTGCCGGAGCCCATCCCGGCGGACGTGGAGTACGCACTCTCCCGGGTGGAGTCCGAAGCCACCCGGATGTCCGGGCTGGTCGAGGACCTGCTCCTGCTCGCCCGGCTCGACTCCGAGGGCGGACCGGCCGACCAGCGCGAGGA
>JBAUUB010000267.1:0-4558 GCA_049582485.1 Dermatophilaceae bacterium
AGCTCGACGGCGAGGACATCTACAATCCGCAGCTCGATGTGGTCGAGCTGCGTGCCCGCATCGGAATGGTCTTCCAGAAGCCGAACCCGTTCCCCAAGTCCATCTACGACAACGTCTCATACGGACCGAGTGTGACCGGGATGAAGGTGTCATCGATGGATGACCTCGTCGAGCACTCGTTGCGGCGCGCGGCTCTGTGGGACGAGGTCAAGGACAAGCTCAAGGAGTCCGCCTACAGCCTCTCCGGTGGGCAGCAGCAGCGCTTGTGCATCGCTCGTGCCATCGCGACCTCACCCGACGTGATCCTCATGGACGAACCGTGCTCCGCCCTCGACCCCATCGCCACCGCGGCCATCGAGGACCTGATGGAAGAGCTGCGCAACGACTACACGATCGTGATCGTCACGCACAACATGCAGCAGGCTGCGCGGGTCTCCGACCGCACCGCCTTCTTCACCGCTCAGCCCGACGAGACCACCGGCAACCGCACCGGGTTCCTCGTCGAGTACGACCTGACGTCCACGATCTTCAACAACCCCGGTGACTCGCGCACCGAGGACTACATCTCCGGCCGCTTCGGGTGATGATGGCGCGGCCGAGTGAGACCCGGATCCTCGTCCTTGGCCATCGCACCGTGACCCTGACGGACGACGCGGACACGCTGCGCGGCTATGGCCTCGAGGTCAGCCTCCAGGACGACCCACTCGCCTGGCTGGTTGCGATACCCGACTCGCGGCCAGACGTGGTCATCCTGCCGTTGCAGCTGCGGTCGGTGCAGGTCGATGCCTTGATCCGCACCATCTGCGACGCCTCCAAGACGCGCTGTTTCGTGGTGTGGGGTCCGGGGGAGGAGGCCGCTGACCGGATGGAGACGTGCCTCGACGCCGGCGCCTCCGGCCTGCTGCCCCCTCGCCTGTCCGGCCGCGAACTGGCCCAGGTGTTGTCGGTCGCCGGAATCCACAGGGAGCGCAGCCCGCTACTGCGCGCTGGGTCCATCAGCCTGGACCTCGACGGACTGACCGTTCACCACGCGAGGTCCAGATCCCAGCTCACGCCGGTACTCGCCGCCCTCCTCGAGGCTCTGGTCAGGGCCCATCCGGATCCCGTGGACCAGGAAGACCTCGTCGAACGTCTTGGCCTGCGTAACACGCTGACGCTGCGGCAGACGATCGTCCGACTCCGCAAGCGGCTTCGGGGCATTGGCGTGCCGGGCAACCCTGTCGCATACAGCCGTGAGGGACGCTACCGACTGGCGCTCACCGACCCGGCGGGGTCGGATGCAGGTCGATCCGCTCATGCGGATCATGCACCGGCTCCGTGACGGAGCGCCTCGGTCCCACTGGCTGCCCGTGACACGGCTGCGCCGAAAGCGGTCTTGGCGGCGGGTCGGTGGGCCCAGGAGTACCTTTCGCTCATGGACAACGGAGTCCGCGAGCCTCGATCGGCCGTCAGGCGCCTGGTGCCGATCCTTACCTGGCTACCGTCGTATGACCGGCGCTGGTTGCGCGGTGACCTGGTCGCCGGGTTCGCCGTCGCGGCGTTGATCATTCCCAAGAACCTCGGATACGCAGGAATTGCGGGAATCCCTTTGGAGCACGGGCTCTACGCCGCCGCGGTCGCCGCGATCCTGTACGCCGTGTTCGGCACCAGCCGACAGATCTCCATGGGGCCGAGCTCCGGGCTGGCCGCCGTCGCGGCCAGTGCCGTTCTGGCGGCGGGCATCACGGGTGAGGAGGCGGTGGCGACCTTCGTCGCGGGCATCACGCTGGCGTCGGGTGTGCTCTTCCTGCTGCTGGCTGTGCTGCGGATGGGCTGGATCGCCCAGTTTCTCTCTCGCGCGGTGGTCACCGGCTTCCTGTTCGGGGCTGCGGTCGATGTCGTCATCGGTGAGCTCCCCAAGTTGACCGGCACCGATGTCGCCGGCTCCAGTCCCCTCCGCGAGCTGTGGGCCTGGTCGACCTCACTGGACCAGCGAGAACAGACCACCACGATCGTCGGTGTGGTGGCGCTGCTCGTCGTCTTCGGACTGCGGCGGGTGGCGCCGTCGGTGCCAGGAGCTCTTGTGCTCGTCGTGGGCGGTCTGACCGCGTCCTGGCTCCTTGACCTCGAGAGCCGAGGCGTGGCGCTGGTCGGTGACGTGCCTCGGGGACTGCCGACGTTCGAGCTTCCCGACCCGGGCCTCATGTGGCAGAACGCCGGCACGGTGGCCGTCGCCGCCGTCGCCCTCGTCCTCATCGGGTTCTCCCAGACCGCCGGGGATGCGCGGGCGTTCGCAGCCAAGCACCGGTACCAGATCGACATCGACCAGGAGTCGATGGCGCAGTCGATGACGAACATGGGGGCCGGCCTGCTGCAGGGGATGCCGGTCTCGACGAGCCTGTCCGCGAGCTCGCTCAACGAGCACTCCGGCGCGCGGACGGGGCTTGCGTCGCTCACCTCGGGTGCGATCGTGCTGCTGGCCCTGCTGTTCCTGGCGCCCTTGTTCTCGGATCTGCCAAAGGCCGTGTTGGCGGCGCTGATCATCGAGGCCGTGGTGATGGGCATGATGAACGTGACGGAGATGCGTCGGCTCGCGCGGGTCCAGAGGTTCGACTTCTGGGTCGCCATTGCGGCGATCACGGGGACCCTCGTGTTCGGCGTTCTGGCGGGGGTGATGATCGGCATCGTTCTGTCTCTGCTCTGGTTGATCTCGGTGGCAACTCACCCCGACATGCCGATCCTCGGCCTGCAACGAGGCACACAGGTCTTCCGCGACCTCGACGAGCATCCGGAGGACCAGCGATTCCAGGAGGTTGTCCCAATCCGACTGGACGGCGGGTTGTTCTTCGCCACCTCCGATGCCGTCGAGGACCGGATCCGCACCCTGATCCACGACAGTCCCGGCCTGACCGGGATCGTCCTGGACTGCGAGGGAGTCAACTTCATCGACTCCCAGGGCTCGGCCAAGCTGGGCGAGATCGTCACGCTTGCCAAGGAAGCCGGGATCACGCTCCGACTCGCCCGGCTCAAGCCCACCGTCCGAGCCACACTCGAGAGAGACGGGGTCATCGACGCCATCGGAGCCGACAAGATCCACGGCAACGTCTATCGCGCCGTGCAGGCACAACTCGAACAGGCACCCGGGCCGTCGAATCGGTCGGCAGAGTGAACCGGTGCGCGGCGGGTCGAGCACGAGCGCGTCACCGTGACCCGCAACGGCTGCCCTCTCAAAGCGCCCCCAGGTGTGCAGCGTGATGGTGAGATACAACCGGACGCGCACCCCCGCATACCCGCTACTCCACGGGTTCGAACGTCTCCGCCACGCTGATCAGCTGGTCGGCCCCGAGTTGGTCGACGCCTGACGAGAGCCGCGCGACGACACCGTCGAACTGGAACACGAAGACGGCACTGGTCTGGGTCACCTTCTGCCCGCCGCCCATCACCTCGTGGAAGACGACCCGTCGGGCAGGACGGCCCTCGAACTCGAGGTCGGCGGCCTCATCCACCACCACTTCCGTGTCGGCATCCGCAGGCGGTTCTGGCAGCAGGACCCATGGATCGAGCTCATCAGCTTTGATCTCAGCGGTGGCAGGCCACTCGTACACTTCGTAGCCCTCGTAGGTCACATACAGCCCACGCTGCGGCTCCTCGACCTCGCCGACGGGGTCGTAACTTCCGGGCGCGCCGATCTCGACACCCGCAGGCAGCCACAGCGGCATGCCGAGCTCTCCGGCGGTCTCCTTCGCCTCATCCTGGCTCGACGCACACCCACCGAGCGCGACGACAGTCACGGCTGCGGCCCCGAGCAGGCCACCCAACCTCCGCACCATCACGCCAAGTCGTGTGTGTGCCACCATGACGTTCCCCTTCCGGTGAGGTAGCTCAACGGCGCCGAGTGGTGGCGAGATAGCCGAGCAGTCCGAGCAGGGCGAGCTGAGCGCCCGTGATCACCGTCGCCCACAGCTCCATCCGCAGCCCGCTGAGTACCGCATACTCGAACGCGCCGACCCCGAAGACCGCGAACAGCGCGATGACGACTGACTGTACGCCCGCCCCCAGTATCCACAGAGTCCGTCGATCGCTGGCAACTGAGAGCACCGCCCCGATCAGGTACGGGATGGCCAAGAACAGGTAGGCGCCGTAGGTCGTATCCGTCACGACGGCGTCGGGCTGGGACTCCGCCTTGAAGACCAGGAAGAGCAGGATCAGATACAGGGCACCGACCGCCATTGACAGGAGCGCCGTGACGTAGCGCACCGCTCTGCGAGGGTCCATCGCCCCGGACCCCACATGCTCAGTCCCATAAGACATCTCCAGGCGCCCAGTCGGCTCCTCGGGAGTCGCTTGCATCCCTCCGTCGACAATGTGGGACCGCGTCATGACGCTCCCCTTTCGTGAGATCTTCCGCTTCCGGCGTACACCCGCCGCGGAGCCCCGACATCCCGGTGTGGCCAACCAGACAGGCCAACCCAGGCCATGGGAGGACGATGCGGCATGACCCCTATGAATCGGTCGGTTCAGGTGGTGGCAGCCGACGCTCCCCCTGCCGAGAGGGCGCACGTCATAGATCCTGGTACGC
>JBAUUB010000268.1:0-12749 GCA_049582485.1 Dermatophilaceae bacterium
GAACGTGCGGCGCCTGGGCCGGTCAGCTCGAGGTCCCATACCCCCATCATCAACGCAGGAATCGGCCACGGTCATCGTCATCGTTTGCTACTCACTTCTCGCCCCGTGCAAGGGAAGGAACTCAACGAACGTGTCTCACCCCAGCCTGACGCACAGGGGACCTCCGCATTCACGTGTGACTAGAGCATGTCCGCGTGAGCCCACCATTCGGCGCTGTGACGATTCCCGAACAGGGAGGGTCTCGAAGCGGACGCGACGTCGTATCTCCGTTACGGGGGTCGGGCTCGGGGTTCTCACTCAAGATTCGTTGCGCCTCATCCGCGCCGATGAGGCCTTCATCTGTAGCCACTCGACGGCCCGCCGATGTGCTCTGGCATCGCGGAAGGCGTGCCAGACCGAGGCCAGATGAGGATGACCGTCATACAGCTGGCCTCGGAAGCGGCGGAAGGCTCCCTTTCCCTGCAACGAGGCACCAAGTCGGCGTCGAGCGTTGTCGTCACTGAGACCGTCGGCGAAGTCGACCATGTCCTGGTACCAGACGTGGGACGGGAGGAAATCGATGTCGATCAGGTCTGGCTCGTCAAGCTCGACCGGGTTCTCGCCGTCGCCGGTGTCACTGGTCCAGAACACCACCTCGCCGGTGCCCGGATCGATCAACCACCGATGCTCATAGTCCGTCTGGTCAGCCAACGCGCTGGCGATGGCGTCGACGTCGACGGCGTTCAAGTCCAGCACCCCGTTCAAGTCCAGCACCCATAGCGTAGGACGCGTGCTCCCTCCGCTGAGAGCCGCTGATCTCGACTCCTCGCACGCCGCCGAGAGGGAGTACCTACGTGGGTCAACTGCCGACGGTGGAGACCGCTTCGCCGTTCGTCGTGCTTCCAACGACGGGCAGATGCCATTCGGTTGTGAGGTGAAGCCGTGGGTAGTGTGGAATCACGTCCGTGAAGAGGGGGGTTGGTTGCGTGTGACTGTTGCTGGAGCGACTTTCGACTTGGTGGTTGCAGCGAACCGCCTCCCGGTCGACTTTGTTCTCGACGCTGACGGCAAGGGCACCTGGCAGCGCAGTCCGGGCGGTCTGGTGTCGGCGATGGAGGGGGTCATGGCGGACCGGGACGGGGCGTGGGTCGGCTGGGCCGGCGAGCCGGGACCTGCACCTGAGCCGTTCCAGCAGGGCAATCTCTTCCTGCAACCGGTGACCCTGACCTCCGCTGAGGTGGAGGAGTACTACGAAGGTTTCAGCAACGACACGCTGTGGCCGATCTACCACGACGTGATTGTTCCGGCGACGTTCCACCGCCAGTGGTGGGTCACTTACCGGGCGGTCAACCACCGCTTCGCCCAGGCCGTCGCTGGGGTGGCCGCCCCGGGTGCCACGGTGTGGGTGCACGACTACCAGTTGCAGCTGGTGCCGGCGATGCTGCGGACGATCCGGCCCGACCTACGCATCGGTTGGTTCAACCACATACCCTTCCCACCGGTGGAGCTCTTCGCCCAGCTGCCCTGGCGTCGGGCGCTGGTTGAGGGGCTGCTGGGCGCGGACTTCCTAGGCTTCCAGCGCACCGCCGATGCCGAGAACTTCCTGCGTTCCTGCCGCCGTCTGCTGGGAATGTCGACCAAGGGTGACACCGTGACGTTTGCACCCGCTGAGGGGGAATCGGCATCACGGACGGTGCGGGCGAGCGCCATCCCGATCTCCGTCGACTTCCGGGGTCTGTCGGAGTTGGCCAGCACCCCGGAGGTCCTCACCCGCGCGGGCGAGATCCGCACCTCGTTGGGTGATCCGGGAATCCTTATGCTGGGCGTTGACCGACTCGACTACACCAAGGGCATCCGGCACCGACTCAAGGCCTACGGGGAGCTCCTGCGGGACAAGGCGCTGGTCCCCCCCGAGGTGACGCTGATGCAGGTTGCGACGCCGAGTCGCGAGCGGGTGGGCGCCTACCGGGTGCTGCGCGAGGAAGTGGAGCGCACGGTCGGGCAGGTCAATGGCGAGTACTCCGTTTTGGGCTCCACTGCGATCCACTACCTGCACCATTCCTATCCCCGTGAAGAGATGGCCGCGATGTTCGTGGCCGCGGACATCATGCTGGTGACGCCGCTGCGTGATGGCATGAACCTGGTCGCCAAGGAGTACGTCAGCTGCCGAAACGACCTCGGTGGCGCCCTGGTGCTCTCCGAGTTCACCGGTGCCTGGCACGAGCTGCACCAGGCGTTCATCTGCAACCCGCACGACATCGAGGGCGTCAAGCAGACAATCATGCGCGCGATCACCGCCTCCGAGGACGAGCGGCGCCGCCGGATGAAGGCTATGCGCAAGCGGGTCGCCAACCACGACGTGCAGCGGTGGGCTTCGCGCTACTTCGAAGCACTCGCGTCGGCGCCGTCGAAACCGCACCGGCCGACTCGGGCTAGCGACGAGGAGCTCCGCGGCGTCGAACGCGCCAACCGGGCCAACCTCCGTGCGTCCGACAGGGCCTCAGAGTGGGTCGGCAGTTGAGCGAGGTGGGCGAAGAGCTGGGTGTCGCGCTCACCGCCTTCGCTGCCCGGCCCAGGGTCCTCGTGGCCGTCGACTTCGACGGCACCCTCGCTCCACTCGTCACTGACCCTCTGCGCAGCAGGGCCGTACCCGGTGGTCTCGAGGCGTTGCGTGATGCGGCCGCCCTGGGCGGAGTCACCACGGCGGTGGTGTCCGGGCGCGATCTCACGACCTTGGAGCTGTTGACCGGCATCGGTCCAGACGATGCCATCACCCTGATCGGCAGCCACGGCGCCCAGACGAACCGCGGGGACCGGTCCGGGCCCGCCTCAGCCGCCGGTGCCGCCCTGCTCGATGAGGCCGAGGCGGCCCTTTTGGAAAACCTGCGGGGCGATCTCGAGGCGATCAGAGGCCGATACCCCGAGGTGCGACTGGAATACAAGCCTGCCGCTGTCGTCCTGCATACCCGGGGCGTCGAGCCGTCGGCGGCCGAGGCAGCCACCAAGGCCGCACACGAGGTGGGCCGACGGCATGCCGGGGTGCATGTCATACCCGGTAAGGAGGTCGTCGAGCTGTCTGTGTCCCCGGCGGACAAAGGCAGCGCCCTGGCCGAACTGGCGCGAGCGTCGAGCTCAGAGGCAACTCTCTACGTCGGTGACGACGTGACAGATGAGCGAGCATTCGCCACGCTGCACCCTCTGTCGGGTGACTTGACCGTCAAGGTCGGTGCCGGCGAAACCGTTGCCCTGCAACGCGTCCCAGACCCCGAAGCCGTCGTCGAGCTGCTCCAGCTGTTCGTCGACATACGGCGGCCGCAAGGTTGACGCTGCTCCTCACACAATCCCCGGCCAGCCCCCGAACCACCGCACCGACTATCGAGCGCCAGCGGGTAAGATCCCGGCGGTATGACGCCCCTTCTCGAGGTGGTCGAGGGCGAGGGCTCAACAGCACGGTGGTCTGTTTCGGCTCGGTGGGGGTGTGTGACTGCTGCGTGGCTCTGGGGTGGGGTCGGACTACTGCCGGCGAGGTGATGGCCGGGTCGTCTATGCCGTGGCTGTGGCGGGTGAGTGTTCCGGCGGGGAGGTGGTGGATCGAGATCTGGTGGTGACGATTCCGAACCAGAGGAACCAGACGATCGTCAGTAGGGCGACGACGACTTCCAGTACCCCTAGGGCGGGTACCGCGGAGAGCAGCGCGGCGGTACCGACGGTCAGGCCGAGCCAGTTCAGTGGGTTCGGGAATGTGCCTGCTCGAAGTGCTGCCCAGCTGATCAGCAGGAGCCACAGTCCGACGAGGACGTCGCCACCGGTTCCGCCCAGGGCGTTTGCGATGGTTTCGATCACCTGCCAGGTGGCCGCCGCGTGTTGGGGGTCGGTGGCCTGCTGGTCGACGACCGCGGACATCCCGTGGTTGAAGACCATGACGCTGGCCAGGAGAAGCCCGGCTCGGATCAGCCCGACGGCGCAGGCCACCTCGCTGGTGGCGGGGGCGTCCTGGTGGAGGTGCTCGTAGACCGCGAGGGTGACCACGACCAGCGCGAGCGCGACGAGCTCGAAGGAGATCAGGTGCATCACGTACATGCTGGTGTGATGCTCGAGGAGGAAGGTGACCTTGTCGTTCGGGTCGGTGATGCTGGGGTAGTCCACCAGGAAGACGAAGTAGGGGATCGCGGCCAGGTAGGCGGCCGCGACGTACAACGCGGCGAAACCGCCGGCCCGCTTCAGGTGCGGAGCGTGTGCGTGCATGGCGCTACGTCCGGTTCTGCGCTGGCGGGGGCTGCGGCGCGGGGTTGAAGCCCTTGGCGATCAGCCAGACGGCCAGCACCATCTCCTGTAGGCCGATGGGCACGTTCAAGGCGGTGCTGAAGGTGGCGAGCCCGAAGTCTTGGGTGAACCCGGTGTACAGGATGGCCACCGAGGACAGTGCGACCGCGAGCAGGCCCCAGCCCGACAACCATCTGGGGATGATGTTCGAGCGGTACATCAGGTAGTAGTACAGACCGGCGCCGAGCAGGAAGGGCGCCAGGATCATGAAGTTGTGGATCCACTCCCGCACGGCCAGAAGCATCTGCACGGACGCCTCCGTCGAGGCGCTCTCGCCCGACCCCGCGGCCACGGACTCCTGGGCCAGGGTGAGCAGCACGAGCCCGCTCAAGGTGCTGACCAGAACCAGCGCCGCCGCGACGGTTCGGGCGGCCGCGGCGCCCCAGGCCATGGCCGGGCCGTAGGGACGCAGGACCGGGTAGAGAGCGATCGCGATACCGGCGCCGGTGGCCGCCTCGACGAACGCGATCAGGGATGCCAGGACCACCGCGTTGTCGTGGGCCGCTAGTCGCGCCAGATCGACCGGGCTTTCCAGCATGTCACCCAAAGGGGCCACGCTCAGGAGGCTGGCAACCGAACACACGATCAGCAGCACCCCGACCACGATGGCCGTACGCCGGTAGGGCCTCTTCAGTACCGCCGTCTCGCTCCTGCTATTCACGTCCGCAAAATGCGTTGCCATCGTGACCTCCTCGGTCCGTTCGTGGCATCGACGGCCAGGCTTCCTGCGCGTTCACCCAGCCAGAGAGGGAGGCCGACGTCCAACCGAGGCAGCACGTCCGCGGTCTCAATCGGCGCGCTCAGTTCACACGTCAGGCGTGGGACGGAACCGAGCAAAGCGCGGACACACACACCCAGCATCGCGCTGTCGACCCGCGCCGAAGCCGCGTTGTGCCTGGCCTCACAGGTCGGCCGTCAGCCCGGAATCGCACTCTGACACCGCCCGCAGGTGGCGACACCCGGCTACGGTAGGACGCCCTTGGCTTGGGCGTACACGGTTACTGCCGACGGGCGGGACGGATCGTGTGACCTTGCAGGCAGCCGTCCTGCGGCAAGATCTGACGGCGGTAGGTTGAATGCGGGCCGGACGGTGGGTCTGGCTCGTCGGAGTCGGTCATGGACATCTTCGAGGCACGTGCCTCAGCCACCCGCGATCCGGGGTCGAGCGATCGGCGCACGGCGAGGTGGTGGGTCCTCACCCTCGGCGGCGGGGCTGCGTTCTGGCTGACCAATCTCGCCATCTCGATGACTCCGATCGCCGCCGAGTACCGGTCCACGCTGTCGATCCCTTACGTGCCGATGCTCTTGGAGGCGGCAGTGGGCGGACTGGTCATCGCGGGAGCGATCTCCGTCCTGCTCACGCGGTTCCCGAGCCGCGTCCCAGGTTCCGGCCCGCTACCCAAGGCCGTCCTGCTCGCCGTGGGCGCGCTCGTCCTGCTCACCGTGCTGGTCGAGCTGCCCACAAAGCTGGGCTCAGAGCTCGCCGAGCCCGGTCGCTGGCTGCTCGTGGCATTGGTGTTCAACACGATCCGCTTCCTCGCCCTCGGCTTGACCATCGGGCTGATCGCCCGCGCACGAGCCACCCGACAACACCGTCACCATGAGGTGACGAGGCGAAAGGCACACGCATGACCGCCACGACAGCCACGACCACCAGGACAAGATCGCGGACCCCTGCCAAGGTCGCCCGATGGGCAGGCGGACTCTACCTCGCCTACATCCTCGCCAATGTCCTGGCCAGCCGGGTCGGCCACATCGGACTGAGCGACGCCCAGACCCTGCGCGACACGATCACCGGCGACGAGACGATGTTCCGGTGGGGCCTTCTCGCCGCGCTGGCCTCGGCACTGCTCTTCGTCCTGACCGCATGGGCGCTCTACACGCTGCTGCGCCCCATCGACGAGCCGCTGGCCCTGCTCCTGCTCGTTCTGAACTCCGTCGGGGTGGCCGTGCAGTGCGCCAGCTACCTCCCTCTTCTCGCCGTCCTCGCCCAGGCCGACAACGCCATCGACGTACAAGCTCTCACCGCCCCGCAGCTCGACACGCTCGCCCTGCTCTCGGTGACCACGTACCGGGTCGGGTTCGTCACCGCCCAGCTGTTCTTCTCAGCGTGGCTCTTCCCCCTCGGCCTGCTCGTGCTGCGCAGCGGGTTCCTGCCCAGATTCCTGGGATGGCTCCTCCTCCTCGACGGCGTCGCAGTCCTGATCTGGTTCCTCCAGGTGCTGCTGGCCCCCGGATACCCCGCGATCAGCTACCCGTCCTGGGCGATCGGCTTCATCGCCGAACTCGGCCTGGCACTCTGGCTCCTCATCAAAGGCATCGGGCCGCACTCACAACCGTCGCAAGAGACTCTGTTGACATGACCGCGCTGACCCGGATCGTCGTCGGGTTCCTGCTTATCGCCCACGGGTTAGTGCACCTGTTGTTCATCGTCCCGGCTCCAGCCGACCCCAAGTACCCCTTCTCCCTCCAGCGATCGTGGCTGCTCCCGGAGTCTGCACGTCGGCCCGTCGCGTTCGTGTTGATGACAGTCGTGATCGTCGGGTTCCTCGCATCGTCATTTGCCCTGTGGGGAGTCCCTGTACTTGCCGGGGCCTGGTCCCAGATCACCATCCTGGCAGCGAGCTCCTCGATTGTGCTGCTCATCGCCTTCTGGGACAGGCAACTGTGGATAGGGGTCCTCATCAGTGCCCTGCTCATCGCCGCAGCCCTGCGCCCACCTCGATAGACACGCTCCTGCACTAGGACACCGGTCAGCGGACGACAGTGGGATCAGCCAGGGCACCGGGCGGGAAGAGGCAGGTCAACGCCGAGTTTGCGGCAGCGTCTCCGCGGTCCCCAGCGGCGTGCTCAGTTCCCATGTCAGCGTCAGAGGGGACCGAGGGAAGAGCGGCCACCCCGAGCATCGCGCTGTTGGCCCGGGTCCGCGGCGGTGCTGTGCCTCGCCGCCCAGGTCGGTAGCAGGTCCGCTGGCCTCCCCCTGAAGAGCCGCGGTGAGATCCCTCTATTCGAAGTTCCGCGCCCGCGCTGCCTTCTGGCGGTCCGGCGTGCTGCTGTGTGCGAGTCGCGCGTGGTGGATGTGATGTGTCAGTCAGGCAGGGTCCGAGCTGTTGAAGCAGCGGGAGACTGGATGGTGAGGCCACGTACGGTCTTGGCTTTCTCTCGTCCGCACGTTCTCGGCTCCAGCAGGAGCCATGGCCTGAAGGCACGAGGAGGGAATCAATGGGCGTTCTGCATTCCGAAACCAGGTCACGCGCGGGTTCTCCCGGGGTGGACCTGCGGCGAACGGCGGAGGTCAGGCAGCAGCGAGCCGGCGGCATCGCGGCTCTCTACCTCGCTGCGGCATACCTGGTGGCGATGCCGTACTTCCTGGTCGTGGTGGACTACCCGAGCCTGGTCGAGCCCGGCCAGAAGGTGGCCGCTCTGGTGGAGCACGAGACCAGCATGTACGTGATGCACCTGGTCACCGTTGTGGTCTTCGGGATCGTTCTGGCCGTGCTGGCCCTGGCGCTGTGGAAGCGCCTCGCGGGCGCCCCAGGCCTGGCTGCCGCCTCTGCGGCGGTCGGGCTCATCTGGGCGGGCACCTTGGTTGCCAGCGGACTCGTCTTCAACTTCGGTGCCGGAGCCGTCGTCGACCTTAACGCGACCAGCCCGGCTCAGGCGGCCGCGGCATGGCAGGCGATCGAGCCCGTGGCCGACGGGCTCGGCTCCGGTGGCGGTGAGCTCCTCGGCGGACTGTGGGTTCTGCTGGTCAGCATCGCCGCCCTGCACACCGGCGCCCTGCCCAAGGCCCTGAACTGGCTCGGGATCCTCATCGGCGTCGCCGGGATCGCGTCCGTCATCCCGATGCTGCTGGACGCCCGGTACGTCTTCGGCCTGCTCCAGATCCTCTGGTTCCTCTGGCTCGGCCTGACCCTACTGCGTACCCGCACGATGGAGCACCCCCTAGGCGAGCCGGCCACGAGCACGATGCCGGCCACCTTCTAGGAGGAAGGACACACGATGCCCTTCCCGCGCTGGCTCGCCCAGGTCAACAAGCGGGTCTTCAACCCCATCGAGGTACGCCGCGGTGTCCGGCCGGTGCTGATCCACACCGGACGCTCGTCCGGCCGGACCTACCACACGCCCCTTGACGCGCACCGCCTGCCCGACGGGTATGTCTTCATCCCGATGTACGGGCCACGCACCGACTGGGTGAAGAACGTCCTGTCCGCCAAGGAGGCGCGCCTGCTCATCGACGGCCACGAGGTCGAGCTGCGCTCCCCGCAACTGGTCACCAAGAAGGACATCTGGCCCCTACTGCCCGCGACCACCAAGACCCCACCGAGCATCACCGACCAGTCACAGCTGCTCCGGATGCAGACCTGTCCATAGCGCTCAGCACGGTCACCCGGCTGGGCAAGCGGATGTCTGGCTGCGCCGTGCCGCGGCAGCCGGGCTCGACCCCGCCGCAGCCACACACGCTCGAAGCAAAATGACAGAAAGGACCTCATGGATACCTCACAGCAGACCTACCCTGCTCGGCTCGAGATCGACTACCCCGACCGGTTGGACCGGGTCAGCACCTTGTTCCGGATCGTCTTGATCATCCCGATCGCGATCGTGCTCTCCCTGATCAGCGCCGCGGCGACCTCGACCACGACCATCTACAAGTCGGGCGAGATCATCGAGAAGACCACCAGCACCGGCGGCGGGATCGCCGGCGGACTGTTCGCCGCCACCCTGCTGATGATCCTCTTCCGGCAGCGCTACCCCCGCTGGTGGTTCGACTTCGCCCGCGAGTTCAACCGTTTCGGCACCCGCGTCGGCGCCTACTTCGCGCTCCTGACCGACGCCTACCCCTCCACCGAGGACGAACAGTCCGTCCACCTCGACCTGGACTACCCCGACGCCGAGAAGGACCTGAACCGGTGGCTCCCGCTGGTCAAGTGGTTCCTGGCCGTGCCGCACTACTTTGTGCTGTTATTCCTCGCCATCGGAGCCGTCGTCGCCGTGGTCATCGCGTGGTTCGCGATCCTGTTCACCGGACGCTACCCCCGTGCCCTCTTCGACTACGTCGTCGGCGTCGGCCGGTGGGCCCTGCGCGTCCAGGCCTACGCATTCCTCCTCCTCACCGACACCTACCCACCCTTCACCCTCCGCTGAGCTACCCCTCCGACCTCGCGGTCAGATCGCACGCATTCGGCAACAGTCGTGAGCCCCCAGCGAGGCAGGACGTGTCCATAGATGAGCCGCCACTCTCGCTGGCGGCGAACCGCGGATCTAGGTCGCGGTGACGGCATGAGGTGGCAGGGGGCCGGCGGAATCACCGGGCACGTGAGGTCTGCCACGGGCGCCCGTCAGGCACTTCCGGTCAGCGGGACAATGCAAGAAGGGGCAAGTGGGCCGGATCGCCGGCTTCCTACTCAGTCGAATCGGGATGACAACCCATGTACACCAACACCGACTACCGGGACTGGTGGATCAACCCCCGCATCAAGATCGCTGCACTGTGGACATCGACGATGTTCATCTTCGCCTATGTCGACCTGTTCAGCCTGTACCGCCCCGACATTCGTGCCGACATCGAGGCCGGCGAGATGTTCGTGTTCTCGATCGGGCAAGGCTTCCTGCTGGGCGTGACCCTCTACGTCGCACTGCCCAGCCTGATGGTGTTCCTCAGCCTCGTCCTGCCCGTCAGGATCGCGCGCATGGCGAACATCGTCCTGGCGGCCATCTACGCCGTGACGATCGCCGGAGCGGCCGTCGGTGAATGGAACTACTTCATCCTCGGCAGCGCCATCGAAGTCGCCTTGCTCGCGGGCATCGTCTACTACGCCTGGACCTGGCCCAAGACCACCGAGGCGGCATCCACGGCAATCCGCGATGAGCGCGCCGCGCACCGTGTCTAATCGTGGCACTCGACCCAGCACGACAGCACCTGACCGGCCAATCGCGGTCCTTGTCACCGGCCGCAACGACCGACTCTGATGGTCATCGCTCACCGTGCCGTGGCTGGTGGACTCAGCCGCAGGCGAAGGGGTGCGCACCGGGCGCCGTCAGCGGTGCGCCACCGAGGCGGACGATGACGGCATGACGTGGCCGATGTTGGTGGGCACGCCAACCGACGACGATGCGCGCCTTGGGCGCCTGGCGCGGTGGGCAGTCGCTGTGCTGCTGGTTGTGGGGACGGTGGCGGCGTGCGGGTCCTCCGGCGACACCGGCGCCGCCGGGTCGCCGTCGCAGTCGGCGAACGCCACGGACGCACCAGCTGGGGTCCTGCCGGGCAGCACGGCGGAGTTCCTGCCCGGCCTGGACGCCACGCTCGTGCTCCCAACCGAGTCCGCAGGTGGGGTGCCGTTGGTCGTGCTCGTCCCCGGTGGTGGCTGGGCGTCGGCCGACCCGAGCGGCCTGGCTCCACTGGCCCACGATCTGGCCAGCCGCGGTGCTGCGGTGGTCATGCTGACCTACCGCACCGCCGCCGACGGGGCGTTCTTCCCGGTGCCCGTCCACGACGTCGCCTGTGGGGTGGGCTACGCCGCCGGAGTCCTGCATGCCGAGGGCGTGGAGGGCTCGCCGGTCGTGATCGTGGGGCACTCCGCCGGCGCTCACCTGGCGGCTCTCGTGGCCCTTGCCCCCGACACCTTCGCCGACCCGGCCTGCCCCTACGCGGCAGTTGCCCCGACCGCGCTCGTCGGTCTCGCCGGCCCCTACGACATCACCGGGATCGGGCCCCTGGCGGCCAACCTGTTCGGCCCTGATCGGCCCGACCCGATGACCTGGCTCGACGGTAACCCGCTCATCCTGAACGACCGCCGCCCCGACCTGCCCGTCCTGCTGGTCCACGGCACGGCGGACACCCTTGTGCCCGTCAGCTTCACCGACGACTTCGCCGCCGCGCTACGCCGCGGTGGACACGACGTCACAACCGTCTACCCCGATGGCGTCACCCACGACACCGTCTACAGCGCCGAGGTCGCCGCACCGATCATCGCCGACTGGCTCGCCGCCATCACCCCAGCACCGCCGCCCGCCCCACGAACCGTGGCCAATGCCCTCACAGCCGTCCAGCATCGACACTGACACCGACCCCGGCGTCGCGGTGCGCCCGGCAGGCGGCGCAATGACGCTCGTCTGTCGCCATGCTTGCGCCCAGCTCCCGGAGCTATGACGCACTGCACCAGAGTTGTCCGACTCGACGCCGCAGCTAGTCGAAGCCCTGCCAACCCATGTGGCTCTCGGTGAGCGGAAGGGCCATCCGATCGGTTGGATGGCCCGCGCGAGGACCTGCACTGCCTATCTCCTTCCGGATCGAGTGTGACATGATCGGCTTATTGGCTCGCGTCCGGGAACGGGGAGCCCCTCGCTGGCCGGACGTGGCGAGAATGTGCGCAGGCGCAGTATGGCCAGCGCCGGGAGGATGGGACCCGTGGGTACCGAAGAGACTGCAAGCGGCCAAATCGGTGACAAGGCCAGTGAGATGGCCAGTCAAATCGAACTGACCGCCCGTGATCTTGCCCGCGTCGGCCAGGAGGCCGCCTCCTTGGCCGGGGCCTTGGCACGCAAGGTGGCCAATATGGCCGGCCGCAATCCTGACGACCCCGAGGGGTCAGAGATCAGTGAGCAGGCCCACGAGGTGGCCGAGGCGGTGCGAAAGACCACGGAGGACGCCCTGCGCATCGCACAGAAAGCCGTCGAGATGGCAAGCAAGATCGCACAGGCGCCCACCGGTGGCAGCGGGACGCCGTCTGGCTAGGAGGCCCAGAAAGCCAGGCCGCTTGAGTTGCCCCTTCGCGAGGGTCCGGACGATCCTCGAGTTGAGTCCTTGGTGCGGGGACGGGTTCATCATGAGCCGGGCGATCCGGAAGTAGGCATGCTCAAGCGCCAGAGGTCGCTTGGCAGACCACTCACCGATTCCCGGCGATTTGACGCACGCCGTTGGGGTCCTGGTGGTGGTCTCAGGGGCGATGCGGCATTATCGGCCTCATGAGCGAGGACCGCCTCCTACCATCGCCGGAATCAGCCTGGTTACGGCAAGACCTTCTTCAGGAGTATTACGCCATCCTGGAGGTGGTGTCTGGCTTCGACCAGAGAGCCATGACGATTAAGGGCTGGTCGGTGACCCTCTCATTGGCGGCTCTGGGTTTGGGGTTTCAGCAGGGCCACTACGCCCTCTTTGCACTCGGCGCTGTCACCGGCATCGGCTTTTGGCTCATTGAGGCAATGACAAAGCGCCATCAACTGCGCTACTACGCACGGATGCGCGATATCGAACTGGCCGCGTACAACCTCAACCACATTACCCTCGATACTGTTGCGGCCGATCACAATTACCGGGTTCCCCTGGGAGAAGTCTCAGCCCCGAGGATCGATATGTACTGGTCGTATCCCAAGAGGGGTCAGGGCGACTGGCGGACCGACGTGCCATGGCGACGCCAGCCTGCGGACGTGAAGAGACTGCTTCGACG
>JBAUUB010000269.1:0-1828 GCA_049582485.1 Dermatophilaceae bacterium
GTTGTGAGGTCCGTCGACCCGCACCACGCCGGCCATGAACGACGACGGCCGCCGCTCGAGTGACGCGTACCCGAGCGCGCTCAGCACCTCTTCGCGCTGGTACCGCGCATGGACAGACAACGGGATCCCCTCGAGCTCACCACCGAGCGGCGTCGGCACATGCCGCGCCTGGTCAAGCCCGAGCTCAGTCACTTCGGCGATCTCGCCGGCGACGCTGAGCTCGCCGCGCACCTCGCGCAGCCCCTCCTCGATGGAGACGTGCTTCCCGCTCGGGAACAGGCTGAAGTACAGCATCGTCGCGAGGCGCCGCTCTGCGACGGACATCTCTTCAAAGGCCAAGTCAGCAGTCGGGTCAAGCAGCAGCCGATACACCCGCGCACGCAGCGGATCGTCCACATGCACCAACGCCCGCACCCGCTTCGCCAGCGTCGCCTCCAAAGGAGATGCGGCACCGGGCAACAACCCAGCCTCCCGCCGCAGCGTCGTGAACGACCGGTCCGAGCGAATTACATCGGATAGTTCCACCCCTGCCCGCGCTAGGAACTCGGTCAGCGCGTCAGTGGGATGAGTCCTCAGGGCGTTCACCAGGTGCGCCCGACGGACCGCCAGATGCGACTTGACGCTCTCCAGCGCCGCTTCCTGGGTTTGCCGGTCAAGCACGACCTGACACCCGGACGGCAGCGTCGGGAAGCCACGCTCGATCTCGTGCACCAGCCGCCGCCGGGGCGTCCCGGTCATCGCGCGATACCGCTCGGCGAGCTTGAACTCCCGACGGTGCGCGCCGACGAAGTCCAGCACCGTGAGCACGGCCTTGTCTGGCGCGATCCGCAGCCCGCGCCCGAGCTGCTGGAGGAAGATGGTCGCGCTGTCGGTCGGCCTGAGGAACAGGACCGTGTCGACCTCGGGGATGTCGAGCCCTTCATTGAAGACGTCAACAGCAAAGAGAGCCTGCACCGACCCATCCCGCAGGGCAGCAATCGCCTCCTGCCGGAGCTGCGGCGCCGTCTCGCCCGTCACCGCACGGGCCGACAGGCCCGCGGAACGGAACTTCTCGGCCATGTACTCCGCGTGGGCGATGCTGACGCAGAAGCCGAGCGCGCGCATACCGAAGGGGTCCGTGATCTTGTCGCGGATCTGTTCCAGGATGATCCGCACGCGGGCATCGTTGCCGGTGAAGACGTGCTCAAGCTGGGCCTCGTCGTACCGTCCGGCCCGCCAGGCCACCCGGGTCAGGTCGGTGCCATCAGCGACACCGAAGTAGTGAAACGGCGAGAGCAGGTCGGCCTCGATCGCGTCCCACAGGCGCAGGTCCGCCGCGGTCCGCCCCCCGAACATCGTCCGCACATCGGTGCCGTCGCCTCGCTCCGGAGTGGCGGTCAGGCCGATCAGCTCGCGCGGAGCGAGGTGGTCGAGGATCCGACGGTAGGTGCGAGCCTCCGCGTGGTGGAACTCGTCCATGACGACCACATCGAAGGCGTCGGCCGGGATGGAGCGGATGTCGTATGCGGTGAGCGACTGGACACTGGCGAACACGTGTTGCCATCTCTCAGGTCGCGCACCCCCGACATAGAGCTCGCCGAAGCCGACGTCCGCGAGGACCTCGCGGTAGGTGCGCAGCGACTGGGCGAGGATCTCCTTGCGGTGGGCGATGAAGAGGAGCCGCGGCCGCTCTCGGCGGCCTGGGTCGTGGGTCCAGTTCCGAGCCAGGCGTTGGTAGTCGAGGGCGGCGACGACGGTCTTGCCGGTGCCGGTCGCGGCGACGACCAGGTTGCGGTGCCGGTCGTGGAGCTCACGCTCGGCCTCGAGCGCGTCCAGGATGGCCTGTTGG
>JBAUUB010000270.1:0-10451 GCA_049582485.1 Dermatophilaceae bacterium
CTCCGAGACTGTGGTCAATACCCTGGCGGGGATCGCTCCGGTGGACCGCGTCGGTGGCCCCAACCGATATGAGACCGGGCTGGGGATTGTCAACGCCACATTCTCTTCCGCGCGTACCGCATTCATCGCGACGGGACGGACCTTCCCCGACGCTCTTGCCGCAACCGGCGCTGCCGGAACCGAGGGCGCGCCGGTGATCCTCGTCGACGGGCTCAGCAGCTCGGCACCGGCGAGCACACTCGCCACCCTGCAGCGACTCGGGGTACAGAACGTCGCGATCGCCGGCTCGAACGGCGCAGTCTCGGACGGGATTGCGAACCAGCTCAGGAGCGCCGGCTATGTCGTGACCCGTTTCGGAGGCTCCAACAGGTACGAGACGGCAGCCCTCATCAACGACGCCTTCTTCGCGCCGGGATCGACCCACACGATGTTCCTGGCCACCGGCACGAACTTCCCGGATGGCCTCGCTGGAGGTGCCGTCGCCGGTCGCCTCGGTGCCCCGCTCTACGTCACCGACGGGGCCTGTGTCCCCCCGGCGGTGCGGACCTCGATCATCAACATCGCGCCCCCCAAGCGGGTTGTCCTCGGTAGCGCCCCCACCGTCAGTGACGCGGCGGCGGCCAACCTCGGCTGCCTGACCGCGCCTGTGCCGACGATCTCCGGCACTCCTCGGGTGGGGAGCACGCTCACGGCGAACGCCGGCATGTGGACCCCTGAGACGTCGCTCTCGTACCGATGGTTTGCCAACGGAGCGGCGGTCGGCACCGGTACCTCCATTGCGCTGACCTCGGCACACCAGGGCAAGGCGGTCACCGTCCAGGTCACCGGCTCACTGCCCGAGCACGTGACGGTGACGCGAACCTCCAGGGCCACCGCAGCGGTGGCCCTGGCCACGCTGACCTCTTCGATCCCCACGATCGCCGGAACGGCGCAGGTCGGCGAGACGCTCACGGCGAACCCCGGCACCTGGACGCCCGGTGCCACCTTGTCGTACCAGTGGTACTCCAACGGTGCGGCGGCCGGCTCCGGCCGCACCTTGCCGCTCACGGCAGCCCACCAGGGGAAGAGGATCACGGTCCGCGTCACCGGCTCCATGCCGGGGTATGCGACGGTCGCCCGCACCTCGAGTGCCACCGCGGCCATTGCGGCGGCGCCGCCGCGGGTATCGGGTTATGTGACGCCCGGTGCCTTCTGCAAGCAGGAGAACGCCGGCTGGATCGGCTACACCGTCACCGGCGTGAAGATGCAGTGCAAGACGAGCGCCACGGACTCGCGACTGCGTTGGCGCGCCGTGTGACCTGAACGAGTTCGACCCTCAGGCCGCGCGCTCCTGCTCCTCGGTCACTCTCCGGCGCCGGCCATGGGGTGCCCCGTCTCGAGCAGGGTCTTCATGCCGGCGAGCACCCACGGCCAGCCGCCGCCGCCCTGGTCCGCGCTACCGCTGCCGACAACCTCTGCGGCGGTGTTCGGTGCGCCGGTGCAGTCGTGGGTGAGGGTGACCCCGGTGAGTGGTCCGGCATACTCCGTCAGCTCCCACGTGAGCGTCGTGTCCTCGTCGTGCCAGGCAGGGCGCCAGGTCTGGACGAGCCGCCTCGGCGGGTCGACCTCGAGGACGCGACCGCTGATGGCGACGTCGCCCAGGCCCATCTCGCGCATCTGCGGGGTCGTGAGGTTGCGGTAGTCCCCACCCGGGGTGAGGTCGATCTCGACCGGGCCGCCGTAGCCGTACTTCGTGGTGAAGTCCGAGCTCGTCATCGCCTCCCATACCCGCTCGATGGGGGCCTCGATGTAGATCCTGAAGACCTGGATGTCCTGGGGTCGGGTGCTGCTCATGGCTTGTCCTCCAGCTGTCGCTTGAGATCGGCGAGCGCCACGGTGTGGTGCTCGGTGAACTTGTCGATCCACCGGTCGTGGATCGACCTGATGGGGACGGGGTTGAGGTGGTGCAGCTTCTCCCGGCCCTGCTTGCGCGTGACGACGAGTCCGGCCTGCTCGAGCAGGCGGAGGTGCTTGGACACCCCGAACCTCGTCATCTCGGTGTGCTCGGCGACGACGGCCTCCAGCTCGCTCAGGGTGCGGCCGCCGCGGACGAACAGGGCGTCGAGGAGCAGCCGCCGCGTCGGGTCTGCCAGCGCTTTGAACACCCGGTCGTCGTCCACACTCAGAGATTATGTGACCTTTTGGTCACCTGTCAAGAGCGGTCGTTGGTCTCTTCCGGTCCGAAGATCTGTCCAGGTCGGCGGGGCCGTGGGAGAGTTGCGTCATGAGCATCGTCGTGGATCTCGAGCGGCTTGGTCAGACCCTCGCCGACTACCCCTTCGGCTACCTGCTGACGACCTCGCGGGGCGCGGTCAAGGCGGTGACCGTCTCGGCGCACGTGGTCGACGGCGAGGTCGACATCCCGGTCGGCAGTGGCGGCAGCGCGCGCAACCTCGCCGACAACCCCACGGCCACGCTGCTGTTCCCTCCGACCGAGCCACGCGGCTACTCGCTCATCGTCGACGGGACCGCGTCCGCGACCGAGCGCGGCTTCCGGCTCAGTCCGGCCAAGGCCGTCCTGCACCGGCCGGCCGACCATGCCGACGCCGCGGTCGAGGCACACGACGGGCAGACCGGGCCCGCGCATACGCACGACAGCGCCTGCGGGCACGACTGCCGGCCGGTCTGAACCACGAGAGGAGCGGGCGATGTCCGACACACAGCCACAGGTGGTCACCCTCGAACCCGTCACGGCGGCCGTCGTCCGCGAGACCGTGCCGATGGGCGAGCTGACGGGGTACTTCGACCGGGCCTTCCGGGCCGTGATGGAGGTCGCGGCGGCTCAGGAGGTCACCGTCACCGGACCGCCCTTCGCGGCGTACCACGGCATGCCGGGCCAGTCCGTCGACGTCTCCGGCGGCTTCCCGACGGCCACACCCGTCACGCCGGCCGGCGGGGTGACGACGATGACCCTGCCCGGCGGCCCGGCCGTCCAGCTGATGCATGCTGGCTCGTACGACACCCTCGAGGAGTCCTACGGCGTGCTGATGACGTGGATGGAGCACCGGGGGCTGGCCCGGGCGCCCCTGATGTGGGAGACCTACCTCACCGAGCCGACCCCTGACGGCGACCCCGCAGCCAACCGCACCCTCATCACCTGGCCGATCGTCGACTGACGCGGCGGGACGTCAGCACCACTTCTCCGTGATCGTCCGCAGCACGGTGATGGTGCGGGCGGTGCCCTCCCCCAGGGCGGCGAACTCCTTGGTGGTGAGCAGCCGGGAGGTGTGGATGTCGCCGTCGATGAGCGTGTATGCGGCGCGCCCCTCGACCACGACCCGCTCGCCGGGTGCGTCGACGGCCTCGAGCGCCGCGATGGCCTGTGGGTCGGGCGGGCTGTGGAACAGGGTGACGTAGTGGCGGGCGCCCGGACCGTTCTCGTCGCGCAGCTCCAGGCCGCGCTCGGTGAGCTCGCGCACCTCCCCCGGTGCGAACACCAGGGTGGGCACCTCGAAGCCCCGGTCGGCGAGGTAGGCACGCTCGAGCGCGTCACGCACCCGAGCGGGTGAGCGCATCGAGGTCGTCAGGCGGACGTTGCCGGTGTTGATGTGGGTCGCGACGTCGCGGCCACCGGCTGCCTCCGTCGCGGCGACGATGTCGGCCTTGGGGAACTTGCGGGTCGCGCCGAGGTTGATGGCCCGCAGGAAGGCGATGTAGTCGGGCATGGGGTCGGTCCTCAGGTCGCGCCGGCTCAGCGGGCGAAGATCCCGTAGCCGAAGCCGTCGAGCTCGACCCCACTGTCGCTCAGGCGGGCCCCGGAGCCGAAGATCGGCCGCATGCCGGCGGTCTCGTCGGTCTCCAGGACGGCCGGCTCGTGGCGGGGGTTGACGACGACGAGGTGGTCCTCGCCGCGCGTCCACGCGAAGGGGTAGCCGTCGCTGAGGACCGTCGTGGGTGCGTGCCCCTGGAGCGCGGGGGTGCGCTTGCGCAGGGCGATGAGCTCCCGGACGAGCTCGAGCGTCGAGCCATCGGCACCGTCCTGCGCGGCGACCGTCGGGCGGTCGGGGTCGGGGTCGATCGGGAGGTAGAGGTCGGTCGGGTCTGCGGTGGAGAATCCGGCGTTCGGGCCGTCGTCCCACTGCATCGGCGTCCGGCAGCCGGCGCGGTTGTAGTCGGGGTTGCAGATCGCGCCCTCGACGTCCGGCATGTCGGGCAGGTAGCGCATCCCGATCTCGTCGCCGTAGTAGAGACTCGGGATCGAGCCCCAGGTGAAGATGAACGTCAGGGCGGCGCCGAGCTGTTCGGGGGTTCGCCCGCCGCACCGGAGCCGGTTGAAGTCGTGGTCGGCGGTGGCGAGGATCACCGGGCGCTGCGGGTCTTCCGCGCGCCAGAGCGCCCACAGGTCGAGGAACGTCCCCGTCGACCCCTCGCCCTCGGCGGCGAAGAACGGCGGCCGCGGCTCCTGCCAGGGCAGGATGCCGGCCGAGTGGTCGTCGAACAGGCTCGCGTGGGCGGCCATGATGACGAGTGCGAAGTCGGCGTCGAACGCGAACGGGCCGCCGGTGCGCGGCTCAGCGCCTTCGGGGATGAGTACGGCATCGGGGTAGGCCTGGTCCATCCAGTCGCGGATCTCCCGCCAGATGAGCGCCGAGGCCTTCTCCCCCTCGGTCAGGCCCTCGTCCTTGACGAGCGAGAAGGCCATGTCGACCCGGAAGCCCGAGACGCCCTTGCCGAACCAGAAGTCGAGGATGTCGCGCAGGGCCTGCTTGTTGCGCTGCGGGCCGGGGGCGTCCATCGCGTCCCGCCACGGGTGGGCCGGGTCGGTATGCACCCAGCCGAAGTTCAGAGCGGGCTGCTCGTCGTAGAAGTTCTTCAGGTACCAGCCCCGGCGCGGGCCCGGGGAGGGCACCCACGCTGGGATGCCGGGCAGGTCCACGTCCCAGCCCGTCTCCGGCTCGGTCTCCCGCCAGATGTAGCGGTCACCCTCAGGGCTCGGCCCGTCAGCGGCGAGCTCCGCCTGGAACCACGGGTGCTCGATCGAGGTGTGCCCCACGACGAGGTCGAGGATGACGCGGATCCCGCGCTCCCTCGCCTTGTCGACGAGCTCGACCATGTCGTCGTTGGTGCCGTAGCGCGGGGCGATCCGCAGGTAGTCGGACACGTCGTATCCGGCGTCGACGAAGGGCGACTCGAAGCAGGGGTTGAACCAGATCGCGTCGATCCCGAGCGAGGCGATGTGGTCGAGCCGGTCGATGACTCCGCGCAGGTCGCCGATCCCGTCACCGTCGCTGTCGGCGAAGGACTGCGGGTAGATCTCGTAGATGACGGCGTCACGCAACCAGGTCCCAGGCATGACGGCAAGCCTGCCAGAGGTATGCGTCAGCCGGGTGAGACCAGAGCGGCAAGTGCTGCGAGCGCCTCCGGGCGGACGCGGTAGTAGACGTAGGTGCCGCGCCTCTCGCTGTCCACGAGGCCGGCATCCCGAAGGACCTTGAGGTGATGGGAGATCGTGCCCGAGGAGAGGTCGAACGCGGGGGTCAGCTCGCAGACGCAGACCTCCGGGGCAGAGGCGATCATCGAGGCGAGCCGCAGCCGCACGGGGTCGCCGAGCGCCTTGAACATCAGCGCCAGGCGCTCGGCGTCCGCCTCACCGACCGGTGACGTCGCCAGACCACAGCATGCGACGGTGTCGGCCCACTCCGGGCGTTCGGTGATGCTGATGTCGGTCGGACCCATCCCTCTATCTTGACAGATGTCGAAACAAGGAGCACAGTGGCATTGTTGATTCGATATCCATCAAGACAAGCGAAGGGGCCACCATGAGCACCCGTCTCTCCGACGACCAGGTCCGCGAGGCCGTACGCGACCGCTACGCCGCCGCCGCCTCCCTCTCCCTCGCGGGAGCCGCCACATCGTGCTGCGGGCCGGCGACCGACGAGGGCTCCGCCTCCTGCTGTGGCACCGACCCCGCATCGGACCCGATCACGGTCGGCAACTACGACGCCGACACGCCCTTCGACTCCGCCGTCGCCGCATCGCTCGGCTGCGGCAACCCGACCGCGCTCGCCGAGCTCCGACCCGGCGAGGACGTCCTCGACCTCGGCTCGGGAGGCGGACTGGACGTCCTGCTCTCGGCGAAGCGGATCGCTCCGGGGGGCACCGCATACGGCCTGGACATGACGGCCGAGATGCTCGAGCTGGCCGAGCGCCACCGGTCCGAGGCGGGAATCGAGAACGCGACCTTCATGCTCGGCTCGATCGAGGACGTGCCCCTTCCCGACGCGTCGGTCGACGTCGTCATTTCGAACTGCGTCATCAACCTCAGTCCGGACAAGGACGCCGTGCTGCGCGAGTCGTTCCGTGTGCTGCGGCCGGGCGGGCGCTTCGCGGTCTCCGACATCGTGCTGACCCGTGAGATCGACGAGTCGCTGCGCGGTGTGGTGGCGCTGTGGACCGGATGCATCTCCGGCGCGCTGCTGGACAGCGACTACCTCACCCGCCTCGAGGCCGCCGGCTTCGAGCAGCCATCGGTTGAGGTGACCCGTCGGTACGACCGGGCCGACCTCGAGGCGATGGCAGGTCAGCTGGACCCGTCGCACCTGCCCGAGGGGATGACCTCCGACCAGGCGGTCACCGCCCTGGAGGACTCGTTCGCGAGCGCGTTCATCCGGGCGACGAAACCGTAGGGAACAACGGGTCGTCCATCGGCGCACCGCGCGGGATGACGCCGACGAGTTCGTCGAACGGCGGCGAGGTCACCCAGTCGCGCGGGGCGTGCGTCGCGTCGCCGGCGAGGTAGCGCAGCGACAGCACCCGGCGACGCCCTTGGAACGGGAAGCCGGGGGCGCCGTGGATGGTGAGGAAGTCGAAGAAGATCGCGTCGCCCGGCTGCAGGTCGGCCGCGCGGATGCCGTATGCGTCGCGCGCCTCGTCGATGTCCGGCAGCTCCTCGAGGGTCCCCTCGGGGAACCACTTGGCCTTGCCGTCGAGGAAGGTTCGCGGCATCTTCCACGGCCCGTCGTGGCTTCCGGCCACGAGCTCGAGGCAGCCCTCGAACGGGACGGGGTCGACCGGGATCCAGGCGCTCGTGCCATGACCGTCGACGTTGTAGTACGGCTGGTCCTGGTGCCAGGGCGTGCGCTGCTTCGTGCCGCCCTCCTTGACGAGGACGTGGTCGTGGTAGAACCGCACCGGCTGCCCTGCCGGGGTCCAGCGCGAAAGGAGCTCGGTGGCGTATCGCGGCACGTCGGAGTGCAGCGCGAGCCGCTCGATCTGCGGGACCTGCTGCCATCGGCGGAAGTCCTCGACGAACCGGCCGGGGTCGTCGATCCCGCTCGCGACCTGCGTGAGCATGCCGCTCTCGCGCAGCACCGCCTGGATGCCCTCGCGCGCGAGCTCGACCTCGTCCGGGGAGAGGACTCCGCGGACGACGAGGACGCCGTCACGGTGGTAGGCCTCGATCTCGTGGTCGGTGAGCAGCGATTCCATGGCCGTCATCGTAGGGGTCCGCCGTCCGGCGAAAAGCGGTAGCCGAACGCGGCGGGCGCGGGCCACCATGGACGGATGACCGTCGAGACCGCACTGCGCTGGAGCCACCTCAGGACCGACGACGTCGGAGCGTGGCACGAGCTGATGAACCACCTCGCCAAGGTGGACGACACCGGCGAGGTGTTCACTCCCGAGATCCTCACCGAGGAGCTCGGCGAGCCCGGCTTCACTCCGGAGACCGACAGCTGGACCATCTGGGACGGTGACCGGCTCGTGGCCTACGGCATCGTCTCGGTCAGCATGACTCCCGACCACGAAGGCCGGGTTCGCTGTCACGTCGGCATGGGTGGGGTGCACCAGGACTGGCGCGGCCGCGGGATCGGGCGCGAGCTGATGGGCCGGATGGAGGAGCGAGCCACCGCCCTGGCGAGAGAGCGGCACCCGGGGACCGCCGCATACCTGCGGGCGTCGGGGGGTGTCGAGGGGGCGCAGGTGCGGCGCCTGCTGGTCCACCGCGGGTATGCGGTCGTCCGGTACTTCAACGACCTCACCCGACCGCTGCCCGGGGAACCGCTGCCGGACGTCGCGGTCGACGGCTACTCGATCGTCAGCGAGACCGACGATCTGGAGGAGGCGACGCTGCTCGCGCACAACGCGGCCTTCGCCGACCACTGGGGAGCGACGGACATCACGGCCGAGCAGTGGGCGCACTACTGGAGGTCCACGAGTGGTCGACCCGACCTGTCGAGCCTGGCCGTCGATGACGAGGGCGGGCGCGTCCTGGCCTACGTCCTGGCGAGCCAGTTCGTCCCCGGAGAGCTGTACGTCACGATCGTGGGCACCCGACCGGAGGCCCGCGGTCGCGGGCTGGCGGCCGCCTGTCTGGCGCGCACGCTGCAGCGCGCGATCGGGACCGGGGAGTACGCGACGGCTCGCCTTGACGTCGACTCCGCGAGCCCGACCGGCGCCACGCGGCTGTACGAGCGGCTCGGCTTCCGGACGGTTCGGACCTTCGCCTCGATGCAGCGGGACGTGGACTGAGGGCTGTTCGCGACGTGGGACATCTGGTTGGCTGACTCCACCCTGCAACGACGCCGAGTGAATGGAGTCCCCATGTCGACACCCGCCCAGCCATCCGACATCTCTCGCCGCGACCTGATCGACCCGCCGTGTCGGGAGCCGCTGGACCAGCTGCTGGAGGCGTTGCCGGGGGGCTTCAACGCCATCCCCGACATCGCCGCCCGGCGGGCCACCGTCGACCAGATGCTCGCGATGATGCCGGCACCGGAGAACCCGGGCGTCAGCATCGAGGACCGCATGGTGCCCGGCCCGGAAGGGGCGCCAGAGCTCCGGGTGCGGATCTACCGGCCCGACGGTGCGAGCGGCCCGCTCCCCGGCGTGTACTACATCCACGGCGGCGGCATGGTCCTCGGCACGGTCGAGGGCGAAGAGGGCAGTGCGATGCGGATCTGCCACGAGGTCGGCGCGGTCGTCGTCTCGGTCGACTACCGGTTGGCCCCGGAGAACCCGCACCCTGCGCCGGTCGAGGACTGCTACGCCGGACTCGCGTGGACGGCCGAGCACGCGGAGGAGCTCGGGATCGACGCCGGACGGATGGCGATCTACGGCGGCAGTGCGGGCGGTGGGCTCGCGCTGGGCACCGTCCTGCTCGCTCGGGACCGGGGTGGGCCGCAGCTGTCGTTCATGATGCCGATCTATCCGATGATCGACGACACGAACACCTCGCCGTCCACCCACGAGATCACCGACATCGGCATCTGGGACCGGTCCGGCAACCTCGAGGCGTGGGAGTGGTACCTCGGCGGCAAGGAGGCCGACCAGTACGCCGCCCCCGCCCGCGCCCAGGACCTCAGCGGCCTGCCGCCGGCGTTCATCGACGTCGGCACGGTCGACATGTTCCGCGACGAGGACATCGCCTTCGCCCAACGACTCATGCAGACCGGGGTTTCGTGCGAGCTGCATGTGCATCCGGGCAGCTATCACGCGAGTGAGACCTTCGCTCCCGATGCCGATCTCTCGCAGCGCATCTGGGCGGGCCGGATCGCCGCGCTCAAGCGGGCACTGCATTAGCCACCGTCTCCGTCTCCGTCTCTGTCTCTGCTGACTCTGCTGGCGACTTGTCCTCTCCTTCGGGCCCGACCGGTGGTGGGTGGCTGGTGTAGGTGTGTCCGGTGGGGGTGGTCAGAGTGACTTCGCGTCGCCGGGTCGCCGTGTCCGCCGTGTCCTCGGTCGGGTCGTGCTCGGTGAGGGTGGTGTCGGTGACTGCTGCGGTCCAGCCGGGTGCTTCTTTGGCGTGGTTGCACGCGGCGCACACGCCGCGCCCGTTGAGGTAGCTGGTCGGGCCGCCGTCGCGGTGGGGGATGGTGTGGTCGATGTGCCGGATCGCGGCTCCGCAGTACGGGGTGGCGCAGGTCCGGTCGCGGTCTCGACCAGCCGTCGCAGCAGCCGCGGGAAGGAGCGGCGTGTGGAGTCCAGGGAGACCAGGTGCCTCCCGTCGGGGCTGGTGTAGAGGCGGCGCAACCAGACCCGGCCCTTCTCGAACCGCCGCGCCCGCACCTGCGGGTCTGGCTGGTCCTGGTCGTCATCGTCGAGGAGGGAGAGGATCCAGCGGCGGGCGGTGCCGGCGGGGATGGGTCCGTACCCGGGCACCAGGGCGGGTTCGTCGCCGCCGCCCACTAGGCTCCGGTCGGTGATGATCAGCTGCAGCTCGACCGGGTGCTCGGCGCCGGCGACGCCGGTGACGCGGGCGACGAGGGTGTCGGCCATCACCTGCCCCCGGGAGCGGCCATCGCCGGAGGCGGCGGCGGCCTTGGCCGCGGCATCCAAGGCGGCGTACACGGCCACGCCGTCCTGGACGGGCAGCAGCCCGCTCAGGTAGGTCATCGTCTCCGGTGCGGGTCGGATCGTGACCCGCCGCTCCGCGCGCGCTTTGGCGGCTCGTTTGACGGCGGCGTGCGGGTCGA
>JBAUUB010000271.1:0-2837 GCA_049582485.1 Dermatophilaceae bacterium
CAACAGGTCCGCGTCCAGCGCGGTCGGTGCGCCGAGGACGATGCCGACGCGTCCGCGGCCGACGGCGGCGCCGATCCCGCGGGTGCGCATCGCGAGCGCGGCCGCGTCACCGGACACGGCGACCAGGCCGCCGTCACGCTCGGCCAGGTCGGCCATCTCGGTCACGGCGCGCGCCGCGGTGCTCTCCGGGGCGCGGTCGACGTCGTCGGCGAGGACGACCAGGTCGGGGCAGGCGCGCCGAAGCCGCACGAGGTCGTCGGGGGCGTCCCAGTCGAGGTGATCGGCGCATACTCCGGTCCTCCGGAGACGTTCGACGAGGCCGGAGTGGGCGTCCCCGACGACACAGACCCGGCGCCCCGCCCGGGTGGCCTGCCCCGCGATGGCTGCCAGCGTGCTCGTGCGACCCGAGCCGGCACTGCCGACCACGAGCACGCGTCGACGCCCCGGCTCTCCCGCGGTGAGCAGGCCGTGGTCGGCGGTGCGGCCGAGCACGAGCGCACCGGACACAGAAGGCAGGTCGCAGAGGTCGACCCGGACGGGCAGCCGGTCGACCCGCCACGGGGGAGCGGAGGGCGGCACGGCCGGCCGGTCATCCGGCGTGCGGGGGATCACCTGCAGCTGCACCCCGTCGGCCACCCGCAGGAGCCGGCCGGCGGGCCAGTGCCCGGGGTGGGCACTGTGCGGGACCCCGGCGATCGCGAGGTCGGTGGGATCGGCGGGGTGCAGCAGGTATCGCTGCTCCGCGGTGCGTGCCACGCGTCCGGTCAGGACGCTGCGGTCGCCCGTGATCACGGCGCGCAGCCCGAGGGCGTGCCCCTCCCGGATCACGGCGAGCAGCCGGTCGGTCAGCGCACCGTGGTCGACGGCGTCGCAGGTCTCGGCCAGGACGTCCCAGCCGTCGACGACCACGAGCAGGTGATGCGACCACCCGGCGGAGCGCCGGGCGCGCACCTCCTCGCCGAGGCGCTCGACGAACCACGCGACCTCCGCCGGAGCGGCCCGGTCGACCACGCCGACGGTGTGGGGCAGGCCGTCGAGCCGACCGAGCGGGCCCGTCGGATCGGCGACGGCCACGACGTGGGTCGTCACTCCGGCGGCGGCGAGTGCGGCACACGCGAGCGAGAGGGCCGTCGTCGAGCGGCCCGAGCGCACGGTGCCGCTCACCGCGACATGTGGCTGGGCCGCGAGGTCGAGCTCCTGCACGCCCTGCCTCTGGGCGGCCGGCTCGTCGGCCAACGCCCAGGCGCCGTCGGGGTCGCGGTCGCCGAGCCGGAGCCGGTCCGGGAGCGGGGGCAGCCACGGCGAGGGAGGAGCGGCCCGGCCGTCCCGGCGTGCCGTGGTCGCGATGGTGGCCACGAGGTCCGTCGGCGGCGCGACGTCATCGAGCGGGAAGTCGCGGGTGGTGACCGACCCGTCGGACCAGCTCACCGAGACGCTCTGCCGGACGTCGCGGGTGGTGGCGTCCGAGACCGAGGCCGTCTGCAGCTCGACGAGCGGCTCCCCGCCCCAGCGCAGCACCGCCCGGCCGGGAACGGAGCGGGGGAGCCGCGCGGCGGCGTCGGACTCGATGACGTCCTGTGAGTCGCCCCGGTCCCGCACGCGCAGCGCGATCCGCAGGCCGAGGTTGGCACGCATGTCGGCGGTGACCACCCCCGCCGGTCGCTGCGTCGCCAGCACGAGATGGACGCCGAGCGAGCGCCCCACGGCAGCGAGTCGCACCAGCCCGGTGACGAACTCGGGCAGCTCGTCGGCGAGGGCGCGGAACTCGTCGACGACGATGATCAGCCGGGCCAGATGGGGCAGCGTCTCCGGGGCGCGGCGCGAGGCGGCACGGTAGGCGACGATGTCCGCTGCACCGCAGCGGGCGAACAGCTCCTCACGGCGGTGGACCTCGGCGCGCAGCGACGTCAGCGCCCGCGTCGTCAGGCCGGGGTCCAGGTCGGTCACGACGCCGACGATGTGCGGCAGGTCGTCGAGCCCGGCGAACGCGGACCCGCCCTTGTAGTCGACGAGCACGACGGCGACGTCCTCCGGGGGGTGGGCCGCGGCCAGGGAGACGACGAGGGTGCGCAGCAGCTCGGACTTGCCCGAGCCGGTCGTGCCTCCGACGAGCACATGCGGGCCCGAGGACGCGAGGTCGACGACGAGCGGCCCGGTCGAGGTGGCGCCGAGGGTCGCGACGGCACCGTCCCCGGGTGCGGACCAACGCTCCGGCACGGCGGTGGACCCGAGCACCGTTGCCAGAGCCACCCGATCGGGGAGCGCGCCGTCACCGCCGCCGTCCCGCAACGGTGTCAGCCCCGCCACGACTCGCCCGACCCAGTCCGGGCCGACGGCGTCGACCACGAGGGGCTGGTCGGGCTCGTCACGGCGGCACAGCACCGCGGCGCCGCCGTTGGAGATCACGAGAGCCGCGGGTGCCCCGGGGATCGTTCCCCCGACGACGAGGGCCACCATCCCTGCGGCCGGGCCGTGCTCGGCGACCACCGTCAGCGCCTCGCACGCCTGCGGTGACAGCGCCCCGCCGTCGACCACGAGCACCACCGCGGACCCCTCGGGCCCGCCGCGCGTATCAGCGACACCGTCGAGGCGCCGGCGGATCGTCGTGGCCGCATCCACGAGCAGCTCCTCCGCCGAGCCCGTCCGGGTGTGCGGCGCGCGGGCCCACCCGACTCGGTCGGTCCAGAGCCGCAGCTCGCGCGGTGGGTGCAGGACGAGCAGCTGGCCGACGACCGCGTCAGCGGTTGCACCTGCGGGAGCACCGCATACGGCCATCACGCCTGCGGCGTCCAGGTCGACGGTGACGGGCGCGTCCTCCAGCGGCAGCCGTCGGGCGG
>JBAUUB010000272.1:0-8203 GCA_049582485.1 Dermatophilaceae bacterium
CGAGCCCGCCGTGCAGGCGGGCTCGATCGCCGCTGGGGGACTGTGGCTCATCTTCGGCGTGCTCGTCGCGATCCTCGCCGTCAGCGTCGTCGGGGTCATCCTGCGCCGCGTCTTCGCGACGGTCGCGGGCTTCAACCTGCAGGCCGACTACCGACGCGGAGTGACGCGACAGTACCTGCGCCTTCCGCTCTCGTGGCACCACGCCCATCCGTCCGGCCAGCTGCTGTCCAACGCACACGCTGACGTCGAAGCCACCTGGCAGGTCTTCAACCCGCTGCCCATGGCGATCGGCGTGGTCGTCATGCTCGTCATCGCCGGGGTGATGATGGTGCTGCTGGACCCCTTCCTCGCCTTCATCGGGCTGCTGGTCTTCCCCGGCCTCTTCCTCGCCAACGTCATCTTCCAGCGGTTCATGTCGCCGCGGATCACCCGGGCCCAGCAGCTGCGCGCCGAGGTCGCCGAGGTCGCCCACGAGTCGTTCGAAGCCGGGTTGATCGTCAAGTCGATGGGCCGCGAGGACGAGGAGACCGAGCGGTTCCGTGCCAGGACGTACGAGCTGCGCGACGCGCTCATCCAGGTCGGACGGACCCGAGGGACCTTCGAACCGGTCATCGAGGCGATCCCGACGCTCGGGACCCTCGCGGTGCTCGGCGTCGGCGCGTGGCAGGTGTCCAGGGGTGAGCTGACCGCCGCGCAGGTGGTGCAGATGGCCTACCTGTTCTCCATTCTGGCCTTCCCCGTGCGAGCCCTCGGCTGGGTGCTCGCCGAGATCCCGCGCTCGGTCGTGGGCTATGACCGGGTCCAACGGGTGCTCCAGGCCGAGGGCAGTATGTCGTTCGGCGACCAGACCCTGCCCCCCAGCGGCGGGCCGGCGTCGTCTGCGCTGCACGACGTCGTCTACCGACACGAGGGGGAGGAGCAGCCGACCATCCACGGCGTCACCCTCGAGGTCGAGGCCGGCAGCACGACGGCGCTCGTCGGGCCGACGGGCTCGGGCAAGACGACCCTGACCAACCTCGCCCTGCGGCTCGTCGACGCCGAGGCGGGATCGGTGGTCATCGACGGTGTCGAGGCGCGTCGGCTCGCCCAGGGGCAGATCCCCGCGGTCGCCACCCTCGTCGCCCAACAGACGTTCATGTTCGACGACACCGTTCGCGGCAACGTCACCCTCGGTGAGGATGGCACCGACGAGTCGGTGTGGGAGGCGCTGCGCATCGCCCAGGCGGACGCCTTCGTCAAGGCCCTGCCTGCCGGCTTGGACGCCGTCATCGGCGAGCGAGGGGGCACGCTGTCCGGCGGCCAGCGACAGCGCATCGCGCTGGCCCGGGCCATCTGGCGCCATCCGCGCCTGCTCGTCCTCGACGATGCGACCAGCGCCGTCGATCCCTCGGTCGAGCAGGCCATCCTCGCCGGGTTGCGCGAGGCCCGCGAGGGCATGACGGTCCTCGTCGTCGCCTATCGGATGGCGACGATCCTGCTGGCCGACCAGGTCGTCTACATCGAGCACGGCCGAGTCGTCGACCGCGGCACGCATGACGATCTCATCGGTCGGTGTACGGGCTACGCCAACCTGGTCCAGGCCTACGCCCGCGAGGCCGCGGAGCGGGCCGCGGTCGCGGCGACCGAGGAGGAGGCATCGTGAGCGGGGCCGAGAAGTCTGACGATGTTCTCGCGAGCAGCCGCATCGAGCAGCAGAGCTCGCTCGGAACGTTGGCGACGCTTCGGCGCGGGTTCGAGCTCTCGCCGGAGATCCGCGTGGGTCTGGGTCTGACGATCGTCCTGGCCGTGGTCGCCACCGTGGGTCGGGTGCTCATCCCGTTCGTCGTGCAACAGACCACGGACAACGGCATCCTCGCCGAGGGCGGACCAGACCTCGGCTTCGTGGCGACGGCGATCACGATCGCGGCCGGGGTCGTCGTGCTCACCTCACTCGCCCAGTACGCCGTCAACGTGCGCCTGTTCACGGCGGCCGAGTCCGGTCTGGCGACGCTGCGGATGAAGGCCTTCCGCCACATCCACGACCTGTCGGTGCTCACCCAGAGCACCGAGCGGCGTGGGGCGCTCGTCTCTCGGGTGACGAGCGACGTGGACACCATCTCGATGTTCGTCCAGTTCGGTGGACTGATGCTGCTCATCAGTGCGGCACAGATCTTCCTCGCCACCGTGCTGATGGTGGTCTACAGCCCGATCCTGGCGCTGGTGGTCTATCTCTGCTTCGTCCCGTTGGTCTTCCTGGTCCGGCGCTTCCAGCCGATGCTCGGCAGAGCCTACGGCGCGGTGCGCGCGCGCGTCGGTGACCTGCTCGGTGCGGTCAGCGAGTCCATCGTCGGCGCGACGACGATCCGCGCGTACGGCGTGGAGGACCGCACCGCCGAGCGGATCGACGTCTCGATCGAGGAGCACCGCGCCTCGGCGATCCGCGCCCAGATCCGCTCCGTCATCGCCTTCGTCTCTGGTCAGGCGTTCGCCGGGTTCACCACCGCGGTCGTGCTCGTCGTCGGCACCGTCCTCGCCACCCGAGGCCAGATCAGCCTCGGTGAGCTGCTCGCCTTTCTCTTCCTCGTCAACTTGTTCACCCAGCCGGTCCTGATGGCCACCGAGATCCTCAACGAGATGCAGAACGCCGTCGCCGGGTGGCGCCGCGTCATCGGCGTGATCGACACCCCGGCGGACGTGTCCGATCCCGGGGACGGCGGGGTCGTGCAACAGCGTGGACCCATCACGGTCCGCTTCGAGGACGTGTCGTACGCCTACCCGGGCGGGGACCTCGTGCTGCACGACCTCGACCTGACGATCCCACCGCATACCAAGGTCGCGGTCGTGGGGGAGACCGGCTCTGGGAAGACGACCCTCGCCAAGCTGCTCACCCGGCTGATGGACCCCGCCCGCGGGCGGGTGCTGCTCGACGGGGTGGACCTGCGCCGGATCGCCTTCCGGAGCCTGCGTGAGCGGGTCGTTCTGGTGCCCCAGGAGGGGTTCCTCTTCGACGCCGACCTCGCAGACAACATCCGCTTCGGCAAGCCGTCTGCGACCGACGACGAGATCGCGCTCGCCATCACCGAGCTCGGTCTCGACGCCTGGATCGAGGGTCTGCCGCGCGGCCTGGCGACCCAGGTGGGCCAGCGCGGCGAGTCCCTCTCGGCGGGCGAGCGCCAGCTCGTCGCGATCGCTCGGGCCTATCTCGCGGACCCCGACCTCCTCGTGCTCGACGAGGCGACGTCAGCGGTCGACCCCTCGACGGAGGTCCGGGTCCAACGAGCCCTCGACGGCCTGACCCGCGGGCGCACCTCGGTCGCGATCGCCCATCGGCTCTCCACCGCCGAGGCGGCCGACGTGATCGTGGTCGTCGACCGCGGTGAGATCGTCGAGATCGGCGCCCACCGTGAGCTGGTCGGTGCCGGAGGGGTGTACTCGCGGATGCACGGCTCCTGGTCGGCCCAGCAGGTCGGCTGATCGGTCGGGGTCGGCGCTGCTCGCCCGATCAGGAACCCATGGAGCCCGCGGCTCGGGTCTGGTGGGCGGCCCCGGTGGTGATGCACGGTGAGGCGGGTCGCCCGCGGCTCGGGAGGCCGTTCACCGCCCGAACCTGTGCACGACATCCACGACCGGCTGCAGCCGCCCGTCCTGGAAGTGGTCAGTCCTCCGTGGACACCCAGAGGTCGATGTGGCGCCCCCCGACTCCTCGTTCTCGACGACCACAGGCAGATCAGGCCGGCGTGCGGAGCGGAGCGCAGCCGAGCCCGCCAGGATCCAGTCGTAGGCGGCGATATCACGCGAGACGGGCTCTTCAGGTCGTCGGCACGCACCCTTCGAACACTGCGTCGATCGGCCCTCACGGCTAGCCTCGATGGATGACAGCATCACGACTAGCCGTGCTAGCGGCCGGCGTCGCGGTGGTTGCGTGGGGGCTGAAGGCCGTCGCCATCGGGACTGCCGGCGGTCTGGATCAGAGCCCCCTCGAGGGTCCGCTCTACGTGGTGGGCCTTGTCTCCATCGTTGTCGCGTTCGCCGCACTGGGAGTTGCCGTTGCGGCTGATCGCTCCGTCACCTTCAAGGTCCTCGGCGCCGTCGTGGGGGTTCTTGCCGGCTTCGGGCTCTCGATGCTTGCCTCGGTCATCGCCGCATCAGTCATCCCCGACTCGGCGGGCTGGATTCAAGCCGAAGCCGGGCTCTGGGTCTCCGCTCTGCTGGCCCTCGGCATCAGTCTGTTCTGGCATAGGAGGCGAGGCGCCGTCAGCCTGACGCGGGAGTGACACCTGCCCCTGGGTGACCGGGATCAACAGTCTGAACGACCATTCGCACACGGCAAGCCAGAACCGGTCGACTGTCGGCGGAAGGGCGCTGGTCGCACGCCTGCGTGACTGTGGACCTTCTTGATGCGGTCTGTCTCTTCGTTGTGCGTCGGTTCAATTCGAGTCAGTTCACGTGGTTTCGGGCTCGCGTAGGCCAAAGGGTGCGGCTCGGACGTCGGCACAGCAGTTGTGCTCAGAGTGATGGTGTGGGGCCTGGCAGCGGGCCTCGTGGTCGTCGTACCCGCCGTCGTTCAGTCGGGCGCCACCTGCACTGCGAGCAGGGCCTTGCGCACGTAGGCGTCGCCGGCGGTCACGCGCCACTGGACTTGGATGCTGTGCGGGCCAGGTTCGAGCGGGCCGAGCCAAGCGGCATAGCTGCACCCTGAGTAGGTGGTGCTGCTGGCCAGGACCGCCGGGCCGGGGTTTGCCACCTGGGTGCCCACACGGATCTGGACCTCGAGTCGGCTGCCAGGTGTTCCCACGCGCGCTTCTGTCACGAGATGGATCAAGAAGGTGCCGGTCCGCGCAGTGGGGACGAGTTGGCCGGGGTTTCGCATCGCCACGAACGTTGGGGAGGAGGTCGTCTCCTCCTCCAGGGCTGTCCCGATGTACTGGTTCATCGGTGCCCGGTAGACCGGGGCGCTCGAGGCGGTGAATATCCCCGACTCCGACTGAGCGGTCGCGGTCGCGATCACCGCGATGTCGTTGTCGTGCCGAGCCTCGACGTACTGTCCGTTGTGGACCCGCAGCCCGAACGTGCCATTGGGCCGCAACCATGGTCGACGACCGGGTACGACCAGTCGGAAGGTCTCCCACGGACCTGGGCCGACCCCGTCGGCGGTGACCTGCTCTTCGCCGCCGTTCTGGGCATGCAGGTAGTGACAGGAGTCGGTGCGGATGTTGACGCGGCCTCCGTCGGGGAAGCCGCGGGCGGCTCGATCGGCAGCAAGGATGTCGAACGTCTCCCGGTCAGAGAGCAACGCCCCCTGCACTGACAGTTCACCGCCGCCGCCGTTGAGCGCGCGCAGAAAGTGCATGCCGCTGTGCGTGCGGATGCCAGTGGTGAGGCATGAGTCGGGCGGCTCCGGGTGTAGATGAGCCTCGAAGGTCTCCCACGGTCCGACCTTCGAGCGGTTCGCGACGAGCTGGCCGTTGCCGCCACCGTCTGCTGACACGTACCGGCCGTTGGCGGCTCGCAGCGCGAACCGGCTGAAGTGCCCGAACTGCCGCGGCTCGCCAGGGGCGAGCACGATGGTGAACCCGGTGTCAGGCGAGGCCGGGTCCTGCGAAGAGGCATCGAGGACCCGGTCGCGGCGGACCGCGACGTAGTGCCCGTCGGCTGCACGCAGCCGGACTCGGCCGGCGTCCTGGATATCGGCCCATGGGCCGGCGTCCGGTACGACCGTTAAGGTCTCCCACTCGTGCGGCCACTCACCTCGAGCCGTGAACGATTGGCCCCCTCCCTGGTCTGCCTGAAGGTAGTGGTTGGTGTGGGTCTTGATGTGGACTGTCATGGGCATGACCGACTTCCCTCCCTGGCGCGCCCGACTCGGCCCAAGGCGAAACTGGACCGATCGGTCTTTTCTGCTGGACCGCATCCTGTGAGTTGCTGACTGCCATTTGACTACGGAATTTGACTTTTGATGTCGGCTGGACCTGTCCCGTTGTTGACGATACTCACTTCGAGCAAAGCGGCTGGATGATGAATCTCGCCTGCCCGACGATTGCGCTTTCTCCGACAATTCCAGGTGCACTCCCTGACCGCACCTCGATGTTTCGCGGAGATACCCGCATTCTCGAACTCGACGAAGAAGCGCGGTAGGGCGACTCTTCGCCTCTCGATCGACCCGGCAGAACGTCTTCGCGATGTCGGCGGAGGGCTTACCAGCTGAGGCCCCACCGGAACCAGTCCCCGCCGTCGAGGAGAACCCCGGCTTTGCCCGGATGGTCGAGTCGCTTGACCAGGATCCGAGTCCAGTCGTCCTCATGCCCGCGAACCCAGGCCAGCCACCGCCCATCTGGGGAGAACGAGGGAGAGCCGTCGTTGAGTCCGTCGTCGTACTCGCCCGAGGTGTCGTCGGTGACCCACTCGACTGCACCAGTGGCGACAGTGAGCATGGCGAGGTCCATCTGGAGGAAAGGAGTGCCGTCCGGTTCCGTCGTGGCGCACGCACGGGTTGCGCTGAATGCCAGCAGCGAACCGTCCGGTGACCACGCCGGCCCGGCGCCCCACTGGTAGCCGGGAGCGACCTCGACGAAGTCGGTGCCGCTCAGTGGCGGGCCGCCGGCCAGGACGGCCGCCACGGCCGCGGCCTCGGCCAGGACCAGATGCTGACCGTCGAATGACATGGTGAGCGGGTCGTAAACAGACAGCGTGGCTGCGAGCCCGGATGACGGGTGCCACGCCGGCTCCCCGAGGTAGTGACCAGACGCCATCGCGGTGAGTGGACGGACCCCGCCACTGGGCACGTCCACCGTGACCAGATCGGCTCGGTCCCATGGCCCACCTGGGCCGGAGAGGTGCACCGCGCAGGCGACCGTCGCATCATCCATCCACACCGGCGTGGTCCCTTCCACCGGCAGGTCGGTTATCGGAGCCCCCGATGCCGAGATCACCGGAAGGTGCATCGGGTTCGCGGCCTCCCCGCTCATGAAGACCAGCCGGCTCCGGTCCGGCGACCAGTCAGGGTCGCGGTCGGAAACGAAGGGCACCCCGCTGGAATGGTCGGTGAGGCGACGAACCGTACCGGTGGCCGCATCAACTCCGAAGATGTCCTCCTGCGACGTGGGCTCAGTGCCCGAGATCGTATAGGCGAAGAACAGGATCTCCCCACCCGGCCGGGATCCCTTCCCCTTGCCGGACTTGCCTTTGTCAGGGTCCCTGTCCTCCCCTCGCTCGGGTGGGGCACCGCAAGCTCGTGGTCGCGGGCCGGGCGCCGCAGCGCGGTCCCGTGATTGCCGGCGCGTCCATCCATTCGGTCCGCCGCTGCTTGAGGGCCACCACCCTGCGCCCCTGCGTCCCACCTGCGGTCCCATTGCCCCGGAGTTGCCCATGACGTTCTGCACGCCTCCTCCTGCCCCTACGGATGCCGACAACGGCGTCCGCTTCCATACTGACCGCGACGAGAATGAACCACAAGGCATCCGAACGTTGGCTTGCTCACCAGACATCACGCAGTCGTGTGCAGGGTGGAGGAGCCAGTCACAGACACCTTGAGCGTCACTGCGCAGGCTCGGCACAGTGACGCAGGTCCGGGTCAGGTGGGACGATTGGCGCTCTTCCCCACTGGAAGGGTGCTGTGATGCGTGTCGTTGGGATAATCGCTGATCTGCCCGTCGCCGATATCGCATCAGCGAAGGGCTTCTACTCCAACTATCTCGGGCTGACCGTCGAGGAGTTCAACATGGAGTGGGTGGCGCGCTTCACTGCACCCGAAACCGGTGCCACGGTCCAGTTGGTGACGGATGACCTGACGGCGCCGGAGAACCCGGTCATCTCGGTGAAGGTGGACGACGTCGAGGCGGCCTATGCCGACGCACGGCAACGCGGCTACGACATCGTGCACCCACTGACCGTGGAGCAGTGGGGCGTACGTCGATTCTTCGTGCGCGCGCCCGACGGCAATGTGATCAACATCGTGCAGCATCACGACTAGGCACGCGGCGCGAGGCCGGTCCCGTTGCCTGCGCCGAACCCGGCGCGTCCGCCGCCGACTACTTGGCGCCCACCTCCCGCCGGGTAGACGCACCCGTGGGCTGGCATGGATGAGTCTGGGTGCGTCCTAGCCTCGCTGGGCCTGAGCGGACGTCCTATCTGTCTGCCCGTGGTGGGCTCGTTGCCGTACTACTCGGGGATGGTGGTCCGCTCACTTCAAGGCCGTAGCGGGGGCCGACCTCGTTCCACCGGCCGA
>JBAUUB010000273.1:0-49950 GCA_049582485.1 Dermatophilaceae bacterium
GGTTGGACAGCAGCAGCGAGAAGCCGATCCCGACCACGAGGATGTACACGGTCACGGCCGCGCGCAGAGTGGCGAACCGATCGCGGTCGCCCGCCGCCAGCGCGACCGCACTGAGGAGCAGCGTCACGACGACGAGGATGTTGCTCTGGATCGTGAAGAAGCTGAAGAAGTTCGCGGGCGTGAAGACTCCCCGCTCGACGAGCGTCGCGATCTCGGTGACGATCGCGCTGAAGCCGAGCAAGGCGATGACCATCCGGTAGCCGATGAGGAGGCGAGGGTCGAGCACGTGCCGATCGTATGTGTGTACCGACTTCGTGCAGGGTTCCGTGGGCTCGAGATCTGGTCATTGCCAGACTTACGAATGTAAGGCTACGATCACGTGCATGACGCCCGAAGGTCAGGAGAAGTCGATGCGCGCAGCGGTCTACGAGCGGTACGGACCACCCGAGGTCGTGTCGGTGCGCGAGGTGCCGGCGCCCGTGCCGGGAAAGGGCGAGGTCCGCGTCCGGGTCCACGCCACTGCGGTGACGGCGGCCGACGCCCGGCTCCGCGCGGCGCGGTTCCCCCGCGGCTTCGGACCGTTCGCACGACTGGCCTTCGGGGTCACCAGGCCGCGGCGCGAGATCCTGGGCTCCTGCCTCTCGGGTGTCGTCGAGTCGGTCGGACCGGGTGTGGCCCAGTTCGCTATCGGCGACGAGGTGTGTGGGATGGCCGGGTCCAGGATGGGCACCCACGCGGAGCTGGCGGTCGTCTCGGCGGAGCGGCTCATCCGCAAGCCGACGGGCGTCTCGCACGACGACGCGGCGGCGGTGCTCTTCGGTGGGACGACGGCGTGGCAGTTCCTCCACGTGAAGGCGTCGGTCGCTCCGGGTGACCGGGTCCTTGTCGTCGGCGCCTCGGGGGCGGTCGGCAGCAGCGCGCTCCAGCTCGCAGCGATCGCAGGTGCCCACGTCACGGCGGTGACCAGCGAGCCGAACGCCGACCTGGTGCGCAGCCTTGGCGCGTCGGGGGTCGTGGACTACCGGAGCACCGATGTCACCGCCCTGCCCGACCGGTTCGACCTCGTCGTCGACACCGTCGGCACCTTGACGAAAGCGACCGGTCGGCCGTTGCTCCGGCCCGATGGAGTGCTGCTGCTGGTCGCCGCCGACCTGTGGGGCACGGTGACGGCTCGTGGTGACGTGAGAGCCGGTGTGGCCGGCGAGGACACGGCGGACATGGCCGCCCTGATCCGGCTCGTCGCAGACGGCTCGTTGCAGGTGCCGCTGGAGACGGTGTTGCCGATGGACGACATCGTCCAAGCCCATCGACGGGTCGACTCCGGTCGCAAGGTCGGCAACATCGTCGTGCGACCGCAGGAGGGTCCGCTCGACTCTCCGGTCGCCCAGGTCGACAGCGAGAGAACCTCGTAGTGCGGCGCGCTCGCGTGGTCGCCGTATCCGGCACCTCCGGTCTGGTCGCCTTCCAGCTCGCGCTCGCCGCGGGCGCGCCGTGGGGGCGCCTCGCCTGGGGCGGTCGACACGAGCGCGTGCTCCCGACTGAGCTGCGGGCCGCGAGTATGGCGTCGGCACTCGTGTGGGCTGGCGCCCTCGTCGCCGCCGCGACCGCCTCCCACTCGCCGGCGGTCACTCGGGCGCGCACCGCATACGCCATCCTCGCGGGGGTGGGCACCGTGATGAACGCGGTGTCCCCGTCGCGACCGGAGCGGCTCCTCTGGACGCCCGTCGCGGGCGCGCTCGCCGGCAGTCTGTGGAGGCTCTCCCGAGAGCGCGGTGACGTGAGCGGGAGCCTCTGACCCGACATCGCGAAAGTCTTGTGAAACCTTGAACAAGTGTTGGCCCAAGCCTGACCAGATGTGACAAAGCATGAACGACAGGACATCGCCGCGGGCCAGGGGTACAACCCTCGGATGGACTTGAGTGAGTCGCCGGTCGCGGGGTCCTGTTCACATCCGCACCGCCGGCGGCGCACCGGTGACGATCACCCGTGCCGCGGGCTGTGGGCTACCGCCCACGAACGCTGAGGAGCGACATGTCACATCCGAGAAGACGCCGCGTGCCCGCGGTGCTCGCCGCCGCTGCACTCGCGGCGGCAGGCGCCGTGAGTGGCGCCGGTGGAGCCGCGGCCACACCAGGGGACGGACCGAACCTCGACCGCTGGTCCGACCTGCGGCTCGACGAACCGATGAACGCAGCCGACCTCGTCGTCGACGACGGCCTGGTCGGCACCGAGGGCGAGGTCCGCGTGAGCATCCGGCTGACCGAGCCCGCCCTGGCGGTCGGTGGAGACGCCGCGACCATCGCCGCCCAGCAGGCCGAGGTCACCGCAGCGGTCGAGGCCGCCGGCGGCACCGTCACCAGCACCGTCGACCGCGTGCTCAACGCCGTGTTCGCGACGATCGACGGCGTGAAGGTCGACGGACTCGTCGAGACCGGCGTCATCAGCTCGGTCAAGGAGGTCGCCGACTACCAGCTCGACCTGAGTGAGACGGTGCCGTACATCGGCGCCACTGCGGTGCAGGAGTCCGGCAACACGGGCGAGGGCATCACCGTCGCCGTGCTCGACTCGGGCGTGGACTACACCCACGTCGGACTCGGGGGTGGCGGGACCGTGGCCGACTACGACGCCGCGTACGCCGACCCGGAGTCCCGCGACGGTCTCTTCCCGACCGACAAGGTGGTCGAGGGCTTCGACTTCGTCGGCGAGACCTGGCCGAACGGCCCACGCACCGAGGACGACGACCCGATCGACTTCGAGGGCCACGGAACGCACGTCGCCGACATCATCGCCGGGCAGCAGGGCGTTGCGCCCGGCGCCTCGATCATCGGCGTCAAGGTCTGCTCGGCCGTCTCGCCGTCCTGCAACGGGGAGGCCCTCATCCTCGGTATCGAGTACGCCGTCGACCAGGACGTCGACATCATCAACATGTCGCTCGGCTCGAACTACGGGCAGGCCTTCGACGACGACCTCGCCGCCGCGACCGACGCGGCCACCGAGGAGGGGGTCCTGACCGTCGCCTCGGCTGGCAACGGCTCCAACAAGCCCTATGTCACCGGCACGCCGGCCGCGGCCCCGACCGCGCTGAGCGTCGCCCAGACGCAGGTGCCCGGAGCCGTGCTGCCGCAGCTCACCGTCCAGGACGCGAGCGGCGAGACGGCTCTCGTCATCAACGGGGTGTTCCAGGAGTGGTCTCTCAACCCCGAGGGCGTCGTCGAGGGTGACCTCGTCTACGGCGACGGCAACGGTGGGAACCTGCTGGGCTGTGACGCCTTCGAAGAGGACTTCGCTCCGGGGACGATCGTCCTGGTGGACCGCGGTGCCTGCTCCTTCACCCAGAAGATCGCGACGATCGCCAACGCCGGCGGCGTGGCCGGCATCATCGGTCTGGTCACGCCGGAGGCCCCGTTCAGCGGCGCCTACGACCCGGCGGCCTGTGACCCCGACAACGACGGCTCGCTGGACTGCCAGGAGATCCCCGGCTACATGATCAGCCAGGCCGACAGCAACCAGCTCAAGGCCGGCATCCCCGGCGGTCTGAGCGTCACCATCGACCCGACCGACGGCCTGGCGCTCGTCGGCACGGTGGTCGGCTCGTCCTCGCGCGGCCCGTCGATGAACTTCGACAACGCCATCAAGCCCGAGATCGGCGCTCCCGGCGCCTCGGTCTCCGCGGTCGCCGGAACCGGCGACGACACCGCGCCGTTCGGCGGCACCTCCGGTGCCGCTCCGATGGTCGCCGGCTCTGCCGCGCTCGTGCTCGCGGACGACCGGGACCTGGTTCCGGCGCAGGTCAAGGCCAAGCTCGTCAACACGGCCGAGACCGACATCGACACCGAGCCCGGCGCGGGTCTGGCGCCGATCACCCGGATCGGCGGCGGCGAGGTGCGGGTCGACCGCGCCATCGCGGCCAGCGGGTCCGCATGGGAGACCGAGGGCGTCACGCCCACGCTCTCCTTCGGCTTCGCCGACGTGCCCGACACCTGGACCGCGACCAAGTCCGTGACGGTCGAGAACTACGGCGCCGCGGACGCCTCCTACTCGGTCGCCGCGTCCTTCCGGTACGCGGACGACGCGGACACCGGAGCCGTCACCCCGAGCCTGTCGACCGACGAGCTCACGGTGCCGGCGGGCGGCTCGGCCACCTTCGACGTCACCCTGACGATCGACGGCGGCAAGCTGCGCGACTGGGTCGCCAACTCCGGTGCGGCCGGCGCCGACCCGGCGTGGCTCGACCTGCTCGAGTACGACGGCTACGTCACCCTCACCGGTGAGGGTGAGGCGTCCGACCTGCACCTGCCGTGGCACGTGCTGCCTCGAAAGGCCGCGGACATCGACGTCGAGCAGGGCCGCGGTCAGGCGTTCACCCTGAGCAACGAGAGCGTCAACGCCGCCTCCCTCGAGGTCTACAACCTGCTCGCCACCAGCGAGGACCTCCCCGAGGGTCCGCGCGGCGGCCAGGCCCCGACCCCGGACTTCCGGGCGGCGGGTGTGTCCTTCACCGAGGTTCCGACGACCTTCTGTGAGAGCGGACTCCTGGCGAGCTTCGCGGTCAACACCTGGGAGCGGCAGACGCACGCGGTGGCTCCGGCGCTCTTCGAGTTCGACATCGACGTGAACAACGACGGCGCGCCGGACTACGCCGTCTTCAACGTCGACCAGTCGTTCCTCGGCGGTGCCAACACGCTGGGCGACGGTCGGAACCTCGTCGTCGCCCAGGACCTGGCCACCGGAGCGGGCTCGGTCTTCTTCTACACCGACCACGAGACGAACAGCGCCAACACGGTGCTGAACGCCTGTGGCGAGCAGATCGGTCTCGATGCGGAGACGATCAAGGAGCGTCAGGTGGGTGTCGCCTTCGCGGCCGACATCTACTTCGGCGGCCCCGGCGACAGTGTCGAACTCGACTTCGGGGCGGGCAACATGCAGCCGCCGCTGCGGGTTGGCAACACGCCGGTCCGGTTCCTCGAGCTGGACGCCGGCGAGAGCGTCAACGCGCGCCTCTTCGCCAACAACCGGTTCACCAAGGGCGCCATGGTGATGGTGCGCGGTGGGGCGCCGGAGGGTCAGGAGACCTTCCTCCTGCAGCGCTGACGCACCCGTCCGCAGGACGACGAGCGGGAGTCCCGAGGACGGGGCTCCCGCTTCGTCGTCTGGGCGGGCCGCGGAGATCGCCGCCGCCCGCGACTCACGTGGTGCCGGCGCGGGATGTTCGCCGCGTTCGGCACCACAGCCGGTCGTTGCACCTCTTGACGTGAGCGACGCGCCAACCCACAATATGCGAATGGCGTTAGGAAAAACAAAGACAGTTCGGAGACCGTCCGAACGAGTCGCCCGCCGCCAGGAGCGCACGAGGGCCGAGATCCTCGAGGCCGCGTGGCAGGTCGCCGCCGAAGAGGGCATCGCGGGCCTGTCGCTGCGCGAGGTCGCCGACCGGGTCGGCCTGCGCACACCGTCGCTCTACTCCTACTACACCTCCAAGCACGACCTCTACGACGCGATGTTCGCCGCCGGCAACCGCGACCTCATCGCGCAGTTCCGGACCCTCGACCAGCCCACGGACACGCATGAGCGGGCCCGCGCATACCTGCGTGGTTTCGTCGACTTCTGCGTCGCCGACCCGGCGCGCTACCAGCTGCTCTTCCAGCGCACCATCCCCGGGTTCGAGCCGTCGCCCGAGTCGTATGCGCTGGCCGAGGAGGCCTACGAGCTCGCCGTCCGCCGACCGCTGGCCGAGGTCGGCGTGACCGACCAGGCCGCCGTCGACCTCGCGACTGCGATCGGCGCCGGCCTGGCCGCCCAGCAGCTGGCCAACGACCCCGCGGGCGACCGGTGGACCCGGCTCACCGACGCAGCCGCCGACCTCATCCTCGATCACGCACCCAGGAGGACTCCATGACCACGTCACCGCTCCCTCGGATGAGCACCGAGCAGGCACGGACCGTCGCGCTGGAGGAGTACGCGCGGTTCACCGACCTGCTCCGTGACCTCGACCCACAGGACTGGGTGAGCCCGACCGACTGCGAGCGCTGGGACGTGCGTGCCGTCGCCGACCACGTGGCCGGCGCCGCCAGGATGTATGCGTCGGTCGGCCGCACCCTCGCGGCGCAGCTGAACGGATGGCTGCTCGCGCGCCGGCTCGGCCTCGGTGAGCCGCTCGACGGGGTCAACGAGCTGCAGATCCGCGAGACCGCGGACCTGCCGGTGCCCCAGCTCATCGCGTTCATCGAGGAGTGGGCGCCGCGCGTCGTCGAGGCCCGCTTCTCCGTGCCATGGCCGATGCGGCGGATTCCCGCGAAGGGGATGGGCCTGACCATGCCGCTCGTCGACCTCTACGCCTACGTCCTGACCCGCGACGTGTGGATGCATCGGGTCGACATCGCGCGGGCGGCCGGCCGCGAGCTGCACCTCACGCCCGCGCACGACGGGGCCCTCGTTGCCGACGTCGTCGCCGACTGGGCCGGTCGGCACGGCCGGCCGTTCGAGCTCGAGCTCACCGGCCCGGCGGGCGGGACCTTCGGCGTGGGGTCGGCAGATGGCGAGGCGGGCGTGGTCGAGCGGATCGAGATGGACGCGGTCGAATTCTGCCGGACGATCTCGGGGCGGGTCACCGGCTCTGGACTGCTCGCCGAGCCCGCGATGTTCTGATCTGATCCCGGCATCCCGGCATCCCGGCATCCCGGCATCCCGGCATCCCGGCATCCCGGCATCCCGGTCTCTCGGACCTGGTCGCCCGGGTTAGTGGCCGATCGCCAGCTTGAAGGCGAGCAGGGCGCCGACGACGACGAGCACGCCGGCGACGCTGAGCAGCACCCGGCGGGTAGAGGCGCCGGAGGAGCGGGCGGTGACGTATCCGACGGCTCCCGCGATCCCGAGCAGCAGCAGCAGCTGGACACCAGAACGCCCGCCTGGACGCCGAGAATCAACACCGGCACGGCGGCGACGGCGATGACCGGAAGACGCCGAGCAGCTGGGCCTTCAGGATGACCAGGCTGTCGGGGTCGAGCACGCCGCGGTTGAGCAACCTGGTCGAGAGCCGGAAGGCGAGCTGGTGGGCGAGGACCAGGCCGAGTGCGGTCAGCGCCAAGGTGAACGCGACCTGGACCCGGGCGTTGTCAACCTAGTCGGTCGGTGTCGCGAGCAGCACCGCCAGCAGCGAGAAGCTGATGTAGAGCGCCATCGTCAGGGCCTCGCGCAGGCGCTTCCTTTCGTGCGGGGTCGTCGCTCTCTCATCCATCGTGGACTTCCTCCTCCTGTGACCCTCTCGTCATCCTGACGACTGATCTTCCCAGCCTGCTCCCAGGAAAGGCTGGGACAGTCAGGTGTCCGCACGCCTGAGCAGGAGCCCGATGCACCGTCCCGTTCCGCCCCGCGCACAGGCGCTGATCAGCGGCCTCGAATCGTGGGCCCGCCGTGGCCGGGCACGCTCGCTGGTCCTCAAGCTCTGCGTCAGCATCGCTGGGCCTCTCGTCGTGTTGGCCGGGATCGCCATGCTGGTGCTCCCCGGGCCGGGACTCGTCGTCATCACGCTCGGCGTGGCGCTCCTCGCACTCGAGTACCGGTGGGCTCGCACCTCGCTCGGCCTGATCGGCAGCACTCTCAGCCGCGCTCGCGATGCCGCCCTTCCTCCCAACGCGTCCGGGGGTCGCCGAGTCGTCGGGGTCGCGTCCGCCGGGGCACTCGTCGCGGCCACGACGGTCCTCACCGCCGCGATCAGCAGCTACGTCGGCGCGCTCGTTCTGCTCTAGCGAGCCGGTCGCGGCCCCGGCATGCTCACCGCTGACCGGCCGTGCGCTGCCGGATGCGCAGGATGACGAACTCCGCCGGCTTGAGCGGGGCGAAGCCGACGAGGACCGTCACCCACCCTGACTCGATATCGGCCTGGGTCATGGTCGAGCGATCGCAGCGGACGACGAACGCCTCGTCGGGCGTGCGCCCCGCGAACGCACCGCGGCGGAACAGGTCCTGCAGGAATGCCTCGACGGCGAGTCTGAGCTGGGTCCACAGTGGCTCGTCGTTCGGCTCGAAGACCGCCCAGGCCAGACCGCGCTCGAGGGACTCCCCGAGGTGCAGCGCGAGCCGCCGGACGGGGACGTACTTGTACTCGTCACCGAGCGCGTCCGCGCCGGCGAGGGTGCGGCTGCCCCACACGACGGTGCCGTACCCAGGGAATGACCGGATCGCGTTGACACCCAACGGGTTCAGGACGCCCGACTGCGCGTCGGTCAGCGCGTCCGCCGGCCCGACGACGTCTCGCACCGTGGCCTCGGTGCCGGCGGGGGCCTTCCACACCCCACGTGCGGCGTCAGTGCGGGCATACACCCCGGCGACCGCACCCGAGGCGGCGATGGCGCGCACGGCGCCGTCGAGAGGGTCGAGCATGCTCAGCCGCGGGTAGTAGATGGCGGCGTCCCGGCCTGCCGCTCCGCTCAGGCCCACGTCGCCCAGCCACCCGGCGACCCCGTCCACGGCACGCTGCGGCGGCGGGTCGACGAGGAGGAAGGCCCGCCGCTCCCGCGCGTAGGCCAGCGCCTGCGACCACACTTCGTCCGGCAGCTGCCCGTCGCGAGTCACCGGCGGCAGGACGAGCAGGTTGACGGTCGGGACCGCGTCCAGCGCCCGGATCCCGCGGGACTCACCCGCCCCCGAGACGTATGCGGTGCTCGCCGGCGTCGTCCCTTCCGCCCCGGCGGTGGTCGCCGGGAAGGACCCGGCCTGCGGCCGGGCGGGCGGGAAGGCTGCGCGGGCGCGGACGAGGGCGGAGGACTCGAGCACCGTGTCCACCCGCCGCGGTCCGTCGACGGCGGTGACGTGGGCGAAGACCTCGGTCCGCCCGTCGACCTCGACCCACAGCGTGAACACGGCGTCCGGGTCCGCGACACCCTGGGCCATCGCCACCGCGGCCGCCTCGGCTGCGGCGGGGTGGGACACACCGACGACCAGCGAGTTCGCCCACTCGCCGGGACCGACCGCCTCGACGACCAGCCCACCCCCGAGGTCCACCTCGGCCGTCGCCCCGCCGTCGTCGACCCGGACGACCACGGCATCGGTGCCGCCGTTCGCGAAGAAGGCGCGCACCGCATACCCGAGGCCGGAGGCGTCCCAGAGTCCGCCGAAGGTGCGCTCGAACTCGACCATGCTCCGCACCGGCACCGCCCGGTCGACGGGGCCGCGGCGGGCGCGGCCGACGAACGCGGCGACCGACGTCGCGACCGGCTCGATGGCGCGGGCGCCCGACGGGATCTCCTCGATGTAGATCCCGGGCACGGTGCTGGACATGGCGACTGACTCACTCTCGACGGGTGTCCCCAGCCTGTCGCGGCGCCGGCAGCGGGTCAACGACATCCGGTTGCGGATCCCCGGTCCACGCGCTCGGCTCCGCATCCCTCGGTTTGGCATCCCTCGGTTCCGCCTCCCCACGCCTCCGCGTCCGGCCTACCGTGGAGGGGTGATCTTCGCGGAGCGCCTCCTGCCCGAGGACATCGCTGCGGTCGCCTCTCGGGTGTGGTTCCTGGAGACCGAGCCGCTCGGCGCCTACGAGAAGATCCTGCCGCTGCCCTTCGCGCACCTCATCGTCAACCTCTCCGACCCCTATCGGCTGTTCGGATCCGACGGGACCGGGACGGTGGTGGCCGACGCTTTCGTCTCCGGCCTGCAGTCCGACTATCTCGTCATCGAGTCGCCGCCGCGGATCCGGCACGTGGGCCTGGAGCTGGCGCCGGCTGGGCTGCACGCCCTCGCCGCCGGCTCCGGGGTCCGAGCGGCGGGCCGGGTCCAGGACGCCCGCACCCTGGTGCCCGGCATCGACGACCTCGCCGAGCGACTCCGCTCGGTCGCGGACGTCACCGATCCCGGTCCGGCGCTCGACGTCATGGAGGGGCTGGCGGACACGGCGGGCCAGGTCGACGAGGTCGTCGCCGCCGGCCTCGAGCTGCTCGGACGTGATCCCGAGACGACGGTGACCGGCGTGGCCGAGGCGGTGGGCTCATCACCCGGCGCCTTCATCGCGCGGTTCCGAGCCGTCACGGGGGTCACGCCGAAGCAGCACGCCCAGGTGCTGCGCTTCCACCGCTTCGTCGGCGCGGTGCACGAGTCCGGCGGTGCTCCCGACTGGGCCGGGCTCGCGGTCGCCGCCGGGTACTACGACCAGCCGCACGTCATCCGCGCCTTCCGGAGGTTCAGCGGCTGGACGCCGACCGAGTATTACCGGCTCGTCGCCGAGCACGGCCCGATCGCGGCGCACTTCGTGCCCCTCGACCAGGTGCCGACCGATGCCGGCGGCTGACCCACTCCTGGCCGGCGGTGAGACTCAGGCCCGCTCGTAGGCCGCCCGCAGCCAGCCGAGCAGCTCGTCGTCGACCTCCGTGACGTCGGTGACGTCGACGGTGTGCGTGCACATCCCACCCGCCTCGCGCAGCCGGTCCGTGCCCGGCTCGCCGCGCAGGTTGAGCCCGAGCCGGATCCGCCGCGCGCTCGGCACCTCGACGAGCGCGAACTGCTTGGAGCGGCGCAGCGAGACTCCGGTCTTCTTCGGCGCGACGTCGACGTCCTCCCCGAACCCGCGCGCGGCCGCGACGAGCCGGTCGCACACGGGCCGCAGCGCTGCCTTGACGCCCGAGTACTGCGCGTTGACGAGGTCCTCGTCCGAGGTCGGAGCCGAGTCCCGGGCACGGTACATCGTCATGATCAGGTTGGCGTAGCCGTGGCTGACCCCGTGCTCGGCCTTGAGCAGCTTCAGCCCCGCGCCATGGGTGGCCGGGTCGGCGGAGACGAGCACCGCACACCACTCCTGCAGTGAGCGGCCCGTTCGCGCGGGGAGGTTGTCGATCATCGCCTGGGTCTGGGAGTCCATGGCCGGACGGTAGCCCCGGCGGGCGGCGGTGGGATTGTACGAATTGCGATCACGCTCAGCCGTGGTGCAGCTCGGTCAGTGCCCGCAGGACCCAGAGCATGGTCTGGTTGTGCGGAGTCGGTATGCGGTGCTCGCCTCCGAGCGCGACCACCCGTCCCGCGAAGATCTCGACCTCGGTCTCGCGACCCGCGAGGACGTCCTGGTGCATCGACGTCATGCCGTCCGCCGGCTGGCCGGCGAGGACGCGGTGCCACTGCGCGACGTCGGAGTCGTCGAGGTCGACGCCCTCCGCGGCTGCCACGGCCCGGACCTCCTCGACGAGCGTCGCCATCAGGTCGCGGGCGGGGCCGGGTCGCTGGAACGCGCCGTAGGGTGCGCGCAGCACGGCCGAGGCCTGGTTGATGCCGACGTTGACCATGAACTTCCACCACATCCGGTGCCGCATGTCCGGCGGCGTCTCCCAGGCCAGGCCGGCGCGGGTGAGGGCGTCCTGCACCGCGCGCAGGCGGGGCGTGCTGCCCCCGCCGTGCGAGCCGTCCGAGCCGTCCTCGCGGTCCGAGCCGTCGCCGTCGACTCCGGCGGCAGCAGACTCAGCCGAACCGAAAACGAGCCGCCCGGTCTGGGTGAACCGCACCCGGTGACCCTCACGCTCGGCGTCCATCGCGAGCGCGATGCACAGCGGCACCTGCTCGGGCGACAGCCGCGGCACGGCGGCCCGGATGACCTCCTCGCTGTCGAGCCCGTTCAGGATCGAGAGCACGGTCGTCGTCGACGTGACGACCGGACGGAGCAGGTCGGCTGCCTCGGCGAGCCGGTGGTGCTTGACGGCGACGATGACGAGGTCCGCGGTCGGTGGGGCGCCCCGGTCCGATGCCTCAAAGAGCGGGTCGACGACCTCCGCCTCGAGCCGACGGCCGTTGACCAGCAACGGGTCCCGTCGCAGGCGCTCGGCCCGCTCACCGTCTGCGAGGAGCAGCGTCCGCAGCCCGGCGCGGGCGAAGTGGTCGGCGTACATCGCGCCCATCGCTCCCGCGCCGATGACGGCGACGGTCTCTATCGGCGGGTGAGCATCGGGCATGGCGGGCACTGTAGACCCCGGTGACGAGCGCATACAGGTCGGTTCCGCGGTGCGCAACGAGAGCCGGCCCGGGTCATACTCGGGGGATGGGTCTGGCGAGCGATCTCGGCTACGAGCTGCCCCGGGCGGGGGCCGTGCAGCGTGGGTTCCAGGCGGTGGTCTCGAGCCGGCCGGGTGCGTGGGTCGGCGCACGGATCCTGCCGACCCTCGACGGGTGGCTCGAGGCCCGCACCGGTCGCACGATGCCGGAGGTGTTCGCCGCGCTGCCGATCGTCGCGCTGACGACGCTCGGCCGGCGCACCGGCACGCCGCGCATGACGCACCTCGTCGCGATCCCGCACGGGGACGATCTTGCCGTCATCGGCACGAACTTCGGTCAGCGGGAGACCCCCGGCTGGGTGTTCAACCTCGAGGCCGACCCCCGGGGCACCCTGTCGTTCAAGGAGCGGTCCCTCGAGGTGGTCGCTCGTCCCGCGACCGACGCCGAGCGCGAGGAGATCTTCGCCCGGGCCGAACGCATCTATCGCGGCTATGCCCTCTACCCCCAGCGCATCCACGGCCGCCGGGTCCGGATCTTCGTCCTCGAGCGCGCCGGCTGAGGTCGCCAGCCCTGGTGCCAGAGGCTGCGTGCAGCCCGCGTCCGGCACACACGACTGTCGTGTGCTCGCGGCCGCAGCTACCAGCGCTGGTGGACGTCCTCGGCCCAGCCGAAGATGCCGTCCACGGACTGCTCGCCGACCCGTCCGCGCCAAGTGCCGAAGCACTGGTGCGTCCGTGAGGCGAGCACGCCGAGCTGGGTGACCGAACGCCGCACGTGCTCGGGCTCGAAGGTCAGGTCGACCGGCCCGCCGCTGACCCGCCAGGGCCGCATCCAGTCGTCCGCCGGGTAGTCCCACCGCAGCTCGTCGCCGACCTTGGTCAGCCGGCCGTCGATGATGATCGCGTTCTCGGTCGAGCCGGTGCCGTCGGTCCACCGCCCGCCGACCTGCAGCCCGACGGTCCGCCCGTCGACCGTGCCGGAGCCGGCGCCCCAGTTCCACGCGATGGTGTACGGCCACCGGCCCCGGCCGTGGTCGAGGGTCGCCCACGCGTCCGGTCCGCCGATCTCGTATGCGGTGCCGTCCACGGTCAGCCGTCCCACCGCCGGGCGGGCCGGGTCCTTGACGGTGTACTGGAAGAGCCGGTCGCTCCACGGCACGACGACGCCGAGCCGCTCGTGTCCTGCCGGAAGGCGAGCGGTGACGTCGAGGTCGACCCGGTCGGTCGTAGCGCGCAGCCGGGAGCCGTCAGGGGTTGGGTCGATCCGGATGTCGAGGTTCCTGGCGCGCGCCCGGGAAGGCCCGGCGTCGAGGGTGCCGGGCAGGCTCGTGCCCCGCGCCAGCGGGCTGATGCCGTCGACTGAGATCTGCTCATCCGAGCGGCGGTCCAGGACGAAGACCGAGGGGACCGCCGCATACGAGATGTCGGAGACGACGAGCGCGGCGACGTGCGTTGGGGTCGTGACCGCCCAGTACTCCCAGCGCTTGTTGCGCCCGAACCCCACGCGGCCACGGCCGATCCCGTCGGTGCGGTGCAGCGGCCCGCGGGTCCACCCGACGGACTCCCGGTCGAGCCGGCCGCTGGGCAGGGTGAGGGAGACGGGTGCGGTGATCTCGCGTTCGACGGGCACGGCCCCATCATGGCGCGACGTCGGTGATCTCCCGCAGCCGGGTGGGCGCGTCGGTGAGCCGCTCCAGGTCGCGGGTGCCGAGCCGCTGAGTACGCGTGCGCAGGCGCTCTGCCCGTTGGTCGGGAATGCTGGGCGGATGGTCGACCCCGGGGGGAGTGCGGACGGGCCGTGGCGAGCGGTCGGCTGGTCGGTGTCCTTCGCGGTGCTGACTTCGGTCGGACTCGTCGCGCTCACATGGTTCCTGCTGACGATGGACGTCCTCGTTGCCCTCGGGCTGGCCTTGGTGGTGCCACCGGACAGCGAGCCGGCGTCGGGTGGGGTCGACATCGGGAGTGGGTACGGCGCCGCGCTGCTGCTCGCCCTCGCTGTCAACCTCCTCAGCGCAGCCGCGCTCGCCCTCCTGACACGCCGCACTCCGGTCCGGTCGTGGGCCGCCTGGGTGACCGGGTGCGTGGCGGCCGGCCTCGCGTTCCTCGTCGCCGGCTCCGTCCTGCTGCTGGCGGTCGGGATCAGCCCCGGGGAGTTCTTCGCCGCCCTCTGAGCGAACGCGTGAGTGGAACGGCGTCCGGGCACGGCTGCATTCACTCGTTCTGCATCTCGACGTCGCGTGGACTCAGTGGCGCAGCGCGGGCTGCCAGCTCGGGTCGCGGCCGACGAACGCCATCAGCCGCAGCACCGGGCTCGCGTCGTCGTCGACCGGCTGCTTCGGTCCGTAGTGCCCCGAGTTCCGCAGCACCTCGTCCATCGGCAGCATGCCGGCCAGGACGGCCTCGCACTCGTCGGGATCCAGCCCGTCGTCGAGTCCGCCGGCACGCGCGAGGTCCCACGTGTGCATGAGGACGTCCGTCGTGTAGAACCGGTCGACGGCGTCGGGGACCGGCATCTCCGGCAGGTGCACGTGCGCGAAGACCTGCTCAGCCGTCGCCGGGTCGTCGAGCACCGCCTGGAGCGCGGTCGTGTGGTGCTCCCACGCTCCGGCGGGGTCGTCCGCGACCGAGGGCCCTGGCGGCAGCACGATTCCCGACCCGTCCCGCAGGAACGGCGGGAACCAGCCAATCAGGTGGGCGACGACGTCGCGGGCCGTCCACGCGGGCACCGGGGTCGGTGCGCCCCAGTCGCCGGTCCCGGCGACGGCCGCTCCAAAGCCGGCTGCGATCCGGCGGTATCGGTCTGCGGGCGTCTCGCTCACAGCACGCCCTCGGCGAGCAGGTCGTCGAGCTTGGCGTAGCCCTGGTTGACGCCGACGTCCATGCCGGACGAGAGCATCGCGTCGCGGTCCTCGAACGAGTCGCACAGCGAGGTGGCGTGCAGCCTCGTGCGCCCGTCGCCGAGGTCCTCGAAGGACAGCGTCTCGAGGGCCACCCCGTCCGGCCAGCCCTCGAACGTGAAGGTCTGGACGAGCCGGTCCTCCCGGACGGTGTGGAAGCAGCCGCGGAACGCATACTCCTCGCCGTCGCGGCGGGCGACGTAGCGCCACTCCCCGCCGTTGCGGGCGTCCCAGGCGAGGATCTCGGTGTCCATGCGGTCCGGGCCGATCCACCGGGCGAAGAGCTCCGGCTCGGTGTGCGCCCGGAACAGCTGCGCCGGGGTCGCGTGGAAGTCGCGGGTGATGTGGATGGCGGGAATGGTCGGGTCGGCCTCGATGGCCGCCTCGCGGGTGGTCGTCGTCATGACGCACGCTCCTTGCTCGTCGTGGTGTCGGTCGGTGTGGTGCCGGTTGGTGTGGCGTGGATTGATGTGGTGTCGGTTGGTGTGGATCGGGTGGTTGTGGCTGCGGGTCGCTCCTCGTCGGCCAGCTCGGCCAGGACGGTGTCGAGGCGCTGGTACCGGGCCTCGGCCTCGCGGCGGTAGCGCTCGATCCACTTCGTCATCAGGTCGAACACCTGCGCCTCGAGCCGGACCGTGCGCCGCTGGGCGTCCTTGACCTTGGTGACCAGGCCGGCGCGCTCGAGGACGGCGACGTGCTTGGACACGGCCTGCAGGCTCATGTCGTAGGGCTCGGCCAGCTCGCCGACGGTGGCGTCGCCGGTGGCGAGGCGGGCGACCAGGTCGCGTCGGGTCGGGTCGGCCAGGGCCGCGAACACCGTGTCGAGGGGATCGGTGCGAATTGGCTCGGTCATCACTGTCCTCAACTAGTCGGTTGATTAACGGTATGCCGTGGTCGGCCCAGTTGTCAACCGATCGGTTGACTATCCCCCCGGAAGCAGCCGTGTATCAGCGATCGCACCGGCCGCTCCTCTCAAGAAACGTGCGCCGCCATGCGGTCGCACGCATCGCAACCGAGCAATGGGAAGACAGCCATGGCACAGCTGACCTGGACGGTGACAGGGTGCGTCGCAGTCGAGCATGTCCTGCCGGAGCTGGCCCGGATCAAGGGTGCGAGCAGTGCCCTGCACGGGGTCGAGGTCACCGTGCAGGCGCGCTCGAAGATCCCGTTCGGCTGGGGGCCGTGGACCTCCTGGGGCACGGCCGTGACGAACGGCCGGGGCCGGTTCACCCTCGTCAGGACCAGGGGCGGTGATCGTCGGCAGTTCCGCATCAAGGTCCTCTTCGACGATGATCGGCTGCGGATCAAGGAGGGTGGTAGGACCGGCGGGACTCTTGGGGCTGACGGGTTCCCCATCGACGTCGACCTCGACCTGACCGACAAGGACTGGTTCGTCATCCACGACGACCGGACCGCCGCTCCGGTCGGTCGGCGGGCCGGGTGGCACGACCTCGGAACGCTGCTCGTCGGGCCGCGGCGGGTTCGCGAGCTCGCAGATCTCTGGATTCTCGTCAACCTGGCGCTGGACGACCTCGAGTCGATGGGCTCCCGCTTCGGGCTCGGCCGCAAGCAGGTCGTGAAGTACCCGATGGGCGTCGGCAGCGGTTCCCCGGCGAGTGCGTCGTACTCCAACCCGCGCAACGGGACCGTCTACATCAAGGCTGACGAGCTGCACTCGCGGACCATCCTGCACGAGCTGATGCACCAGTGGGCCTATGACCGGACCCGGGGCGAGGACGCGATGGCCTGGCAGCTGGTCAGGCACCGGACGACGAATGCGGCACGGGAGGCGACGACGTTCGTGCCGTTCCACGAGGCGTTCGCCGACTGGGCGGCGTACGAGATGCTTCGACGCCTCTCCAACGGTGAGCTCACCGCCTTCCTCGAGGACAACTCCGAGTCGCACCCCGGCGTCCCGCACTCCCGGGCGTTCCTGGTCCAGGCGCTCGGGTCGGCGGAACGGTTCCTCGACACCGTGGCGTTCACCGAGCAGGGCTGGCGCTCGTTCTTCACCCTCCTCACGTGCCCGACGGTCGACCGGCTCGATCCCGATGCCACCGGCACGATCGCGGGGGAGGGCGGCGCGGCCGGCGTGCTGAGCCGGTCCCTGCGCTCCGGACTGACCTTCCGTCAGGTCCTCGACATCCTCAACAGCCATGCCGGCACGCCCGGCGCGAACTCGGATCTGCGGAACAGTGATCTCGACTTCGACGGGATCGTGCACCGCGCGCAGCGGGTTCATCCCGAGCTGGCCGACGAGGTCGTGGCCGGCATCTTGTCCTGTCTCGACCCGCTGGCCTCGGGCAGCCCACGTGACGGCGTCCTGGTTCCGCGTCTGCGCAGTGACCGGAGCGGTGAGCTCCGGGTGCCTGTGGGCGCGGGCATGGCGCCCGCCGGCGGGCTCGGTTCCTGACGACGGGCGACCTGCGGCGGCTACACGGCGCCCCGGCCGCATGGCGCGCACGCGCATACCGTGCAGTCATGGACGAGAACGCCGTGAGCGATGACGTGACCCCGGCCGTCGAGTCGGTGTGGGACTACCCGCGGCCGCCGGCGGTGCGGACCGTGCGGGAGCGCGTCGAGGTGTGGTTCGGCGGCGAACGGATCGCCGCGTGCGACGAGGCGGTGCAGGTGCTCGAGACGAGTCACCCGCCGACGTACTACCTGCCGCAGACCGCGTTCGTCGACGGCGTCCTCGTGCCCGCTCACGGGACGACCTTCTGTGAGTTCAAGGGCGTGGCGAGCTACTTCGACGTCGTCGCCGGTGGCCGGAGAGCCGACCGAGCGGCCTGGCACTACCCGGACGCACGCGGACGGTATGAGGTGCTCCTGGGCCACGTCGCGGTCATGCCGAGGCGCATGGACCGGTGCACGGTCGACGGCGAGGAGGTCGTCCCGCAGGAGGGTGGCTTCTATGGCGGATGGATCACCTCCCGGGTCAGCGGGCCGTTCAAGGGGGCGCCGGGCACCCTCGGGTGGTAGCCGCCCGACCCACTTCTGGTGCCCCGTGCAGGGCGAGGGTTGCGCTCTGAACGATCGTTCAGTAACCTGCTGAACGTGCGTTCAGTCGACCAGCCGGGCATCACCACGCAGGAGCGGATCCTGCGGGCCGGTCTCGCCGTCTTCGCCGAGCACGGCTACGCCGCAGGCTCGGTCCGTGCGATCGCCCAGCTGGCCGGGGTCTCGCCCGCGCTCGTGCTGCACCACTACGGCTCCAAGGATGGGCTGCGCGAAGCCTGCGACGCCCGCGTGCTCGGCTACACCGACGAGAAGGGCCGCATGCTGCTGAGTGGTTCGATGCCCTCCATCGCGCACTACCGCGACCGGCACCCCGAGATCGACGATGCGCTCGCCTACGTCGTGCGCGCGGTCACCGACGGGGGTGAGACGAGCCGGCACTGGTTCGAGCGGTGGCAGGCGGAGTCGGCGCGGCTGCTGCGTGAGCTGCAGTCCGCCGGACGGGTGCGCGAGGACATCGACGTCGAGCAGGCCGCGGCGCTGCTGGCGTCGTTCGGGTTCGGCGTCCTCGGGACCCAGGACCTGCTCGCCGGCTATCTCGGCGGGGAGGACATCATGGCCGACCCGGCGGCCACCGCATACCAACGACTGGCCATGGCGATCTTCACCGACGGCCTGTTCACGACCGACGTGGCGGTCCAGGCCACGGCGCCCGATGAGAAGGAAGACACGAGATGAGCTCTCACCCCATCGTTCTGGAGGACCTGCGCAAGAGCTACGGGAAGCACGAGGCGCTGCGTGGAGTGAGTTTGGAGGTTCGCGCGGGCGAGGTCTACGGCTTCATCGGCCCCAACGGCGCGGGCAAGACGACGACGATGCGCATCCTGCTCGACGTGCTACGGCCGTCCGGGGGGAGCGCGCGGGTCCTTGGCACCGACCCCAGGTCGGGTGGCGCGGACCTGCGCGCCCGGATCGGCTACCTGCCCGGGGAGCTCGCCATGGAGGACCGCAGTGACGTCGCGTCGTGGCTGGACCACCAGGCCCGGATCCACCGGGCCGTCCCTGCGGCCTGGCGGCCGTATGCGGAGCGCCTGGGGCTGGACCCCTCGCGCCGGATCGGCGACCTGAGCCGCGGCAACAAACAGAAGGTCGGTCTGGCACGCGCGTTCGCGCACCAGCCGGAGCTGCTCATCCTCGACGAGCCGACCGGCGGTCTGGACCCGCTCGTGCAGCAGGAGTTCCACGCCATGGTGCGCGAGGCGGTCGGGCGCGGCCAGACGGTGTTCCTCTCCTCGCACGTCATGTCCGAGCTCGAGCAGGTCGCCGAGCGGGTCGGGGTCATCCGGGAGGGCCGGATGATCGCCGAGGCGCCGCTCGAGGAGCTGCGCGGGAGCATCGGCACCCGCTTCACCGTTCGGTTCGACGACCCCGTCGACCTCGAGACACTCGCCCGGGTTCCGGGGGTCAACGCGGTGCACGAGGAGGGCGAGCTCGTCGCTCTCGACCACACCGGATCACCGGACGCTCTGCTGAAGACCCTTGCCGCGCATGCCGTCTCGCACGTGCGCGCCGAGCCGCCGGACCTCGAGGACGCCGTCCTCCAGCTGTACCGAGGAAGCGAGAGCAGGCCGGAAGCCGCCGACGCTCTGGAAGGGAGCCTGTCATGATCGCGCGCGTCATGCTGCGCTGGTTGCGGATCCACCGTGGTGGCCTGCTCGGCTGGTCGATCGGACTGGCCGCCGTGAGCGCCATGTACCTCTCGTTCTACACGACCGTCGCGCTCGACCGTGAACTGCTCGACCAGTACATGGAGGCGTTTCCGCCCGAGATGATGTCGGCGTTCGGCTTCGACGAGCTCTCGACCCCGGCCGGGTATGCCCAGTCCACGGTGTTCAGCCTGCTCGGGCTGATCCTCATCCTCATCGCCGGGATGACCCGCGGCACGCGGGCCATCGCCGGGGACGAGCAGACCGGATCGCTCGAGACCGAGGTGACCGCGGCCGTCGACCGCCGCGAGGTCTATGTCGGGCGCGCCCTCGGGGTCACCGCCTTCGTCGTCGCCCTCGGGCTCGTCGTCGGAGCCGTGACGGTGCTCATCAACGGGCCGGCCCGGCTCGACCTGCCCATCTCCAACATCGCCGCCGGCGTCACCGCGCTTACCCTGCTCGGACTGGTCCACGCCCTCGTCGCACTCGCCGTCGGCGCCGCGACCGGGCGCCCCGGCATCGCGCTCGGCGTCACCATCGTCGTCGCGGTGGTGGGGTACTTCGCGCACAACCTCGGCCCGAGCATCCTCGAGGGCGTCGAGCGGTTCTCGCCGTTCAACTGGGCCTATGCCAACACGCCGCTCGCGGACGGCTTCGACTGGGCCGGCATCGGGCTGCTCGTCGCGTTCGCGGCTGTGGCGTTCGTGGTCGGGCTCGTCACCTTCCCGCGGCGGGACCTCGGCGTGTGACAGTAGGGGTCCTTTCGCCGACCCCGGCGCCGACGTCCCGACGATCAGGTCACGGTGCGTCGAGCTCCAGGAACAGGAAGCAGACGAACGAGCGGCTGTCCGGGGTGGGCAGGAGCTCGGTCGGTGTGTCTTGCGCGGGAGGCGGCTCGGTCACGGTCCTGATGTGGAAGCCGGCGGTGGTGAACGCATTGAGGACGTCCTGGAGGGGCCGGTGCCAGTAGGTCATCCACACCGTCTCACCGGCGAGGGTGTAGTCCTCCGAGTAGCGGGTCAGGGCGAAGTAGTCGGCGTCGGGGTAGACGAGCGCGTAGACCATCGGGTGGATGATCGAGACGATCAGCCGGCCACCGCGCCTGGTCACCCGTCGCAGCTCGGCGAGTGCCGGGTCCCAGTCCTGCACGTAGTGCAGGGCAAGCGAGACGACGACGAGGTCGAACTCGTCGTCGCGGTACGGCAGCGGCGCACCGAGATCAGCGACTCGAAGGTCGGCGTCATCACCGAGCCGCTCGCGCGCCAGGGTGACCATGGCCGGGCTCAGGTCGAATCCGGATACCTGCGCGCCCTTGGTGCGAAGAGCGTCCGTGAGCGGGCCTGACCCGCACCCGGCGTCCAGGACCCGCAGACCGGCGACGTCGCCGGCGAGACGGAGCGTCTCCGGACGCTCGTAGTACGCGTTGAAGAGGTTCGTCTCGTTCTCGGCGGAGTACGCGGCGGCGAAGCCGTCGTACTCGGCACGCGACTCAGCGGGTTCGTTCGACACAGTGGGCACCACACGTTCCTACCCCCCGACGAAGTGACCGGCAACTCGACGCAGTCGCAGTGGCGCTCTGGGTCGCTCATCGCAGGAGCGCGAGGTCACGCCGGACGTAGCGCAGGTGGGCCCACTCCTCCTCGAGGATCACCCTGATGCAGTCACCGACGCTCGGGCGCCAGTCGTCGCCGCCCCACGGGTTCTCGCGTTCCTCCGCCAGCACCTCCGGCCTGACCGTGGCCAGGAAGTCCGTGACCATCTGCTGTCGTTCGGTCCGGACCGCGAGGATCTCCTCGAGGACCGCAGGCTCGGGGCGGAACACCGACGTGTCGAAGCCCATCTCCTCGGCACCGGTGAAGATCTGACCGATCTCGTGGAACGGCTGCCGTATCCGCAGGATCCCGCCGCGCAGCCAGGCGTCGGTCGCCAGGATGAGGTGTCGCAGCGTCTGGGCCAGGGACCACTCGTCCTCGACGTGGGCGTCCACCAGCTCGGGTGGTGTGTCCGCCACCGTAGTCCGCCACGCGGACCGCACCGCTTCCCAACCGTCGCGAAGACCTTCGGGCGTCTGCGCCTTCTGCAGCTCGCGGCCGGGGAACCGCCGGTTGAGCTCGGCGTCCACGAGCGGGACGACGTCGACACCGTTGACGTGAAGGCTGCCGAAGAACAGGTCGTGGCTGTCGATGTCGAGCCCGTCCACGTCGACGCCTCGCATCGTCACTCCGCTGACATCGGAGAACCGGACTGTCGCCCCCTTGAAACTGGCCCTGACGAACGTCGCGCCTTCGAACTCCTTCGTTCCCCGATAGGTAGCCATCCGCCCATCATCGTCCGTGCCGGCGCGGGGCGCAGCGCGTACTGCGGGGAGCGCCTGGCCTAGCCTTCGGAGATGGACCTCGAGGCGATGCCGCCGACGGGCACGTGCGACCTGAGCACCGTCGGTCGAGGCAGTGGGAGAACACGACGTGTCGAGATCTGGTACGTCGTCGTCGACGGCCAGGTCGTCCTCACAGGCACCCCGGGGACCCGGCACTGGTTGGCCAACCTGCGCGCTCACCCCAGCGCGGTCCTGCACCTGCGTGAGCCGGCGGAGGACCGCGCGGTCAGTGCCGTGGAGGTGACCGACCCGGCCGTGCGGCGCCGGATCGCCGAGCGGGCGTGGCGGCTGCAGCCCTGGTACGCCGAACAGCCGTTCTCGATCGACGACTGGGTCGACAGGTCGCCGATGGTCGTCCTCACGCCGACGGGCAGCGACCCGGATCGCCCACATCCCCTGTCGGGCGTCTCGTAGGGATCGGGTGTGGGAGGCTCGCACCGGAGGTGCCGCGATGCTCGAACCCCTGTCCTTCGCTCTCGGCCTGGTCAACAACCTCGCACTCATCGCGATCTTCACCGCTCGCGGTCGGCGCCTCGACCTGGTCCAGCGGTACGGCTGGGTCTATCTCCTGCTGTCCGTGCCCGCCGCGTATGGAATCTTCTCGCCGCACAGGAGGACGGAAACGGCCGGTACACGATCTTCCTGGGCATCTATCTCGCGTTCCTGTCCATCGACGCCCTCTACGACTGGGTTTTGAAGATCCCCTTCCGCGAGAAATGGACTGGCGACTCCTGGCACCGTAAGCGGCCCTGGATATCTCCTCCAACTACGGGTTCGTGGTCATGGCGTGGAAGTCCTCTGTCTCGGCTGGTCTGCTCATGCTCGGCCTGACCGTGGGACAGTTCGTGGCCCCCGCGCTGACCCATCGCCGCGGATAGACCTGGGAGAGTTGCGTGGTGGACCCCGCGACGACTCATCCGGTTCTGGTGTTGCGGCCTGCCGGGAGGCGGTCGCTCTGTGTCTGGCCCAGAAGGGTGCGGATGGTGGCGTGAACCCGAGCGGCGCAATGGCCCACTCCGACGTGTGCATCAACGGTATGTTCCTCGCGGTCGCCGCGTACCTCGGGGCACGCACCCCCGACCTGACGAAGATGGTCGACTTCGTCCTCGGCGAGCAGCTGGGGGACGACGGGTTCAACTGCCGCCGCAACCGGTCCGGCTGTCGCGTCTCCTCGGTCCACACCACGACGTCCGTCATCGACGGGTTCACCGAGTACCCGCGGGCCGGTCACGCGCACCGCGCTGACGACACCAGGGCCGCTGTCGGCGCGGCCACGGAATGCCTTCGGGCCCGCTGGCTCTACCAGACGAAGACGACCGGGTCGCCCGTGCACCCAGAGGAGGTCACGCTGCACCATCCGGCACGATGACGAGCGATTGCGATCTGCGATCGAGGTCCTTCGTGGGCGTCGCCGACAGGATGGGCGGTGGGCTGCCAACGCCGGCTAATCCAGGCGAAACGCATGTGAGCTACGCCCGCGCAGGGACGCCCAACCCGTGGGTGACGCTGCGAGCCTACGTGTCTTGCGCTCGCTCCCTGATCCGTGCACCACCGCCACGACACCACCCGCAAAAGACATCACCCGCAAGAGGCGTCAGACACACCGCGACGTGAATCCTCTACTGCCGCGGTACTCTCACGTATCCCCGCCTTCGTCGTCGAGCCAAGGACCTGAGACACCGTGAGTACTGATGCCGCCGGCATGACCCGGTTCGTGGTCAAGAGCAAGATGGGCATCGACCGTGACTTCGAGGCGCTCGACGTCGACGGCCGACGCGCTTGGTTCGTCGACGGCAAGTTCGGCGCGCGCCCGGCGGCGGAGGTCCAGGACGCGTCGGGGACGGTGACGCACCGGTTGAAGGGGCGACTCTTCGGCATCCCCAAGCAGATCACGGTCGCTGACGCAGAGGGACAGGAGATCGCCTCCGTCCGCGCCAAGATCTCACCCCTGAAGAGCAAGATGATCATCACCCTGACCGCTGGCGGGGAGTGGGTGCTCGAGGGCAACCTCATCGAGAAGGACTACACCATCACGTCCGGTGGAGCCGTCGTCGCTGCCATCTCGCAGAAGTACCTCAAGGTCCGCGACACGTACACGATCGACGTCGCCGACGGCGTGGACCAGGGTCTCGCGATGGCGACGCTCTGGGCGGTCGACGCCTTCCGCGAGCAGAGATAGCGACCTCCAGGGGCCGACTCCTGTGACCCTTTCGCCGGCGCGGGCCGGACGGGTGGTCGACTGACACTGGCGGCAGCCGCTCTATCGATCAGCCCTGGCACGGCGGGTTCGCCCTGCTGCATGATGAGACCGTGTCCAACCTCGGAGGTGTCACCGGGGGCCGTGAAACTGCGCCATCGAACACCCCCACGCCGACCGCCGTGGTGGGGGCGCTGAAGCGGATGCTCGACAGCGATGAACTCAAGTCCTCGGTCCGTTCCAGGGACTTCCTGGCCTATGTTGTCGCTGAGACCTTGGCTGGACGCGCGGACCGGCTCAAGGAGCGCACCGTCGCCCGGTACGCACTTGGTCGCGGGGGAGACTTCGACGCCAGGACCAACCCCACCGCTCGAGTTCAAGCAAGCCGCCTCCGCGCCTCGATAGCGCGCTACTACTCTGGAGCCGGTGCCGAGGAGGCGCTGGTGATCGAGCTTCCCAAGGGCAGCTACGTTCCCCGGTTCAGATACCGTGAGCAGCCGCCGGCCGAAGGGAAGGTCGGACCGCTTCGCCCGGGACTTGCCGTCGTACAGTTCGCGGACATTCGTAGGAAGGGAGACCGCGACCATACGTCGGTGGCACTGTCCGAGGAGCTCGTCCGCTCTCTCAGCGCCTTCCCGGACCTGCGGATCATCGGTCCGGTGGTATCGGAGCGCGGCCTCTCCGCGCCCATCGACGCATCCGCCATCGCCCGCTCGTTCGACGTCGAGTACGTCCTGGCCGGAACGGTGCGCTCGACCGCAGACGTCCTCCGGCTGACGGTCCGGGTCCACGCCGGAGCGACCGGGGACGTGTTGTGGTCAGAGCACTACGACGAGGAGCGTGCTGGTCTGCCCGGGTTCGGCGATGAGGACCGGCTCGTCGCCAGGATCGCCGCGACCGTCGGTGACGTCCGGGGTGTGGTTCGACGAGAGATCGAGAGGCATCACGTCGACCCCGAAGCCCCCGGCATGGAGGTGCAGGCAGCGGTGTTGTCGTTCTATCGCTTTGCCGACTCCGGATCGAAGGAGGACACCGAGGTGGCCAGGGGCAAGCTGCTCGCGGCCCTGGACTTGGCCCCCACGAACGTCCTCCTGCTCACCATGGCCGGTTGGGTGCACTGCGTGCAGGGGATCATGGGCTGGACGCCAGACCCCGAGGCGGCGATCGCCCGCGCCGAGCATCTGGCCAGCAACGCCCTCGCGCTCGACCCCGCCAGCGCACACGCGCATCAGATCCTGGCTGGAGTGGCGCTGTTCCGCGGACTGCCTGCGCAGTGCCGAACCCACGCGCTCCGCACGGTCGAGCTCAACCCGGCCAACGCCTCCCTGCTGTATACCTCGGGCGTCCTGATGCTGAGGGTCGACGACTGGAACGGGGGAATCGAGATGATTCGAGAGGCGAACCGGCTCAACCCCTACCACCCCGGCTACAACCACGTGTTCCTCGGAATGGACCGCTTGTTCGCCGGCGACGATGCGGGTGCGCTGGCTGAGATGAGCCTGCTCCACCATCCCGAGGATGTGTGGGGTCCGCTGCTCCGCTGCCTCGCACTCGCCGGCTTGGGTCTCGACGAGGCCGCCGTGCGGGAGCTGGACGCGGCTCTCGAGGTCGTCCCTGCACTCCTCGACGAGGACGCTGCGTTTGTCGCCGACATGCTGCTGGATGCGCCGGAGGAAGCCAGGGCGGAGTTGCGCCGTCGTCTGCTGGAATGGACCCGTACCCGCGGTGTGCACAGAACGCGGTCGGGAGATTAGTCCCGGAGCAGGCCAGGTCGCTGCGACGGGTTGACTGGTGGCGATGGCAGAAGTCCCGCCTCGCTCAATCCTCTGCGCCTCAGAGTATTCCTGGCGACCGCCGCCGCAGCCTGCACCGCGTCCTGGGGCGACTGCCTCTGGAGACGGGCCATGCGCAGGGCTCTGGCGAAGCAGCGGAGCACAGAACCTGGGGCAATCTCGGGATGCTCGTCGATGAGCCTGTCAGCCTCCTCGAGGATCGCATCGCGCCACTTCACGGCAGACCATCCGGCGTCAGGAGGTGTACTCGAGAGTCGTCGCCCATCCTGCACTGTCAACGTCTGGCCCCGACCGGCGAGGAGGCCTGGTGCGTATCGACGGCGGGAGCACCTACCGGGTGCATACGACCACGCTCATCTGGCCGCAAGGACGGTGATCGGTGGTGGTCATGGCGTGTCAGTGCGGCAGGTCCGCGATCGCCTCCCGGATGGATGCGATCTCGGTGTCCGAAAGGGAGGGTGGCCCCACGATCTCGGACCACGCGGTGACGACCGTCTCGTCGTAGACATGGCCGTGGCCGGCGGGGACGCCGTTGGCGCCGAACTGGTCCACGGTGGCCTGGATGCCGCTGACGATGGGCCAGGCGGTGGCGCGTGGGTGCACGTCGGGTCCGCGGGGGTCGAGCCATTCGGCGTGGTTGGCGGTCCACGCCACGATCGGGTCCGAGGAGTGGGTGAGGTAGATGATGGGGTTGTCGGTGGTCCAGGTCAGGTCCGAGTCGGTCAGGTCGGTATCTGTCGTGGCGACTCGCACGATCCCTCCGTCGCCGTACAGCGGCCGCCAGGCCGGCGAGCCGGCCTGGCGGGCGTCGACCACCTTCTGCCAGGTGGTATCGAAGCTTGGCGGGCCGATGAGCAGGGCTCCATCGGTCGTCGTCGACATGTCCTCGACGCTGGTGAAGGCGTTGCCGGTCGAGAAGGCTCCGAGGCTCTCGCCGAAGACATACAGGTCGGGCCGCTCGTCGGCGGGTATGCCGTCGAGCTCGACTCTCAACGCGGTGATGAGCTGCTCGGCGTTGGTCGCCGACCGGCTCTGGTCCACCAGGTAGGACAGGAAGCTCGGGAGGTAGGAGTACTGCATCGAGACGGTGGCGACATCGCCGTGCGTGGCGTACTCGAGTGCGTTGGCCGCCTTGGGGTCGATCCAGCCGCTGCCGGTGCCGCCGGCCACCGCGATGGCTGCGCGCTCGAACCCACCGAGTGACCGCAGTTCGGCGACCGCGAGCTGGGCCCGCTCCGTTGGCGTGGGCGCAGCCTCCAGACCGATGAACGCCCGGACCGGTTCGACCGCATCTGGGCCGTCGACGACGGTCGAGATCTCGTCGGCCGTCAAGCCCTGATGGATGAACGCGCGTCCTTCGCGACCGATGCTCTCCCAGGACACGGTGGATTCCGGACCCCCGGACCGGTACTCCGAATCGGGGTTGACGACACCCGGCTTGTCGTCGTCGTTGCTGGCCTTGAAGCTCGCGTCCGCCAAGGAGATGGCCGTGCCGACAAGGAGGCCGGAGAGGATCTGCCAGGTGATGAAAACGGTCGCGACGATCGCGACGAGCCAGGCGACCCGCGGTGGGAGCAGGCGGCCCAGGGGCCGGAAGACGGCGCGCCCGAGCGCCTTGACGACGCGTCCGATCCCGAGGAGCAGGGCGGCGACGGCCAGTCCCAGCAGCGGCGAGGCGAGCCAGAGCAACGGCACGCCGGTCTCCATGCCGAGCAGCTCGCGCTGCTCGGACTGCCAGCTCCGGCCGAGCAATGCGCTCACGAGCAGTGCGACGACCGCGATGACCGAGACCACCTGCCACGCCACGCGGCGGGCTGCGGACGGCAGGTCAGGCAGGTGGAGAGCTCGGTAGGCCCACCCGACGAATGCGCCGAGGCCATAGCCGATGATCACGCACAGCCCGACGAGCACCCCGTTGACGAGCCATCCCCGCGGCACCAACGACGGCGTGGCGGCCAGCACGCCGAAGGTGAGCCCCAGCAGCCCACCGGCGAGGCTGAGCCGACCCGGCCGCCGCCGCGCTGCCGAGGGCTGGGGTGCGGCCGTGAGGTCTCCATGGGTGGCCGGGTCCGCGTCCGTCCCAGTGACCCCGGTGGAAGCGCTCATTCAGATCTCCTGCGTCGGGCGGGCCGGAGCAGGGCGGCGATGCGCGGCGGGTGCCTCATGAAGCGGCCAGCACCTCCTGCGTGCTCTCATCCTGGTGACCTGCGCGGCGTAGCACGACGACCACTCCGATGATGGCCAGGACGAAGGCGCCCCACTGCGCGAAGCCGAGAATGGTGAAGGGCGACTCGGACTCGGCAGCGGCGTCGGCGAACGCGAAGGTGGTGAAGTCGATCCATGCGTGCAGCAGCATGGCGGCGATGAGGGTGCCTGAGACTCGGCGGGTGATGTAGAGAACCGAGCCGGCAAAGAATGCGAAGACGATCTGCTGCACCGTTGAGCCGAGTGACTGCCCGAAGAAGACGTTGACCGCGTGGAGCAGGCCGAAGATCAGGCAGCTGAAGAACCACGACAGCAGCTCGTTGAACCCCCCACGCAGACCGACCAGACCGGAACCCCGGGTCAGCAGCTCCTCGCCGAAGCCGACGAGCAGGGTGCCCAGAGCAAGGGCCAGGAGGTATGCGGTACTCCGGTCAGCGGCGCCGAACCCGCCGAGCAGCGCCCCCAGACCCGGAAGGAACATGAGCACTGGCACCGCCCACAGCCACCTGGGGGCACGCATCGTCTCGCGGATCGCGGGACCCCACCAGCCCAGGTAGCTCGTGGCCACAGCAAGGAACGCCGAGGCGAGGCCCACCGGAAGGACTATCCCCCGCACGATCGTGGACGTCGTGTCGCCGACCGCCTTGTAGTCGAAGCCGACCAGGGCCCAGGTCGTGACCATGATGGCCAGGTAGCCCAGGAAGAGTCCGACGGTGATCAGGGGAGTGGGCTTGATGCGCATGGCGACGTCCTCGATGAGTAGGGGCCCAGACAGGCCTGCGCGATGAGTATGCGGCTGCGCGCCCTGGGCAGTCTTCCGGTTGCAGCGAGTACGGCATCGTGTAACCGTTACAGCCCTGGCGAAAGAGAGGCTCGCCCCGATAGTTGGAGACAGCGTCCTCGAGCCAGGGCGTCAGCCGCCGAAGAGGCGGTCGCGCAGGGCGAGGCGGCGGGTCTCGTAGCGGGAGTGGCGCCTGGACGCCCGCGTCAGCTTCTGCTCCCCGTAGAAGCGTCGCGCCCAAAAGGACTCCGGCTTGGCGACCCGCACGGCGCCGAGGAAGGACACCGTCGGCAGGGGCAGACCAGCGAGGCCGACCACTAGCTTGCCCTTGAGCAGGCAGATGACGCAGATTCCGACATGAGCCAGCACCGCTGCCGCGGTGAGCCAGACGCCCGCGGCGGTGGCCTCGTCGTTGTCGACACGGATCGGCGAGGTACCGACGAGGAGCACCAGCCCGAACACTGCGGCGATCATCACCGCGTCGATGGACTTCTTGCCCCCTCGGACCAGTAGACGTCCTCGAGGTGCAGCCACAGCGCGAACTCGTCCAGGGCAAGCGCAGCCCCGGCGCCGAACAGCGTGGCCAGCACCTCGATCCAGGGCGGGCCCAGGCTGAACCAGACGGTCAGCAGGCCCACGAGGAGGACGAGCAGAATCCCCCAGACCTGGTGGTGCACGTGAACCCCCTCCCGCGGTGTCACAACCGTAGTACGTGACTGGCTCGTCTCGGCCCGGTTCTCGCTTGTGGTGGCGCCGCTACACCTTGGCAGCGCGCCAGCCGGCCCGGCGGGCCTCGTCCTCCGAGCAGAACCAGCGCTCGCCCCGCTCCTCGCTGATCCGGGTGTCGTCGTAGTAGCGCTGCCCGGGCAGGTGGTAGATCCGCTCTCCCTCGGCGTTGATGTTGCCCTTGATGTCGCACTGTCCGGTGGGTGCCAAGGGCACTGGCGGCACTGCCGGCGCAGGGGCGGAGCAGGCCGGACCCCAGATGCCGCGACCGGCCGCGACCGCCTCCGCCTCCGCAGTGCGGTGGTCGGCGACGCCATCGTAGGGAGCGGCATAGGTGTACTCCCGCGCCAGACCCTCGGCGATGAGCTCGCGTGCGACGCTGCGTCCGTCGAGGGTCCACACGTGCCGCAGCAGTCGGTCGTACACGTCCCGGTCGTCCTGCGTCGGGTCCGCGACGATGCGGACGTCGCGGCTCTGCACGAGGCTCTGCATCCGGCTCGCCGCCTCCTGCGCCAGGCACTCCCCGTCGGAGAGCTCCGGCGCGTCGAGCCCGATGACCCGCAGGCGCTCGGTGACGCCGTCCACCCGCACCCGCAGGGTGTCCCCGTCGACGATGCCGACCACCGGGACGACGACGCCCCCGCCGGCCCCGGGGGAGGAGGCGCTCGCAGATTCCTCCGTGGCCGGAGATATCGTCGCTGCTGCCGCCTCCGTATCAGTAGCAGTCGCAGTAGAAGTAGCAGTAGCAGTGGCCGCCGGTGCGGGCGCAGCTGACGGCTCGGCCGCGCCCACACCGAGGGCGCGATACAGCACCACAGCCAGCAGCACCGCGACGACCACCCCGACGAGCCGGCCGGGTGAGACCCGCGTCATCGGCCCCTGTTCGACCGGGCGCCGATCACGGCCGCCCCCACGGCCCAGCCGATGGACGCCCCGAGCAGCCCGAACTTGGTCACTGCGACGGCCAGCGTCGCCCTCACCGTCCGCTCAGTCGGCACGGACCCGCGGTCGGCGGCGGCAAGGGTCCGAAGCAACAGCACGTTCTCCGCAGCATCGGCGCTGGCGGCCACGACGGGAAGCCATCGGACCACTCGACCCGAGCGGTCCCAGCGCGACCCGGGGACGGCGCGACGGCGGAGGAGCTCGGCACCGCATACGCCCGCATAGGCGTAGGTCTTCAGATAGGCGAAGTCCGCGACGGTCTGCTGGCGTGCCGCGCGCCGACCGGGCCGAGCCCAGGCGGTGAGGACGTTGTCGGCCGCGTCCGGGTCAGCAGCGAGCTGCAGACCGACGATGCCCGGACCGCCGGTCGCGCGCATCCGCCGCTCCCACAGCTGCATCGGCAGGGTCAGCGCCATGAAGGCCACTCCGGCGGCGGCAGCGACCGACCGCAACGAGGAGGTCGGGACGGAGTCGAGGCGGCTGCCCAGGTCGAGCGGCATACCCCGAGGGTAGTCGCCGCCCCGTCGGCCCTGCTCGTGGATCTGTCAGAGCATGTGTCTGCTGCGGGCCAGGTGTCGTCAGAAGACGCGGCGGCGGGTCCCGCCGATCGGCACCAGGTTGAGGATCAGGCCGACGACGATGAGGATGGCTCCGATCGTGATGAGGATGCTCAGGCTGTCGACGAGCAGACCGACGATCAGCAGGATGATTCCGAGGATGACCATGCCGTTCCTTCCGGTGGTTCAGTGGTGTCCTCCGGGCCGGAGTGCTCGGAAGTCACCGGTTCACCTACCCGGCTCCCCGGCGGTTCACTCCTCGGGTGCTTCGGTCACCCGGTTGCATTAGGTAAGGCATACCTTATTTACTGTCATGCGTGTCGCTGACCGAGGACCTCGTCGCCCTCCCCGCCAGGCTGCCCTGGGTGGAGGCGCTGACGCGCTTCGGCGGCCGGGTCGCGCTGCACACGCCGGACGGCCCGGTCACCTACGCCGAGCTTCGCGAGCGGGTGGAGTCTCGCGCCCGGGACCTGGCCGGTCCGCGGCGCCTGGCCCAGGTGGTCGGCGGGACAACCGCCGACACCGGCACCGTCGTCGCGCTGCTGGCCGCGCAGGCCGCGGGACACGTCGTCCTGCTCACCCCCGCGGGGGACGCGGCCGCGGAGGTGCGCCGCGCATACGACCCCGACGTCGTCCTCGACGCCGACGGTGTGGATCTGCGACGCACTGAGTCTCAGCACGACCTTCATCCGGATCTGGCCCTGCTCCTGAGCACCAGCGGCTCGACCGGATCGCCCAAGCTGGTCAAACTCTCCACCGACAATCTCGCGGCGAACGCCCGGCAGATCACCGAGGCCCTCGGCATCCGGCCGGACGACTGCGCGGCCCTGACCCTGCCGCTGACGTACTGCTACGGGCTATCCGTGCTGACGACTCACCTGTCGGTCGGTGCCTCCGTCCTGCTCACCGGCGCCTCGGTCGTCGACCCGTGCTTCTGGTCCGCGGCCGAGGCGGCGGGCGTCACGACCATCCCGGGTGTCCCGCACACCTTCGAGCTCCTCGAGCGCAGCGGCTTCGCCGAGCGCGACCTGCCCGCGCGGCTGCGGGTCCTCACCCAGGCCGGCGGCCGGATGGCCCCCGAGCGGGTCCGAGGGTTCGCCGAACTGGGCCGGCGGCGCGGCTTCGACCTCGTCGCTATGTACGGCCAGTCCGAGGCCACCGCCCGGATGGCCACCCTGCCGGCCGACCTCGCGCTCACCCATCCGGACACCGTCGGCCGGGCCGTGCCCGGCGGCGAGATCGCCATCGAGGACGGCGAGGTCGTCTTCCGCGGACCGAACGTCATGCTCGGGTATGCGCGTGAGCCCGCCGATCTCGCGCTCGGCAGGTCGGTGGCCGAGCTGCGCACCGGCGATCTCGGCGAGCTGACCGACGAGGGGCTGCTGCGGATCACCGGCCGGAAGGCGCGCTTCGTCAAGGTCCTGGGTCATCGCCTCGACCTCGACGCGCTCGAGCGCCGCCTCGCCGACGAGACCCCCGGCGCGCGGGTCGCCGGCCGGGACGGACTGATCGGCGTCACCGTGCCCGGGCCGGTCGCGGCTCCCGTGCTCGAATCCGTCGGCCGGGCCGTCGTGCGCCGCTGCCGGGTTCCACGGGACGCGGTGCGGGTCGTGGCCGTCGACGAGCCCCTGGTGCTGGCCAACGGCAAGCCCGACTACGCCGCCGTTCTCGCGCTGGTCGACGGGACAGCCGTCCGGGGCTCGGTCGTCCCTGGGGACTCGTCCGCCGTCGACGCCGTGTCCGCGGTCTACGCCGACGTGCTCGCCGTGGAGGTGGCGCCGGACGCGACGTTCGTGGGACTCGGTGGCGACTCACTGTCCTACGTCGAGGCATCGGTCCGGCTCGAGGAGCTGCTCGGCAGACTCCCCGAGGGCTGGCACCTGATGTCGGTGACCGACCTCGCGGATCTCACCGATCGTGGCAGCGGGGTCGATCCCGCAGCATGGGGTGAGGGAAGCGCCACGTCGACATCTCTGCGGGTGCATCGGTGGCTGCGCTGGCCGACCATCGAGACGAGCATCTGGCTGCGCGCGGTGGCGATCGTCCTCATCGTGGGCACCCACGCGGGCGTCGTGACGCTGCAGGGGACGGCCAACGCGCTGCTCGTCATCGCCGGGTACCAGCTCGCCCGCTTCCAGCTCTCCGGCGCGGACCCACGACAACGCTCGCGACGCATCGTCGGCGCGGTCGGTCGGATCGCGGCCCCGACCCTCGCCGTCATCGTCGTCATGCACCTGCTCCTCGACCGCTACGAGCCGCGCAACCTCGTCCTGCTCAACTGGGTCTTCGGCGAGGCGGCCCTCGGTCCGCCGTGGCGGTTCTGGTTCATCGAGGCCCTCGTCGTCGCGCTCCTCGTCGTCGCGGCCCTGACCCGGTCGCGGCTGCTGTCCCGGCTCGACCGGCGCGCTCCCTTCCTCTGGCCGCTGGTCCTGGCGAGCACCGCATACTGGCTGTTCACCGCGAACTGGCCCGGTCTGCCGGTCCCGCGGATGCACGGCTCGGCCCTGGTCGTCCTCCATCTCGTCCTCCTCGGCTGGGCGCTGGAGCGGGCCCGGTCACTGCCGCCGCGGCTGGTGGCCTCCGCGGCCGCGGTGTGGATGATCGGCGAGTTCTCCGGCAACCCGAAGCGCGACGGCCTGACCCTCGCCGTCGTCCTCGTGCTCCTCTGGGTACCACGCTCGCGGGTGCCGGCCGTGGTCGTGCCGGCCCTGAAGGTGCTGGCGGCTGCATCGCTCTACATCTATGTCATCCACTGGCAGGCGCTCGAGCTGCTCTGGGAGTGGCCACTCCTGGCGTTCGCCGGCTCCCTCGCCCTCGGCGTCGTCTTCTGGTGGCTGTGGACCGGGCCGCTGACCCGGCAGTGGGCAGCCATCGCGCCCCGGCTGCGGGCCGCGGCGCCCGGGGCCGCCCGCCTCCGCGCTCGCCTACCCTGATCGGTATGCGCTGGCTCTGGATCGTCATCCTTGCCGTCACGGCGGCGGTGGTCGCCGAGGCCGTGGTCACCGAGGACTGGACCGGGGCGGTCGGCTACGGGGCGCTCGGTCTGGCGCTCGCGTGGTGGCTCAGCCCGCTCCAGGGCGGGAGGTCGGCCCGGCACGAGGAGGTCACCTCACGACCGGCGGAGAAGCGGCACGTCGTCATCTACTGGCGGCCGGGCTGCGTGTTCTGCGCCCGGCTGCGTGGCCGGCTCGGTCGCGTGGGTCGGCGGGCCACGTGGGTGAACATCTGGCAGGACGAGGCGGGCGCCGCATACGTCCGCAGTGTCAACGACGGCAACGAGACCGTCCCGACCGTGGTCATCGACGGCGAACCGATGACCAACCCCGACCCCGCCCTGGTCCTGGAGCGACTGTCCCGCTGAGGCGGTGTGGTTCCGTGGTGGGCCCGGACCCGACCGCTAGGGTCAACTCGTGGCCACCTCCCGCGTCCGTGCCGTGCGCGCGGCGCGACGTCGGCGGCGCCGGCTCGGTCGCGTGCAGAACGACCTCACCGAGGAGCAGTGGACAGCGCTGGTCACGGCCTGGGGAGGGTGCGCGTACTGCGGGGTGGGCGACCGGGCGCTGCAGCGGGACTGCGTCCTGCCCATCTCGCGTGGAGGGCGCTACACGGTGGGCAATGTCGTCCCCGCCTGCGGTCCCTGCAACATGAGCAAGTGCAACGCCGAGGTCACCGGGTGGCTGCGGCGCAAGCGGCTCGACGAGGGGCTCTTCCTCTCCCGGCTGGTGCGCATCCAGGCCGAGCTGTCCGGAAGCTGACCGAGCGTCTCAGAAGAACTGGTCGATCAGGATCCGGTTGGGGACCGTCAACCGTCGAGCGCTCGCCATCCCGCTCACCCGCCCTGCTCAGCCGTCCCGCTCACCCGCCTGGTCACGGGTGCCCTCGAGGCGGAGCCGCACCGAGGCGGTCTCGCCGGCCTCGAGACCCTCCGCGGCGCGGACCGCCTTCTTGAGCGGGAGCACGTAGGCCAGGGCGCTCGTGCTCGGGAAGAGCGAGGTGCGCCAGGTCGTCGACCCACACGTGACCTCGACCCGCACCGAGCCGAAGCCCCCGGACCTCCCCTCGGTGGCCTCGGCGATCTCGTCGCTGACGACCTCGGGGACGGTGAGGAAGAACCAGTTGCCGCCCTGCCACTGCCACACCGTGGCGGCGATCTCCCACGTGTCGGGCACCGCGCTGTCCATGACCAGACCGTAGCCGGGCCGGCCGACAGCGCAGCGGGGGTCGTTCCCTCGTGACTCGCTGCGGTCGCCGACTCGGCGCGTGAATCCCCTCACCGAGCGCGACATGACGTCGCTCCTGAGGCGTAGATTCGAAGAGGAGGAGTGATGAGATGAACAGCGAGCAGCTGGAACGGATGAGGAACGGCGCCGGATTCATCGCGGCCCTCGACCAGAGCGGTGGCAGCACCCCGAAGGCGTTGCGGCTCTATGGGATCCCCGAGGACTCGTGGTCGTCGGAGGAGGAGATGTTCGACCTCGTGCACACCATGCGCACGCGGATCATGACCTCGCCGGTGTTCACGAGCGAGCGGATCCTCGCGGCGATCCTCTTCGAGATGACCATGGACCGCGAGGTCGACGGACGCCCGACGGCCGACTACCTGTGGGACGTCAAGGGCATCCTGCCGATCCTCAAGGTGGACAAGGGACTGGAGGGCGAGGAGCACGGCGCCCGGCTGATGAAGCCGATGCCCGACCTCGACGCGCTGCTCGCCAGGGCCAGGGACAAGCACATCTTCGGCACGAAGATGCGCTCGGTGATCCTGCTTCCCGGCGCGGGGGTCGCCGCCGTCGCGGCCCAGCAGTTCGAGGTCGCCAGGCAGATCATCGCCGCGGACCTGGTGCCGATCATCGAGCCGGAGATCGACATCCACAGCCCGCAGAAGCGGGAGGCCGAGCTCGAGCTCAAGGCCGCGCTGCACGCCGGGCTGGACACGCTCGGCCCGGACGAGCTCGTGATGTTCAAGCTCACCCCGCCCGAGGAGGACGACTTCTACGCCGATCTCGTCGCGCACCCCAAGGTCGTGCGGGTGGTGTTCCTCTCCGGCGGCTACAGCCGCGAGGAGGCCAACGCCCGGCTGGCGCGCAACCACGGCGTCGTCGCGAGCTTCTCGCGGGCTTTGACCGAGGGGCTCAGTGCTCAGCAGTCCGACGAGGAGTTCGACGCCATGCTCGACGCATCGATCGGGAGCATCGCGGCGGCCTCGGCAACCTGAGGTCGCGAGCGACGCCCGTCCTGGGTCGCCGATCGGGGCCAGCAGCCCGGGCGGCACCACAGCGACGAACGGGACCGGCTCAGCCGCCCTTGCGGAAGCGCCGCTCGACCCAGTTCTCCTCGCGCGCCACCAGCGTCCCCGCCCCCAGCTGGCCGTGCAGGACGATGGTCGGACAGCCCGGCGCTGCGACACTCGGGACGCGGACCTTGATCGTGCCGATGCCCTTGCCGAGACGCTCGGCGTTGACGGCCCACCCGGGCGGCAGGACGAAGACGACGTTGCCCATTCCGATGCCCACCTCGACGTCGATCACCGGGGCGGCCGCCTCGGCCTGACGGCAGTCGAGCTTGACGTTCGAGAGACCGGCGTGGGCGCGGATGTAGGGCGGAAGCACCCACCGCCCGCGGCGCTTCTCGTCCGACATGGCCGCCGAGAGGGACAGCCGGTCGTCGGGACGGTATCCCGCCGGCACCGGCAGTGACGGCATCGGAAGTGAGGGTCCGGGCAGCGACGAACTCGGGGTGGCCGGTCCGGACGGCGGATGGGCCATCTGACCCGTCGGCCAGACGGTCTGAGCGCCCGACGGCTCCGGCGGCACCCCGGCGAAGGCCTGGTTCAGCTCACCGACCAGCCGCGCCCGGTTGACCCGAGCCACCCGCTCGTCGAGGTCGTGCGGATCCAGCCGACCGTCCTCGGCGGCCCGCCGCAGCCTCGAGATCGCAGCGCGGCGGTCGGCGTCCTCGAGCGGGCGGGCCGGGTCGTCCAGACTCATGCCTCGAGAATACGTGGACCTGACCACCCGCCAGGTCCGACCACGGGCCCGGTTCGAGCACCCGGCTCCTGATCTCTCTCAGGTGACGGCGGGGGTCCGATCGGCGCTCCCCGTGGTCAGGTAGTCCACGATGGCGGCGGCGGCCAGAGCGCCGCCGTCGACCCCCGCATACATCGTCGCCACCTCGGCCGACGCCGCCGAGAAGGCCGGTTCCGCGACCAGGCGGTGGACGGCCTCGGTGAGCCCCGAGGTGCCTGCGACGTCCGGCGACATCCGGATCGCGCAGCCGAGCCGCTCCGCGACCACCACGTTGAGCTCCTGCTCGCCGTGGTACGGGAGACCCACGAAGGGCGTGCCCGAGGCCATCGCCGTCTGCGTGCTGCCCTGACCGCCCATGACCACGGCCGCCGCCACTCGCGGCATCACCTCATGGCTGGGCAACGTCCCGCTCACGAGGGTGCGCTCCCCGGCGAGGTCGTCGACGAGGCCTTCGCCTCCGGCCACGAGGATCCGGTGGCCGGTGTCCTGGGCGCTTGCCACGACGCGGCGGAGGACGGACTCGCTCACGGACGTCAGCGCGACGTAGACGACCGGGTCGTCGTGACCCAGGAAGCCCTCGACCGCGTCGGGAACCGGGACGTCGAGCCGGGCATAGAGCGGGCCGGTGTAGCGGAAGGTCGTGCCCGGTCGCACCCGGAGCGGCCACCGGGGCCGCCACGACTCGAGGTCGCGCGCCGGCAGGCCGAGGACCTCGGGAAGCTCGGTGACCAGAGTCAGGTCACCGCACAGGAGCCCGAGCATGTTGGGCAGGGGATCGACGCCGTGCCTGCGGGCGTGTCGGTTGAGTTGGTCGACCGGCCCGCGGATGAAGGCGGGCGCCCGGTTGGCCAGCCAACGCTGCGCCCGCGGAGGAAGCCTCGCGAGACCGGGATCGGGTGGGTTGACCGGCACCGGGGCGAGCATGTGGGCCAGGACCGGAGGGACGAAGGACCCGCCGTGGTCGGTCGCCAGACGGACCCCCGCGAGGCGGGTGGACAGGTATGCGGACAGGGTGAAGCCGGTGACGACGAGCTCGGCGTCGAGTCGACGGATCAGCCCGACCTCGTCCTCGACAGCCGCGCGGAGCTCGTCATCCCCGTAGAAGTCGCGGCTGGTCCGTGGGCCCATGGCGAGGATGGCCGCGAGGAAGTCGACCTCGCCCTCCGGTGTCACGGCGGGTCGGAGGGGAGCCACTCTCACGCCGGCCGACTCGAGGAGATGCACGTATCTGCCGCCGCGACTCCCGAACGCGACCTCGATGCCTCGAGCCCGCAGGGCCGCCGCGATCTCCAAGGCCCTCGAGACCTCGGAGAGGAACGAGCAGTTGGGAAGGAACAGGATCATCGTCGACACCTCCTCGAGATTTAGGTAATATATTACCTATGACATCGATGGTCAACCCTGCACTCGGCTCGGATCCCCCGGTTCAGCTCTTCCGCATCGTCCTGACCCTCGCGACGCACCTGCGCACGCGGATGGACCAGCGCCTGGCCGAGGTGGGCCTGACGACCCAGCAGGCAGGCGTGCTGACCTTCATCGCACAGAGCGCGGACCCGCCCACTCTGGGCGACGCGGCACGTTCGCTGGGCACCTCGCACCAGAACGCCCGCCAGGTGGTCGCCGCGCTCGAGCGCAAGGGGATGGTCGACGTCCTCGCGGATGCCGTCGACGGCCGAGTCCGGCGCCTGGCCATCACGCCTCGCGTCGCCGAGACCTTCGAGTCCCGGGACCTCACCGACCACGCCATGGTGGCGACGTGGATGTCGGTGCTGGACGAGGACGAACAGCGTCGGGCCGTCGGACTGCTCGATCGCCTGCTGCGGGACCTCGTCGCGACAGCAGAATGAGGCGGCGCCCGTCGCCCCGACGACCGCCAGGACGAGCCCGGCCCACCCGCCCTGCGACGCAGAACGCGCCGGCCCACAGGGCCGGCGCGTTCGGGTGTGGTGCGCAAGGGGGGATTTGAACCCCCACGCCCATAAGGACACTGCCACCTGAAGACAGCGCGTCTGCCGTTCCGCCACTTGCGCGTGGTGCCTCCGGAACGATGCAGGGGTTGTCCCGGAAGCGTCCCTAGTGTGCCTCACACCGGCCGGTCGCGCCAAACGCCTTGTGTCGATCGGATCACCCCGCGCGGGCCGGATTCCGTCCCCGGGCACGAGGCCAGCGCGCAGTGGGCGAGGATTGAGGGCATGTCCCCCGCCCGCCATCCCCGACGGGCGCTGTGGGCTGCGATGATCTGTGGGCTGGCCCTCACGCTTCCGTATGCGCCGCTCGCCTCCGCCCAGCCCTCGCCGGAGGACTTCGCGCCGGTCACGTCCACTCCGGCCGACGAGGCCACAGTGCCGGACATCGAGCCGGCGACCGAGCGCATACCGACAGTCGCGGAGCCCGACGGTACCGCCGTCGAGCTCGACACCGACCTGTACCTCCCGCCGGAGGGCGACGGACCGCACCCCGCGCTCATCCTGGCCCACGGCTTCGGCGGCTCCAAGGAGAGCGTGCGCACCCAGGCCCAGGAGTATGCGGCGGCCGGCTACGTCGTGCTGGCCTACACCGCGCGGGGTTTCGGTGAGTCCGACGGCCGGATCCACCTCATGGACCCTGAGCTCGAGGTCGCCGACGTCTCCGCCCTCGTCGACCACCTCGCCGAGCGGGACGACGTCGTCCGCGATGCCACGGGTGACCCGCGGGTGGGCATCGCCGGCGGGTCCTACGGCGGCGCCGCCGCGCTGATGGGCAGCGCGCTCGACGAGCGGATCGACGCGACCGTGGCCCTCATCACGTGGAACGACCTCGCGCAGTCGCTGTTCGCCCAGAACGCCACCGACGCCGCGGCCGGGCCCACTCCCGCCGCGCTGCAGCCCATCGATACCGCGGGCGTCTTCAAGCAGCTGTGGGGGTCCAGGTTCTTCGGCACCGCGCTGGCCGGGGGGCCCGTCGAGGGCGGCGACCCGCTCTGCGGGCGGTTCGCGGCCGAGCTCTGTGAGGGCCTGACCCAGGCGGCCGAGACCGGCGAGCCGACGACCGAACTCCTCGAGCGGCTGCGCGCCAACTCGCCGGCCGAGGTCATCGGCGAGCGGATGCCGCCGACGCTGCTCATCCAGGGCATGGCGGACTCGCTCTTCGGCCTCGACGAGGCCGACGCGAACGCGCGTCTGATCGCCGAGACCGGCGCCCCGCTCGCGATCCGCTGGACCGACGGCGGCCACGACGGAGTCTCGACGACCGCCGGGGACGACGAGGACGCGACCCGCGCCTGGCTCGACACCTACCTCGACCCCGACCTCCAGGCCGACGAGGCGGCGACCCGGCCGCTGCCGGTCGACGCATTCACCTATGCCCTCCCGCTCGCCAGGCGGCAGGCCACCGCACCGCTCGAGCGGCTCGACGCATACCCCGGTCTGCGTGGTGCGGATCCCGGCGATCGGGTCACGCTCGACTTCCGCCGCACGAACTCCGAGCTGCAGCTGTTGACCCCGCCCGGCGGACAGCCGGCGTCGATGACCTCGCTGCCCGGCCTCGGTGCGCTGTCCGGCCTCGGCAGCCTGCCGACCTACCCGCTGGCGGCACTCCCGGGCAGCTCCGGAGCGTTCGACACGGTCGTGACCGAGGAGCGTCTCGTGGTCGTCGGGTCACCCCGGCTGCGACTGAGGGTCACGTCGTCGGGCGATGAGCAGGTGCTCTTCGCCTCGCTGTGGCAGGTCCAGGGCAGCACGGCGACCCAGCCTCGGCAGCTCGTGGCGCCCGTGCGGCTGACCGGTGCCCCGGGAGAGGAGCAGGAGGTCACGGTCGCACTCCCGCCCGCCACCTATGTGATGGAGGAGGGCAGCCGCTGGCGGGTCCTTCTCACGACGACCGACAACGCGTTCGCAGGCCCCAGGGACGTGCGGGCCGACCTCGTCGACCTCGCCGGGGCGAGCCTCGAGCTCCCGCTCGCCGAGGGCGAGCCGGTCGTCGCCGCCGGTTCGGAGGGCCCCGACCGCGAGTCGCTGCTCGTCGGGGGCGCGTTGCTGGCCCTGCTGGTCGCCGTCGCAGCGGCCGCCGGGTACCGGCGCTACCAGAGCTCGCGGGCGCCCTGGCGCGAGGACCTCGCGGACGTGCCGCTCGTCGTCGACCACCTCGTCAAGACCTACGGCGACGGCCACCGGGCCGTCGACGACGTCAGCTGGCGGGCCGAGCGCGGCGAGGTCGTCGGTCTGCTCGGTCCCAACGGTGCCGGCAAGACGACGACCATGCGGATGATGCTCGGGCTGATCTCGCCCGACTCCGGCGCGGTCTACGTCCTCGGCCACCGGATCACGCCCGGTGCGGCCGTGCTCGGCCAGGTCGGTGCGCTCGTCGAGGGACCGGGCTTCCTGCCGCACCTGACCGGGCGGCAGAACCTCGAGGCCTACTGGCGCGCCACCGGCCGACCGAGGGAGGACGCCGGCTTCGCCGAGGTGCTCGACGTCGCCGCTCTCGGCGGTGCGCTCGACCGACCGGTGCGCACGTACTCCCACGGCATGAAGCAGCGGCTCGGGATCGCCCAGGCCATGCTCGGCAAGCCCGACGTGCTGTTCCTCGACGAGCCGACCAACGGCCTCGACCCGCCCCAGATCGCCGCGATGCGGCCGATCCTGCAGGCCTATGCAGCGACCGGGCGCACGGTCGTCGTGTCGTCGCACCTGCTCAGCGAGGTCGAGATGACGTGCAGCCACGTCGTCGTCATGCACGCGGGGCGCGTCATCACAGCAGGGCGGGTCGACGACCTCGTCGCGAGCGAGGACACGACCGTCATCGACGTCCCCGGCGCGCCGTCACGAGAGGCCGTGGAGGTGCTGCGCGCGACGCCCGGGGTCCGTGAGGTCGAGGTCATCGACGAGGGCGACGTGGCCAAGGTGACGATCGTCGCCGACCGCCCCCGGGCCGAGGTCGTCCGGGCCGCTCTCGACGCCGACCTCGACGTCCTCGCCGTCGGCAGCCGCCGCCACCTCGAGGAGGTCTTCCTCGGCGTGATCGCCGGCGCCCAGGGCACCGACGCCTCCGCGCCTGGCGCGGGTCAGTCCATGATCGAGCGGCTGAGGCAGGTGCGAGCCCGATGAACGGCCAGTCCGTCGCAACAGGAACGTTCGGCACGCCCCACGGAAGGAGGCTGCGATGAGCGAGCCGACGCATACCGAATCGCCGGAACAGGCGCACGGGTCCGATGTCGCCGTCGAGGGTCGCCACGCGGCTCCGCCCCGCGAGCACCGCCACGGCGCGCTGTCCTACGCGGCGGAGTGGGCGCGTCAGCTGACCCGGCGGCGCACCCAGTGGATCTTCGGCATCCTGATCGTCCTGCCGGTCATCTTCATCGCCGCCTTCGCCCTGGACGACGGACCGCCGCGCGGTGAGCAGGGCACCCGGTTCGTCGACATCGCGACCTCGGGCGGACCCAACTTCTCGGTCTTCGTGCTGCTGGTCTCGGGCGAGCTGCTGCTCTACATCGTCGCCGCCCTCCTCGTCGGCGACCCCGTGCCGGCCGAGGCGTCGTGGTCCTCGCTGCGCTACCTGCTCACCGCGCCCGTCCGGCGCGCCCGACTGCTCACGAGCAAGCTCCTCGTCGGTCTCTCGGCGCTCGGCGTCGCGACCGTGCTCCTCCCGGTGTGGTCGCTCCTGCTCGGCGGACTCGTCTACGGGATGTCGAACTACGAGATCCCCGGCGGGGGCGAGCTCGACTCGGCGACGTTCTGGTCCAGGCTCGCGATCGCCATCGGATACGTGTTCGTCGCGACGCTGCCGATCGCCGGCATCGCCTTCCTCGTCGGCGTGCGCACCGACACGCCGCTCGCAGCCGTCGGCGCAGCGCTGATGGTCTACATCGTCGCCGGGATCCTCGACTCCATCGACGCCCTCGGCGACTGGCGCAAGGCCCTGCCCGGGCACTACGGCCGCGAATGGCTCGAGCTGCTCACGACGACCGACCCGGACTGGACCGGCATGCAACGGGGACTGCTGTGGTCACTGCTCTACTTCACGATCTTCGTCGTGCTCGGCTACCGCGTCTTCCGGCGCAAGGACATCCTGAGCTGAGCGGGGCCGATCGGATGGTTCGGGACGGGTCGCGGGCCGGGTGACTGTCGGGCCACCGCTGGACGCGTCTACCGTGGAGGGGTGGATGACCTGCACGACCTGGCCGAGCGCTTCGCGCGCTCCATCACCGTCCTCGACGGCGGCCTTGCGACCGAGCTGGAGGCCCAGGGGCACGACCTGTCCGGGGCCCTGTGGTCGGCCCGCCTGCTCGCCGACGAGCCCGAGGCGATCACCGCCGCGCACAGGGCGTTCTTCGCCGCGGGCGCGCACGTCGCCATCACGGCGTCGTACCAAGCCTCCTTCGAGGGCTTCGAGCGCGCCGGCCTGTCCCGCGACAAGGCGGCCTGGCTCATCCGCCGCTCGGTCAGCCTGGCCATGGCGGCGCGCGACGAGGTGCGGCCTGACGACGGCCTGGTCGCCGCCTCGGTCGGCCCCTACGGCGCGAGCCTCGCCGACGGGTCGGAGTACCGCGGCGACTACGGCCTGACCGCGGCCGAGCTGCGGAAGTTCCACAAGCCGCGCCTCGAGGTGCTCGCGACCGCGGGGGCCGACCTCTTCGCCATCGAGACCATCCCGTGCCTGGCCGAGGTCGAGGCCGTGTGTGCGGAGATCTCGGGGACGGGGCACGCGGCCTGGCTGAGCCTGTCGACCAGGGACGGGCGCACCTGCGCCGACGAGTCCCTCGAGGAGGCCTTCGCCATGGCCGCGGACGTGGACGAGATCATCGCGGTGGGGGTCAACTGCTGCACGCCAGAGGACGTGCTGCCCGGCCTCGAGGCCGCCCGGCGGGTCATCGACAAGCCGCTCGTCGCATACCCGAACTCGGGGCGGACCTGGGACCCCCGGAGCCGGACCTGGGTCGGCGAACCGACCTTCACGCTGCCCATGGTGGGTATGTGGCGGCGCGCCGGGGCCAAGGCGATCGGCGGTTGCTGTGGGGTGAGCCCAGCCGATATCGCCACCCTGTCGGCGTGTCTGCAGAAGGCTGCCCCGCGGTGGGTGCGCTCACGGCAGGCGCGGCCCAGGGCCGAGGTCGGACCGTTCGGCTGAGTGCGGGGGCTCAGCCGGCGCCCATGTCGGCGAGCATCTGTCGCATCCGGCTGATCTCGATGCTCTGGTCGGAGTCGACGTGCCGTGCGATGGAGTCGACCTCCGACTCCACACCTCCGCCGGCGCCGTAGAGGTCGTAGACCATCGCGATGGCGCCCTCGTGGTGCTTGATCATCAGCTCGAGGAACAGCCGGTCGAACTCCGTGCCCTCGGCAGCCGCGAGCCGGGCCAGCTCCTCCTCGGTGAGCATGCCCTGCATGCCGGCCATCGACGCGTGGCTGTGTTCGCCGTCAGCCGGGTCGCGCACCGTCTCGTTGCGGGCCGCCAGCCAGTTCTCGAGCTGCTCGATCTCGCCCTCCTGGGTCGCCGCCATGCGGGCCGACAGCAGGCGGATGTCACGCGCTGTCGTGCGCTCCTCGACCATCTCGGTCATCGTCATCGCCTGGTCGTGGTGGTGGAGCATGGCGCGCACGAAGCCGATGTCGGCCTCGACGTGACCGGGTGCCTCGATCGCTGCGATGTCGTCGGGCCCGAGCGTCCGGTTCGCCTCGCCGGGCGCACCGAGCTGCACGACGGGTGCCGTCGACACCGCGCGCGGGGCCGTCTCCTCCGACCCGGAGGCGCATCCGACCAGCGCGAACGCCGCGACCACGCCGGCGGTGGCGACGCGGATAGTGAGTCCCTGCACGAGAACCTCCATTGACCCGCCGTCCGGAAACAGCCAGTCACGGACAGAACAGGTTCGAAAACTGATGAGGATCTAACCCTACCTTTGCCAATCCGTCCGTTGTAGATTTTCGGCACCGCCACCTCATCGGTCGGCGAACCGTGCCCCCTGCGGGTCGACGGCCGGCGGTACACATCATCAGGCACCACCCTCCGGGGGCGCTTCACCCTGCGCCCCCGGAGGACGGACGACAGGAGCTGGCATGACCAGAACGTCACGCCTGCGCGTTGGTATGCGCGGGCTGGCCGCCGTCGGGGCGGTCACACTCGGACTGACTCTCGTGGGAACGACCGCTACCGCGGCCGACGAGGTCGACCCCCGGATCGGGCTCTCGCCGGGCATCACCGATGCCGGGAGCGCGATCAGCAACATGGAGCTGCTGTCCTCGCAGTTCAAGCCGGAGGGCTTCTTCAACCCGGCGAGCCTGGGCAGCCTGGCATTCGCCAACTCCGACCCGGCCTTCAAGGGCGACCGCGCCTTCGTGGGCAACTTCAACGGCTTCCAGGTCTACGACGTCTCCGACCCGGCCGCTCCGGTGCTGGAGAAGGCGTTCGTCTGCCCCGGTGGCCAGGGCGACCTGTCCATCTACGGTGACCTGCTCTTCATGTCCGTCGAAGAGAACCGCGGCCGGATCGACTGCGGCACGGCGCCGATCACGAACCCGGCGGAGGAGCGCTTCCGGGGCGTCCGCATCTTCGACATCTCCGACATCGACAACCCGGTCCAGCTCCCGGGAGTCCAGACCTGCGCCGGCTCGCACACGCACAGCCTCCTCGTGCCTCCCGGTGACGACCCCGAGTCGGTCTTCATCTACAACTCCGGCACGGCCGGCATCCGTTCGGCCGCCGAGCTGCCGGGCTGCAACGGCAACAGCAGCCTCCTGGACCCGACGACGACGAACTTCGCGATCCAGGTCATCGAGGTGCCTCTCGATGCGCCGGAGACCGCGAGCGTGGTCAACAACGCCCGCATCTTCTCGGTCTGCGGCGACAACGCGTGCCTCGACGACTTCGCCGACGGTGCGCTCAACGGGCTCCCCGGCTCCGGGCGGCAACCCGCGTACGACGAGGAATCCGGCCGGGCCCCCGGTGGCCAGGCCCGTTCCCAGGCCAGCCGCTGCCACGACATCACCCTGTACCCGGAGATCGGCCTGGCCGCCGGCGCCTGCCAGGGCTGGGGTCTGCTCATCGACATCTCCGACCCGGTCAACCCCAAGCGCATCCACGCGGTCGAGGACTACAACTTCGCCTACTGGCACTCGGCGACCTTCAACAACGACGGCACGAAGGTCATCTTCACCGACGAGTGGGGCGGCGGCACCGGTGCGCGGTGCCGGGCCACCGATCCGGTCAACTGGGGCGCCAACGCTCTCTTCGACATCGTCGACACCCCTGAGGGCAAGAAGATGGAGTTCGCGAGCTACTACAAGCTGCCGGTTCCGCAGACCTCTCAGGAGAACTGCGTCGCGCACAACGGCTCGCTCGTTCCGGTCCCGGGTCGCGACATCATGGTCCAGGCGTGGTACCAGGGCGGCACGTCGGTCTTCGACTTCACCGACACGGAGAACCCGACCGAGATCGCGTTCTTCGACCGTGGCCCGAACAGCGCGAGCCAGCTGATCACCGGTGGCTTCTGGTCGACCTACTGGTACAACGGCACGATCTTCGGGACCGAGATCGCCCGTGGCTTCGACACGCTCGCTCTCACCGAGAGCGACCAGGTCAGCAGCAACGAGCTGGCCGCCGCAGCCGAGATCCAGTTCGACGAGGTCAACGTCCAGGGTCAGGCCCGGTACGACCACGCACCGAGCTTCGCTGTGGTGCGGTCCTACGTGGACCAGGCCGAGCGGGCCGGCACCCTGACCGGTGACGCCCTCGCGGACGTGCGCGAGCACCTCGCCACGGCCGAGAAGCTGCTGGACAAGGGCACGGCGAACAAGCGTGCGGTCCAGGCGCAGTTCGACAACGCAATCCGCAAGGCCGGCGACAACACGGCGGTGGTGGACTCGGCGCAGGCTCTCTGGGAGAGCGTGCGCTGACCCGCCTCGGTCTGAACAGGCGCTGACCGAACGCTGATTGAGCGCTGACGAGACGGCATCCGGTGATCCCTGATCGCCGGGTGCCGTCTTGCCTGTGCGCGACGGAAAAACTCCTGCAAATCGGCGCAAACCACGGAAATCGAAGGACTGCTGATCCACCATTAGGTGTTTCGCCCCCGATACAGTCGGTCTCACCGCCACCGAGAGGGTCGGGCCCGCACCCCCTGCGTGGGCCCGCTCGGCGGTCGCCCTCATCAGGCATCCCCCTGGGGGCGCTCACACCGAGCGCCCCCAGGGGGACTCTCATCAAAGGAGCTGAGATGACCCGATCACCGAGTTCGCGCATCGGTATGCGCGGGCTGGCCGCCGTCGGAGCGGTCACCCTCGGACTGACCCTCGTCGGGACGACCGCAACCGCTGCCGACGACCCACGCGTCGATCTCGCGCCGGGCTACCTCGACCCCGGCGTCGCGGCCAGCAACATGGAGCTGCTCTCGACGACGCCGAGGCTCGCGCCCTTCGATGGCGCCCCCAACAACTTCGGCTTCGTCAACTCCGACCTGGCCTTCACCGGTGACAAGGCGGTCGTCGGCAACTTCAACGGCTTCCAGGTCTACGACATCTCCGACGCGGCCGCGCCCGCCCTGGTCTCGTCGTTCGTCTGCCCAGGCGGCCAGGGCGACGTCTCCGTCTTCGGTGACCTGCTCTTCATGTCCGTCGAGGAGACGCGCGGCCGGATCGACTGTGGCACCCAGGGTGCGGCCGGCGCGGCCAACCCCGACCGCTTCCGCGGCGTCCGCATCTTCGACATCTCCGACATCGACAACCCGGTCCAGCTGCCCGGCGTCCAGACCTGCCGCGGCTCGCACACCCACACCGTCGTCGAGGACCCGAACGACCCGGAGAACATCTACATCTACAACTCCGGTACCTCAGGGGTGCGCTCGGCTGCGGAGCTGGCTGGGTGCAGCAACGGTGGTGCCACCTCCGAGAACCCGACCCTGTGGCGGATCGACGTCATCAAGGTGCCGCTCGACGCGCCTGAGGCGGCGGCGATCGTCAACCAGCCACGGATCTTCACGGATCCGGCGACGGGTGCGGTGAACGGCCTGCAGAACGGCCCGACCCAGCCACGGCACCCGTCCGGAGCGTTCTACAGCCCCAGCCCCAACACGAACACGTGCCACGACATCACCGCCTACCCGGAGATCGGGCTGGCCGCCGGCGCCTGCCAGGGCAACGGCATCCTCCTCGACATCTCGGATCCCGCGAACCCGGTTCGGCTCGATGCGGTGGCCGATGTCAACTTCGCCTACTGGCACTCGGCCACGTTCAACAACGACGGCACGAAGGTCATCTACACCGACGAGTGGGGCGGCGGCACCGCGGCGCGATGCCGAGTCACCGACAGGCCGGAGTGGGGTGCGAACGCCCTGTTCGACATCACCACGAACGCAGCCGGCAAGCCCGAGATGACTTTTGCCAGCTACTACAAGCTGCCGGTGCCGCAGACGACGCAGGAGAACTGCGTCGCGCACAACGGCTCGCTCGTGCCGGTGCCGGGTCGCGACATCATGGTCCAGGCGTGGTACCAGGGCGGCACGTCGGTCATCGACTTCACGGACACGGCCAACCCGACCGAGATCGCGTTCTTCGACCGGGGTCCGATCAACACGCCGAACGCGTCCGGTCTCAACCTCGGTGGGCTCTGGTCGATCTACTGGTACAACGGCTCGATGTTCGGATCCGAGATCGCCCGCGGCTTCGACACCTTCGCGCTCACTCCGAGCGACCAGCTGTCGGCCAACGAGATCGCGGCCGCTCAGGAGTGGCAGGTCGATGAGTTCAACGCCCAGGCCCAGCCGCGGATGGAGCTCGCACCGAGCTTCAACGTCGTCAAGGCCTATCGCGACCAGGCGGTCCGCTCCGGCGAGCTGGAGGGCAAGGCGCTGCGCGAGGTCGACAAGCACATCGCCCAGGCGGAGAAGCTGGACGCTGGCAACGCGGCGCAGCGTGCGATCAAGGCACAGCTCGACAATGCCGCGAAGAAGTCCGGACTCCCGGGTTCGGATCTGGTGAAGGCGCTCGATGATCTGGCCAACGGCTGATCAACCCACCTCGCTGACACGACGACAGCGCTGACACCGGCGACGCCCGGCGATCCGACGTGATCGCCGGGCGTCGGCATGTCCGGCCGCCCTCAGCGCGCCGAGCGCTGCAGATGCGAGGTTCCCCCACCCGCCCCCGGCGTTTCCTCCTGCGAGGGGTGAGAGGTCAGATCGGCTCGATCGGCGCATACACGGGTTGCCACATCCGGCCGTAGACCTCGTCGATGGGGTTCGTCATCGGCCGTCGGGCGACGCCGTCCCGCTCGGCCTGGGCCGCCACCGCGAGCGCGACGGTCGCCGAGACGCGGCGCAGGTCGTTCATGCCGGGCAGAAGCGAGGCACCCGGGCGCCAGGCGTTGACGAGCCCCGCGAGCGCATTGGCAGCCGCTGCGATCATCGCCTCGGTGACCCGTGACGCCTGGCACGCGGCCACGCCCAGACCGAGTCCGGGGAAGATCAGCGCGTTGTTCGACTGGGCGATGTGGTAGCGGACGCCCTTGTGGTCGACGTGGTCGAACGGACTGCCGGTCGCGACGAGCGCCTTGCCGTCGGTCCACGTGATGAGGTTCGACGGGGTGGCCTCGGCCCGGCTCGTCGGGTTCGACAGCGGGAAGATGATCGGCCGCTCGCAGTGCTCGGCCATCTCGCGGACGATGTCCTCCGTGAAGGCGCCGCCGCGTGTCGAGGTGCCGAGCAGGATGGTCGGGCGCACGTTGCGGATCACGTCCTGCAGCGTGATCCGGTCGGGGTCGGTCACGTCCCAGTCGGCGACCTCCGCGCGCGACCTGGCCCACGGTGTCTGGAAGTCGAGCAGCTCGGGCTGGTCCTCGAGATAGAGGCCG
>JBAUUB010000274.1:0-7894 GCA_049582485.1 Dermatophilaceae bacterium
GCTCGGGGGTCGCGCCGACCAGCCCGTCGGCGGCGAACACCCAGGTGTTCTCGTACCGTTCGGCGAGGCGCGCGAGCAACCAGCGGATGTCGATCGGGCCGTCCGTCGCGACCTCGAGGTCGCGCGCGAGGACCACCTTGTCCAGGTCGCTGCTCGTGATCCGGCCGACGGCCTCGCGCACGACGGTGGCCCAGGCGGGGCTGGAGAGCGCCCCGTCGGCGAACCGGACGCCGATGGGCTGCTCGGGTCGACTGGCGGCGAGCTGCGGGACCTCGGGGGCGGAGCCGACCCCCATCGTCGTGACCCAGGCCTGGTCACCCCGCCGGCCCACTACGACCTGGGGAACCGCGAGCGTGGCGCCGGCCTGGGAGTGCGGCGCGTAGGAGAAGCTGCCGAGGGCGATCGGTCCGGTGCCCGGCACGTTGACCTCGTCGTGCACCTGCGCGGTCTGGACGAGGGCCTGCCACCAGGCCTCGGCGACGGTGAAGCGGTCGACGCCTCGCGTGTCCACGGACGCCACCCGGCCCCACCCGACGAAGCCCTCCCCGCGGCGCACCCACGAGAACAGCTGCTCCGCAGGAAGACCAGGCATGACGGCGAGCAGGTCGTGCGCCAGTGACAGCGGGATGGGGACCGTGCGCGCGACCAGTGGTCCGGTCCCGGCCGGCCGGTCGCTGCGGGCGCCGGCGGGGCCGGAGGCTGGCAGGAGCGTCATCGCCGCCAAGGATACGACCAGACAGGGTCGACCGCCGTGGCGGTGCAGCGCGAGGCGGGTTCGCGCGTGGGGAATGATGGGGCCATGACCCGCGCCAGCCTCGAGAAGGATCCTCACGACGTGGCGGCGATGTTCGACGACGTCGCCGGCCGGTACGACCTCACCAACGACGTGTTGTCCCTTGGCCAGGACCGCCTGTGGCGACGCGCCGTGGTCCGCGCCGTCGCGGCGAGCCCGGGTGAGACGGTTCTCGACATCGCCGCGGGCACGGGCACCTCGAGCGAGCCCTTCGCGGACTCCGGGGTGCACGTCGTTCCGGCCGACTTCTCGCTCGGGATGCTGAGCGTCGGCCGCCGACGCCGGGACGACCTCGGCTTCACCGCAGCGGACGCCATGCGCCTGCCGTTCGCCGACGCGTCCTTCGACGCCGTGACGATGAGCTTCGGCCTGCGCAACGTGGCCGAGCCTGCCGTCGCACTGCGCGAGTTCCTACGGGTCACCCGCCCGGGTGGCCGTCTCGTCGTCTGTGAGTTCAGCGCACCGACGAACCCCGCCTTCCGCAGGGTCTACCAGGAGTACCTCATGCGCTCGCTCCCGGCGGTCGCCAGACGGGTCAGCTCCAACCCTGAGTCCTATGTCTACCTGGCCGAGTCGATCCAGGCATGGCCCGACCAGGAGGGGCTGGCCCGGGTCGTCCGGGACGCCGGATGGGAGGCCGTCCAGTGGCGGAACCTGAGCGGCGGGATCGTTGCCCTGCACCGCGCGACCAGAGCGGGTGCCGGTCCCGCGGAGGATGACGAACGCGCCGGTCAGAATGGTTAGGGCACCCTAAGTGGGTTGGCGATCAGGACGCTTCATAGACTCACATCCGCTCGTGAATGCGATCACAAGTAACGCCCGCGGGTCCCACGCGCCGCACCTCGGTGTGCGCCTCTAGGATGAGACCGCCAGCGATGTGACCCACCGCACATGGGCGCAGGCCCGCACCGGGCCCGCAGCCAGACAGCACAGCCGTCCGACTCGAAAGGGGCATCCGCGCCGATGACGAACCCCTACACCCCCATGCTGATCCTCGTCGCGCTGGGCGCAGGATTCGTGATCTTCTCGGTCGGTCTGGCCCAGATCGTGGGGCCGAAGCGCTACAACCGCGCCAAGGCCGAGGCCTACGAGTGCGGCATCCAGCCCAGCCCCCAGGCGGCCGAGGGTGGTCGGTTCCCGATCAAGTACTACCTGACCGCCATGCTCTTCATCATCTTCGACATCGAGGCCGTGTTCCTCTACCCCTATGCGGTGGCCTTCGACCAGCTCGGCCTGTTCACCTTGCTGGCCATGTTCCTGTTCCTGCTCAACGCGTTCTTCATCGCCGACGCCTACGTCTGGAAGCGTGGCGGCTTCGAGTGGGACTGATGTCAGGGGCGCGCAGTGAACTTGACTGGAGAGAGTGCGACAAGGGCACTGACCGGCCGGCCGTGGTGACCGGAACCCGCTGAGCCGGACGAACTGAACGGACAAAGGACACGTCATGGGTATCGAAGACAAGCTCCCGAGCGGACTGCTCCTCACGACGGTCGAGCAGATCGCGGGCCTGGGACGCAAGGCCTCGATGTGGCCGGCCACCTTCGGGCTCGCCTGCTGCGCGATCGAGATGATGGCCGTGGGTACGCCCGACTACGACCTCGCCCGGTTCGGCATGGAGCGCTTCGCCGCCACGCCGCGTCAGGCCGACCTGATGATCGTCGCCGGCCGGGTCAGCCAGAAGATGGCCCCGGTGGTCCGTCAGGTCTACGACCAGATGGCCGAGCCCAAGTGGGTCATCTCGATGGGTGTCTGCGCGAGCTCCGGCGGGATGTTCAACAACTACGCGATCGTCCAGGGGGTCGACCACATCATCCCGGTCGACATCTATCTACCGGGGTGTCCGCCCCGCCCCCAGATGCTCCTCAACGCCATCATCACGCTGCACCAGCAGGTCCGGCACACCCCGCTCGGGGTCAACCGCACCAAGGCCGTCGCGGCGGCCGAGGCGGCGGCGCTCGAGGCCACACCGACGTCACTGATGCCCGCCACCCATGTGCACGGGCACCACGAGCTGACCACCGGACACGGGCCCGACCACCCCTCCTTCGTCGGAAGGAACCTCCTGGCATGAGCGAGAATCAGGACGCATCCGCGAGGGACGGCGCGCCCGACCCCGACAACCTGCCGGCCGGCCCCGGCGCAACCCCCGACCCCGTGCAGCGAGGTGAGCGACGGGGGATGTTCGGCGCACGGGGGGGTGGTGACACCTCCGGCTACGGCGGTCTCGTCGCACCGATCCTCTTCCCCGGCGCCGCGGTGCGCCCGTACGGCGGCTACTTCGACGACGTCGCGGACGGGCTCGAGGTCGCGCTCGGCGGCGCCGACGCGTTCGGTGACGCCGTCTACCGCGTCGTCGTGGACCGCGGTGAGCTGACGCTGCACGTGCGACGCGAGGAGGTCGTCCGCGTCCTGCGGGCCTTGCGGGACGAACCGTCGCTGCGTTTCGAGATGTGTCTCGGCGTCTCCGGCGTGAACTACCCGGACGACACCGGCGCTGAGCTTCACGCCGTGTACCACCTGCTCTCGATCACCCACGGCAGCCGGCGGCTGCGAGTCGAGGTGACCTGTCCCGACGCGGACCCGTACATCCCTTCAGCGGTCTCCGTGTACCCGGCGGTGGACTGGCACGAGCGCGAGACGTGGGACATGTTCGGCATCGTCTTCGACGGCCATCCCGCCATGACCCGAATCCTGATGCCGGACGACTGGCCCGGGCACCCGCAACGCAAGGACTACCCCCTCGGGGGCATCCCCGTCGAGTACAAGGGCGGCACCGTCCCGCCGCCGGACCAGCGGAGGACGTACAGCTGATGACCACGCCACACACCGACGACACCTTCACGCAGACCACGGCCGGCGAGGGATCAGCGCCCGCTTCCGATGCGACGGACGGTGACAGCTTCGTCTACGGCGACGACGGATACGTCGAGACCGAGGGGCGGGTCTTCCAGGCCGGCGGCGGGGACTGGGACGACCTCGTCGACGAGGCGACCTCGCTGAACGAGGAGCGCATCGTCGTCAACATGGGTCCCCAGCATCCCTCCACCCACGGTGTGCTCCGACTCATCCTCGAGCTGGACGGGGAGACGGTCACCGAGGCCCGGGCCGGGATCGGATACCTCCATACCGGTATCGAGAAGAACATGGAGTTCCGCACCTGGACCCAGGGCGTGACGTTCTGCACCCGGATGGACTACCTGATGCCGCTCTTCAACGAGGCGGCCTACTGCCTTGCCGTCGAGCGGCTCCTCGGAATCGAGGACCAGATCCCGGAGCGGGCCAACGTCATCCGAGTGATGATGATGGAGCTGAACCGAATGGGCAGCCATCTGGTCTGTCTCGCCACCGGCGGCATGGAGATGGGCGCCACGACGATCATGACGACCGGCTTCCGCGAGCGCGAGCGGATTCTGTCGGTCTTCGAGATGGTCACCGGGCTTCGCATGAACAACGCCTATATCCGACCCGGTGGCGTCGCCCAGGACCTGCCGGCGGGCGCGATCGACAAGGTCAAGGAGATCATCCCGCAGCTACGCACCGGTCTCGGCGAGCTCGAGAAGCTCCTCAACGAGAACCCGATCCTCAAGGGTCGCACCAAGGGCATCGGCTACCTGGACCTGACGGGGTGCATCGCGCTCGGCATCACCGGTCCCGTGCTTCGCTCTGCCGGCCTTCCCCACGATCTGCGCAAGAGCGACCCCTACTGCGGCTACGAGACCTACGAGTTCGACGTCATCACCCGCACCGGCTGTGACGCCTACGACCGGCTCCGCAACCGGATCGACGAGATGTACCAGTCGCTGCGGATCGTCGAACAGGCGATCGCGCGACTCCAGGAGAGTGTCGGCGAACCGGTGATGGTCACCGACAAGAAGATCGCCTGGCCGGCCCAGCTCTCCGTCGGCGGTGACGGCATGGGCAACAGCCTGGACCACATCCGCGAGATCATGGGCACGTCGATGGAGGCCCTGATCCACCACTTCAAGCTCGTCACCGAGGGCTTCCGGGTGCCGCCGGGGCAGGCCTACGTGGCCATCGAGTCGCCCAAGGGTGAGCTCGGGTGTCACTTGGTCTCGGACGGGGGCACCCGCCCCTACCGCGCCCACTTCCGCGACCCGAGCTTCAACAACCTGCAGGCCACGGCCGCGATGTGCGAGGGTGGCATGCTCGCCGACGTCATCGTCGCGGTCGCATCGATCGACCCGGTGATGGGAGGGGTGGACCGATGAGTGCGACAGGGACTGAGCACGCGAGGGAGCCCTGGACGGGTCCCACGCTCTGCGTGGCCCCGAGGCGCGCAGCGAACTTCGTCGCGCGAAAGGAACGGCACTGATGGCGACCGACTTCGGACTGCAGACCGCATCCGGTCACCTGGAGGTTCCGGCCGAGTCCAAGGAGCCGTACGCTCCGGACGTCGAGGCCGCCTTCCGCGCCGACGCCGAGCAGATCATCGCGCGCTACCCGCAGAAGCGCTCGGCGCTGCTGCCGATGCTCCACCTCGTGCAGTCGATCGACGGCTACATCACCGGCCGCGGCATCGACCTGTGCGCCGAGATGCTCGAGCTGAGCGCGGCCGAGGTCTCCGGGGTGGCGACGTTCTATACGCAGTACAAGCGGCACCCGAACGGCGAGTACACCGTGGGCGTGTGCACGAACACGCTCTGCGCGATCATGGGCGGGGACGAGATCTGGGAGGCGGTCTCCGAACACCTCGGAGTCGGCCACGACGAGACGACCGAGGACGGCCGGATCACCCTGGAACGCGTGGAGTGCAACGCCGCCTGCGACTACGCACCGGTGGTGATGACGAACTGGGAGTTCTTCGACAACCAGACGCCGGAGTCGACGATCGCCCTGGTCGACGACCTGCGGGCCGGCAACCCGGTCCGTCCGACGCGCGGCCCGAGCCAGGTGCGGACCTTCAAGGAGGTCTCGCGGGTGCTCGCCGGATTCTCGGACGGCCTCGCCGACGAGGGCGTCGGCGCCGGTGCTCCGTCACTGGTGGGACTCTCCCTGGCGAAGGAGCACGGCTGGGAGGCGCCGCAGGCCGAGTCGCTACCGCCGGCCCGCTCGACGGATGTCGAGGACGCCCAGCAGGACGCCGAGCCCACCCCGGAGGCGGACTCGGCCCAGGGCGCGAAGGAGCGCACCGACAAGGTGAGCGCCACGGCGGCCGCGGACGCCGACACGACCAGTGACGGGGATGCCCCGGGCCGCACGGAGGTCACCCCCGAGAGCCCCGAGGCCGCAGCCGGCACCCAGGCGGCGCCGGAGGCAACCGATCCGACCGACGAGGCGAGCGGGCCCGCCGCCATGGACGAGGACGAGGTCACCGCACCCGACTCCGAGGCGAACCGGTCGCGCGACGAGGTCTACGACGTCGGACTCACCGGGTCCGACGACACGACGTCCGGCAGCGGAGCGTCGGACGACACGGCGTCCGGCACCAGAGCGTCAGACGACAGAGCCACCGACATCGAGGACGAGACATGACCACTCTCACTCCCATCCTCACGAAGTTCTGGGACCACCCGCAGTCCTGGACCCTGGCGACCTACGAGGACAACGAGGGCTACCAGGCGCTGGACCGGGCCCTGTCACTCGACCCCGCCGAGCTCGTGCAGATGGCCAAGGACTCGGGTCTGCGTGGCCGCGGCGGCGCCGGCTTCCCGACCGGGATGAAGTGGGGCTTCCTCCCACCCCCGGACGGAGGCCCGCGCTATCTCGTCGTCAACGCCGACGAGTCCGAGCCAGGCACCTGCAAGGACACCCCGCTCATGATGGCGGCACCCCATATCCTCATCGAGGGTATTGCGATCACGTCCTACGCGATCGGGTGCAACCACGCCTTCATCTACATCCGGGGTGAGATCGTCCACGTGTACCGACGGCTGCTGCGCGCGGTCGAGGAGGCCTACGCCGCAGGTCATCTCGGCAAGGACATCCACGGCTCCGGCTTCGACCTGGAGGTGACCGTGCACGCCGGCGCCGGTGCCTACATCTGTGGCGAGGAGACGGCGCTGCTCGACAGCCTCGAGGGTCGGCGCGGGCAGCCACGGAGCAAACCGCCGTTCCCGGCGGTCGCCGGCCTCTACGCCCGCCCCACGGTCGTCAACAACGTCGAGTCGATCGCCTCCATCCCGCCGATCGTCCTGCACGGCGACGAGTGGTTCGCCGACATGGGCACGGAGGGCAGCAAGGGCTTCGGCATCTTCAGCCTGTCCGGCCATGTCGAGAAGCCCGGCCAGTACGAAGCCCCTCTCGGGATCACGATGCGTGAGCTCCTCGAGATGGCCGGCGGCATGCGCGGCGGCAAACGGATCAAGTTCTGGACCCCCGGAGGCTCCTCGACCCCGCTGTTCACCGACGAGCACCTCGACATCCCGCTCGACTTCGACGCCGTCGCCAAGGCGGGGTCGATGCTCGGCACGCGTGCCCTGCAGGTCTTCGACGAGACCGTCTGCGTGGTTCGTGCCGTGGACCGCTGGACCGACTTCTACAAGCACGAGTCCTGCGGCAAGTGCACCCCGTGCCGCGAGGGCACCTGGTGGCTCAAGCAGATCCTCGGCCGCCTCGAGCACGGGCAGGGCGACGAGGAGGACCTCGAGAAGCTCCTCGATATCTGCGACAACATCCTCGGACGCTCGTTCTGCGCCCTCGGTGACGGCGCCACCTCGCCGATCACGAGCAGCATCCAGTACTTCCGGGACGAGTACCTCAGACACCTCGAGCTGGGGCACTGTCCGTTCGATCCGAAGGCCGCGACCCTCTTCGCCTCGTCGACCGGCTCGCCGGCCCGCACACCCGCCCAGGAAGGGGCCTCCCTGTGACCACGGCTCCGGAGAAGTCCCCGGCGCAGACCGACCTCGTCACGCTGACGATCGACGGTGTCGAATTGAGTGTCCCCAAGGGCACGCTCATCATCCGCGCCGCGGAGGAGGTCGGGATCGAGATCCCCCGCTTCTGCGACCACCCTGGCCTGGACCCCGTCGGTGCCTGCCGGCAGTGTCTGGTCGAGGTGTGGATGCCCGGACCTCCCGGGACGGACGGCTCCCCGGGTGAGGCCCGTCAGATGCAGGGTCCCCCCGGACGGATGAAGCC
>JBAUUB010000275.1:0-5217 GCA_049582485.1 Dermatophilaceae bacterium
CGACCGCCCAGCTGCCCGCGCGCGTCGAGCAGCTCAGTCTCGCGGGCAACGTCACCTACACCCTCCCCGACGGTGGGATCCTCGCACCCGGCGCACCGCACAAGACGCGTTCGGAGGCCAACGACCGCGTGGTGGAGCGGCTCACCAGCGTGCTCGACCAGTTCGACATCGACTGCCAGGTGACCGGGTTCATGCGCGGGCCGACGGTCACCCGCTACGAGCTCGAGCTGGGGCCGGGCGTCAAGGTCGAGCGGGTCACCGCGCTCTCCAAGAACATCGCGTATGCGGTGGCGTCGGCCGATGTGCGCATCCTCAGCCCGATCCCGGGCAAGTCCGCGATCGGCATCGAGATCCCCAACACCGACCGCGAGAACGTCTCGCTCGGCGACGTCCTGCGCAGCCGGGCCGCCCGGGACAACCACCACCCGATGGTCATGGGCGTCGGCAAAGATGTCGAGGGCGGCTACGTCATCGCCAACCTCGCGAAGATGCCGCACCTGCTCGTCGCCGGCGCGACCGGCGCGGGCAAGTCGAGCTTCGTCAACTCGATGATCACCTCGATCCTCATGCGGGCGACCCCCGACGAGGTGCGGATGGTGCTCGTCGACCCCAAGCGCGTCGAGCTCACCGCCTATGAGGGCATCCCGCACCTGATCACCCCGATCATCACCAATCCGAAGAAGGCCGCCGAGGCCCTGGACTGGGTCGTGCGCGAGATGGACGCCCGCTACGACGACCTCGCGCAGTTCGGGTTCCGGCACGTCGACGACTTCAACAAGGCGGTCAAGTCCGGCAAGCTGCAGCCGCTGCCGGGCTCGGAGCGGGTGCTCTCGCCGTACCCGTACCTGCTCGTCATCGTCGACGAGCTCGCGGACCTGATGATGGTCGCGCCGCGCGATGTCGAGTCCTCGATCGTGCGCATCACCCAGCTCGCCCGGGCCGCCGGCATCCACCTCGTGCTCGCGACCCAGCGGCCGTCGGTCGATGTCGTGACGGGTCTGATCAAGGCCAACGTGCCGTCCCGAATGGCGTTCGCGACGTCCTCGCTCGCGGACAGCCGGGTCGTCCTGGACCAGCCGGGTGCCGAGAAGCTCATCGGCCAGGGCGACGCGCTGTTCCTCCCGCAGGGCGCGAGCAAGCCGATGCGCGTCCAGGGTGCCTGGGTCACCGAGTCCGAGATGCACAAGGTCGTCGACCACGTGAAGGCGCAGCTGCAGCCGAGCTACCGCGAAGACGTGACGGTCTCGGCGTCGAAGAAGGCCGTCGAGGAGGACATCGGCGACGACCTCGACCTGCTGCTGCAGGCCACCGAGCTCGTCGTGACGACGCAGTTCGGCTCGACCTCGATGCTCCAGCGCAAGCTGCGGGTCGGCTTCGCCAAAGCGGGGCGCCTGATGGACCTGCTCGAGTCGCGCGGTGTCGTCGGCCCGTCCGAGGGCTCGAAGGCCCGCGACGTGCTCGTGCGGCCCGACGACCTGCCGGCGACGCTGGCGATGATCCGCGGCGACGAGGTGCCTGCCGCCGCGGGCGCTGCCGGTGATGAGGACGTGGACGACGACGAGGGCTATGTCTCAGGGGACTACGCCGGTGACACGGCCGAGCCCGACGTCGTCGAGCGCTCCTACGCCGACTACGAGGAGGCCGAGGCCGGCTCCGGCGAGGACGCCTGGGAGCTCACCGGCCGCTGAGCCGCTTCGGGTCCTGGGGCGTCAGGATCGTGTGACCGAAGCGGTGCCATGACACCGGTTCACTCACGCGGTGTCCTGAGCAGGCCGGGCACTGTGGACAACGCGGCCCACCTTGCCGACGGGACCGGCACAGTTGGTGGATGAGTCTCGACGCCGTCCTGCGCCGCCAGCACGGTGTGGTGTCGCACGACCAGGCCATCGCGTCCGGCTTGACGAGTGACGCCGTGCGGTGGCGTGTCGCCAGCGGTCGGTGGGAGCGGATCGCGCGTGGGCTCTACCGGATTCGCCACGCGCCGTGGACCTGGGAAGCCCGTGCGCACGCTTTCGCGATCCGGCTCGGTCCGGGCGGCGCGCTCACCCTCGAGGCGGCCGCACACCTGCACGGCGTCGAGGCTCGCCAGCCTCCGGTCATCACGGGCGCCGTGGTGGGACGGCAGGTCCAGCGGCTCACCGGCACCCGCGTCGCCAGGCGCCGCAGCCTCGACGTCGTCAGTCGAAGGGGGCTGCCGGTGACGACCGCCGCGACGACGGTGCTCGACCTGACCGCCCGACCGGGCGTCTCGTGGCGGGAGACCGTCCACCTCGTCGCGCGGTGGGTGCAGCGCGGCGTCGTGACGGCCGAGCAGGTCGATGTCGAGCTGGCTCGGCTACGACGACATCCGCAGCGCCGGGTCATCACCAGAGTGCTCGGCCCGGTCTCCGACGGCGTCGAGAGCGTGCTCGAGCTGCAGTCCCTCGAGCGTGTGGTCGTCGCCCACGGCCTCCCACGCCCGACCCTCCAGCGCCGGGCTGTCCAGGGCGGCGGCCTAGTCCGGCGTGACGCCGAGTGGGAGGCGTACGGCGTCATTCTCGAGAGCGACGGCATGCTGGCCCACGGTGCGGAGTCGATCCACCGCGACCGTCGGCGCGACCGTCAGGCCGCTCGGACCGGGCGCATCACCATGCGGGCGGGCTACGCCGACATCGAGTTCGGTCCGTGCGAGCTCGCCGCCGACATCTTCGCCACGCTACGGAGCCGCGGCTTCCGAGGCGCCATCTCACCCTGCCGTCCCGGTTGCACTGCCCCGCGAGCCGACATCGCGTGAGTGAACCGGTGCCATGACACCGGTTCGCTCACACGCTGTCGCTGACGGAGGCCGGTGGGACGTCGGCGGGCAGCGGCTCGGGGGTGCCCGCCTCGGCCAGAGCCTCCTCGATCTCGGCGACGAACTGCTCGACCTCCTCGACGCCGAGCACCGGGCCTCCGGCGACGAGGTGGTCGGCTCCGAGCAGGATCGCCGAGGACGTCCCGGGCATCTTCAGTGCCTGGAAGGCCCTGCTCGCCGGGTCGTAGAACAGCCTCTCCTGAACTCCGTCGATGTCGAGGTCACCGAGCTGGTAGGTCTCGACGCCGAGCACGCGCAGCTGCGGCAGCCGCTGCGCCCAGCTCGGCAGGCGGCGCCACGTCTCGTAGGTCGAGGGGCAGCCGCACGTGATGAACACGAGCAGCACCGGCTCGTGGGCCGCGAGCTGGAGCAGGGTGTGCGGGTCGCGCTCGGGGTCGAGCAGGATCGCGTCGGGGATGGGGACGCGGACGTACTCGTCCTCGGCCGGCTCGCTCTCCGTCGCCGCGGCGACCGCGTGGTCACGCTCGGGCGCGGGCCGGCTCTTCGCGCGGCGGCTCGAACGTTGCCGCACCTGGGACGGCGGCGACAGGACGAACCAGGCCACCAGGACCAGGTAGGCGGCGCCCGCCAGGAGCAGCCACTCGCGCGTGGTCGCATCCGCGAAGAACGAGAAGACGGTCACGCCCTCGGCCCACGTCATCCACACGAACACCGCTGCACCGGCGAGCAGGACGGTGTTGCGCCACAGCGTCTTCGCCGTCACCCGCTGGTCGCCGATCTGACCGAAACAGCCACACGAGGGTCGCGGGTCGAAGGTCATCGCCCGCGCGATGACGACCCAGTACGCGGCGAACAACACGAGCGCCGCGACGGCGGCCGCCTGTGCAAGCGGCAGCCACGGGCTGAGCATGGCCAGGGCGAGCACGATCTCCCCCGGTGGCAGGACCGCGGCGACCCAGTCGGGCTTGAGGAACCCCGGCACCCGGAGCAGCCGCACCGCGCTCGCCGTCGATGCCCGCGCCTTCAGCTTGGCGAGGGCACTGACGAGCAGCACGAGCACCAACGTGATGGGCACGAGCGTGAGGGCTGCGGCGGCATTCGACACGTGCCCCATTATCGCCGCAGGTCGATGCACGCCCGACCAGCGCATACCCGAACGGCCCAGGCGGGCGGGGGAGAGCTGCGCCGACCTCTGGGGCGAGAACGTGCACGAGTTCTACTCTGGAGGCATGCCACTGCGATTCGCGGATGAGATCCAGGACGACCCCTTCGCCCAGCCGAGCCTCGGTCATCGGGCGCTGCGCACCGCCCGCAGCCAGCCGTCGGCGGTGCTGCTGTTCACCCAGTTCCTCGGACTGCTGCTCTTCCCCTTCATGCAGCCGACCACCTTCGGCCGGGTCGCGGTCTCGATCTTCGGCGCCATCGTCCTGCTCCTCGCGCTGTGGACCGTGCGCAGCACACCCGCCCTGAGCTGGGTCTCGATCGTCATCGGCTTCCCAGCCGTCATCCTGGAGATCTGGGGCGCGGTGGACCAGGAGCGGACGTTCGCGGTGGTCGGCGGGCACTTCCTGCTCGGGATCTTCTACTTCTACACCGCGTATGCGCTGGTCGCCTACATGTTCGAGGACCACTGGGTGACCAAGGACGAGATCTTCGCGGTCGGCGCGACCTTCACCGTCATCGCCTGGGGCTTCGCCTACATGTTCATGGCCGTGCAGTACCTGTGGCCGGGCAGCTTCGCCTCATCCTCCGGCGAGGAGATCCTCACCTGGCAGGAGATGCTGTTCCTCTCCATCTCGAACTTCACCGGCGTCGGACTGTCGGACGTCGTGCCCGTGCGGCCGCACGCGCAGTCGCTCGTCATGATCGAGCAGATCGGCGGCGTCCTGTACATCGCCATGGTCATCTCCCGCCTCGTCGCGCTGACCGTCCTGAAGAACCGCTGACCCGACGCTCGGGCAGGCCGGCAGGTGGCCGCGACTAGAGTTGGGGCCATGCCAGCGGAGGATCAGCAGCGGACGGTTGCGCTGGTCACCCTCGGCTGCACCCGCAACGAGGTCGACAGCGAGGAGCTCGCGGGCCGGCTCGCCGACGGGGGCTGGCGGCTCGTCGAGGATGTGACCGACGCCGACGTCGCCGTCGTCAACACCTGTGGGTTCATCGAGCAGGCCAAGAAGGACTCGATCGACGTCATCCTCCAGGCGAGCGAGGCCAAGGAGAGCGGGCGCACCCAGGCCGTCGTCGCGGTCGGCTGCCTGGCGCAGCGCTACGGCACCGAGCTCGCCGCCGAGCTGCCCGAGGCCGACGCGGTGCTCGGGTTCGACTCGTACGCGCAGATGTCGGACCAGCTCGCCGCCATCCTCGCCGGACAGCGACCCGCCGCGCCGACGCCGGGGGACCGGCGGCACCTGCTGCCGCTGACC
>JBAUUB010000276.1:0-3367 GCA_049582485.1 Dermatophilaceae bacterium
ACGAAGCGCATCACGGCAGGGCGCAGTGTGCTCGGCAGCACGCCGACACCGGCCTGCGTCGCGGCCACCTCGACAGCGGTGTCCTCGAACAGCTCGTCCACATACGGGGCAACGCGTTCCAGCGCCGAGACCATCCGCCGATGCGACTCGTCAGTCCCGTCGCCGAGCCGCAGCGTCCACAGCCGCGCGTGGTCGCGGTGGTAGCGCGACTCGGTGACCGCCTTCGAGGCGACCCCCGCGAGCTCGACGTCGGAGGATGAGGCGAGCGCCGCATACCGCTCGACGTCCAGGCTGGAGACGAGCAGCAGCCGGACGATCTCGAACCCGAAGTCCTCCCGCGGCTGCTCGACCAGGTGCACGTTCCGGAACTCGCGCTCGTCGCGCCAGTACGCGTAGTCGTCCTCACCGCGGCCGGTGCCGTCGAGCGCCCCCAGCAACCCATAGAGCGAGCGAGCGCGCCCGAGCAGGTCGAGACCGATGTTGCCGAGGGCCATGTCCTCCTCGATCTGGGGGGCGCGGCTGATCCACTCCCCCAGCCGCTGGGCGTAGATCAGGGCATCGTCGGCGAGCGCCGCGACCAGCGGCGCGTGAGCCTCACTCACAGGTACTCCACGTCCTCGGGCACCTCGTAGAACGTCGGGTGCCGGTAGACCTTGTCGGCGGCCGGGTCGAAGAACGCGTCGCGCTCCTCGGGGCTCGACGCCGTGATCGCGGACGCGGGCACGACCCAGATCGAGACGCCCTCCTGGCGGCGGGTGTACAGGTCACGGGCGTTGTGCAGCGCCAGCGCCGCGTCGGGGGCGTGCAACGACCCGACGTGCGAGTGCGAGAGGCCGCGCTTGGCGCGCACGAAGACCTCCCACAGCGGCCAGGCGTCCGACTCGGGCGCGGACGCGCTCATGCGGCTCCCGCCCGGGTGCGCTCGGCCTGCTTGCGGGCGTATGCGATGGCAGCCTCGCGCACCCACGCACCCTCCTCGTGGGCCGAGACCCGGTGCTCGAGGCGCTGTGCGTTGCACGGCCCGTCGCCCTTGAGGACCCGCCAGAACTCGTCCCAGTCGATGGCGCCGAAGTCGTAGTGCCCGCGCTCGGCGTTCCACCGCAGGTCGGGGTCGGGCACGGTCAGGCCGATCCGTTCCGCCTGCGGAACCGTCATGTCGACGAACTTCTGGCGCAGCTCGTCGTTGCTGAAGCGCTTGATGCCCCACGCCATCGACTGCGCGGTGTGGCCCTGCTGCGCGAGCTCGCCGGAGTCGGGCGGGCCGAACATCATCAGCGCCGGCCACCACCACCGGTTCGCGGCGTCCTGGGCCATCTCCTTCTGCGCATCGGTGCCGCGCGCGAGGGTCCAGAGGATCTCGAAGCCCTGGCGCTGGTGGAAGGACTCCTCTTTGCAGACCCGGATCATCGCGCGGGCGTAGGGGCCGTAGGAGCAGCGGCACAGCGGCACCTGGTTCATGATCGCGGCGCCGTCGACGAGCCAGCCGATCGCGCCGACGTCGGCCCACGTGACGGTGGGGTAGTTGAAGATCGAGGAGTACTTCTGCCTGCCTGAGTGGAGCCGGTCGAGCAGCTCCTCGCGGGAGACGCCGAGCGTCTCGGCCGCCGAGTAGAGGTAGAGGCCGTGGCCCGCCTCGTCCTGGACCTTGGCCATCAGGATGGCCTTGCGGCGCAGCGACGGCGCCCGCGAGATCCAGTTGCCCTCGGGCTGCATCCCGATGATCTCGGAGTGGGCATGCTGGGCCATCATCCGGATCAGGGTCTGCCGGTATGCGTCGGGCATCGCGTCGCGAGGCTCGATGCGCTGGTCTGCGTCGATGAGCCCGTCGAAGTACCCCTCGAGGGCAGCGGCGTCGGCGGCGTTGAGGGGTTCGTCGCGCCGCGGCAGCCGGTCCTTGTGGGACACCTCAGCGGCCACGTCGGTGGGGCCGTAGTCGTTGCCGTACATAGGGTCCAGCATACGGACACGCGCAGACAGCGGCCCTTCCGAGCGACTCCCGGCACGCACTACCGTCGACCCGTGGCCCCCTCGCCCGCGCATGCGGGCACCCATCTCCTCGTCGCCGCCGCCGGCCTCACCCTGCTCGCGGCGTGCTCGACCATCGCGCCGCCGGCCGGGCAGACCGGCGCGTCCGGCGCGTCCCTGACCGAACCGGCAGCCCTCACCGCGATCACACCGGCCCCGACGACCGAGCGTCCGACGGTGGTCGCCTTCATCACCGACTACGGCAACTGCGACGCGGGAGAGATCGCGGTGGCCGACATGGTCGACACCTGGGACGCCGCGGCCATCGTCACCGGTGGCGACAACACCCAGAGCTACGGAGACTGCCTCCCCTACGAGCAGTCGGTCGAGCCCTACTACGCCGACTACCTCGCCCCCTCCGACCCGCCGCTGTTCTTCCCCGCCCTCGGCAACCACGACTACACCAACCCCGGCGCCGGACTGGCCGCCTACACCGAGACCTTCCCCCACGTGCCGACCGACGACGACCCGCAGGGCCGCTGGTACGACCAGACCATCGGCGACCTCACCTTCTTCGTCCTCGACTCCGAGGCGCCACCGGCCGACCAGCTCCGCCAGCAAGCCTGGCTGCAGGACGCCCTCGCCGAGGCCGACGCCACCGCTCCCGGGACCTGGCACGTCGTCGTCTTCCACCGCCCCGCCCACTCCTCCGGCACGCACGGTTCGTTCGCACCGATGCAGGAGGCGGCCGGCTGGCAGCTGCAGGAGTGGGGCGCCGACCTGGTCCTGGCCGGCCACCAGCACATCTACGAGGACGTCGTCGTCGACGGCCTGCACCACGTCACCGGCACGACTGGAGCGCTCGACACGGTGCGCCAGTGCCCCGCGGAGCGGGTCGAGGGCAGCCGGGTCTGCGTCGCGGGCGCCGGCGCGCTGCGCCTGACGGCCACCTCCAACACCCTGCACGTCGAGCTGCACCTCGCCGACGACCCCGGCACCGCCGCCGACCGGATCACTCTCGAGCGCTGACCACAGCCGGCAACGGATGTGCCCCCGACCCCACGCACATGTGAGGATCGACAGCATGAGGACCGGAGCATGACCGACCACGCCCACGGACCGCTCGCCGACGCCAGCGTGCGCCGAGCCGGGCCGAACGACGCGGCCGCGGTCGGCCTCGTCCAGGAGGCGGTCTGGCAGGAGACCTACGCCCCGCGCGTCCCCGAGCACATCGCCGAGCAGTTCACCGCCGCGGGGTTCGCGAGCGTCTGGCGGCGCTCGCTCGCGAGTCCCCCGCCGGGGGTGTGGACCCTCCTCGTCGCCTGCGCCGGCGAGCAGGTCGTCGGGTATGCGGCGGTCGGCCCCTCCCAGGACCGCGACGGCGAGGCGACCACGGGGTCGC
>JBAUUB010000277.1:0-2279 GCA_049582485.1 Dermatophilaceae bacterium
TCGGCGTCGTGGGTCTCGTGGGCGGTTTCGCCTACGTTATCGCCGGGGGAGCCGATCCGCTGACGGTCTCCGGGACCCAGTCCGTGCTGCTGCAGATCGGGCTGCCGCTCATGATCGCCGACCTCGCGCAGGCCGCGGCCAACGCACTGGTCCTGTCCGGCATCATGACCGTCACCGCCCGGGTGCCCTTCTGGGTGCATGTCCGAGGTCTCCTGGCCTCGACCGGTGCCGCATTCATCGGCTATGGGGTGATCGCCTTCCTCCTCGTGGTGCTGTGGGGGCCGGCTCAGATCCACTGGTTCAGCGCTGCCTTGACGACCGTGCCGCTGATCGTGGCGTGGTGGGTGTTCGGGCAGTTCGGTGCCGAGCTCGAGGCTCACGAGCGGACAACCGACACCCTGGTGTCGGCTCTCGACGTGCGACACGCCGGGGCCGCGGCGCATTCACAGCGCGTGGCGATCCTGTGCGACTGGATCGGTGAGTCCTTGCGCCTCGCCCCGCGCGCCCTCGCCGAGCTCCGCACCGCCGGTCTCCTCCACGACATCGGACTGCTCGCGGCCCGAGCCGGCTCGGCCGAGGAGATCCGTCGTCATCCGGAGCTCGGAGTCCGGATGCTGGGGGGCATCTCGTTCGCAGCCCCAGCACTGCCCGCCATTGCCGCACATCACGAGAGGTTCGACGGTTCGGGGTATCCGCGAGGTATGGCCGGCTTCGACATCCCGCTCGGAGCCAGAGTGATCGCGGTCGCTGACGGGTTCGACGCTCTGACGACGGGCACGCCGACCATCGCGCCCGTGACACCTCGGGCCGCACTCGGACTTCTGGCGCGGGATGGGGGTCTCGACCCCGTCGTCGTCGACGCGCTCGCGAAGGCCGTGGAACGGCACGGGGCCCTGGAGGCGGACAGGGGCGAGTGGCTTGGTCGAGCCCGGGTCGGTGAGCGGGCCCGCGCCGACGGGGATCGCGCCCGCTCGAGCATTGCTTCGACAGCGGCTGTCCTTGCGGCGGATCGAACCACCCCCACCTGGATCATCCGTCATGACCACCCCCTGGACCGGCTGGCGCCATGACCTCGACGATCGCATGGCTCGTCGTCCTCTTCCTCATGGTCGTCGCCGGGGAGAGCGCTCACGTGCGCCTCACGGGGCGTCGGGGCATTTCCCCGATCGCCTCAGCGGCCGCGGTGGCCTTCATGCTGTCGCTTCCGCACCGTCCTGGGGCCACCGGGGTGGTGCTCGTACTCGGTGGGGTTCTGGCGGTCGCCATCGCGTCCCTCCTGGGTACAGCCATCGCTGAGGCGGCCGGCATCCGAACGTCGAGCATCGACGTCCTGGGTCGCCTGGCCAATGCGCTCGTGGCCGGGCTGCTCGCCCAGCTCATCGCTGTGACCGGTCTCGAGCGGACCATGGATCCCGACGGCCGGGACTGGATCTACGCCTTCGCCCTGTGGCTGAGCGCCGTGACGGCGGCCGCCGCTCGAGCTGCGGCCGTCGCGTGGTGGGTCTCGCGGTCCGAAGGCCGGGCGTATGTGACCACGGTCCGGGAGGAGATCGCCACCTTCGGAATGCTCTCACTGGCCAGCGCGACCACCGCGGTCATGATCGTCCTCTCCCGGGAGGCCGTCGCGCTGTGGGGCCCGCTGCTCTTCACCCTTCCCCTCGTCCTGAGCATCGCTGCCGCGCGTCGTTATGCCCACACCCGCCAGACGTACCGGGAGACCATCGCGGCGCTGTCCCGCCTCACCGACCTGGCCGGCTACACGACAACGCACCACGCGAGAAGAGTGGCCGACCTGGCGGTCGAGCTCGGACGGCGGCGCGGTCTCTCGCAGCGGCAGATGGACACGCTCGAGTACGCTGCCCTGCTGCACGACCTCGGACAGGTGGCGCTCGAGCAGCCGATCCCCGGTGGGGCCACAGTCCTGGCCGCGCCACGGGACCAGGAGCGGATCGTGCAGGACGGGGTGGGGATCATGCGGCACTCCGGCGTGCTCGAGCAGGCCGCCACCCTCCTCACCCGACAGGCCGCACCGTACCGTCTGATGCGCGAGGAGGACGAGCGGATTCCGCTGGAGGCCCGGATCATCAAGCTGGCCAACGCCTTCGACGACTTCACCGGCGGCTCCCGGGATCCGGGAGCTGTCTCGGTGGCCCTGGAACGCATCCAGCTGGGTCTCGGCTACGAGTACGACCCCGCCCTCGTCGACGACCTGATCGCCGTCGTGGCCCCGCGACGGCGGTAGTGTGGATCCGTCGCCATGACATGCCGAGGGCCCGCTC
>JBAUUB010000278.1:0-1652 GCA_049582485.1 Dermatophilaceae bacterium
GAGTAGGCGGGTAGCCAGTGTATGTCGCAAGCGGTGCGGCGTGACATGGGGGACACCCGCTTGTTCTGCCCGGGTCATCAAATGCTGATAGAGCCAGGCGTAACTAATCGGGTGACCATCCGGGAAAGTGAGCAAGAGAGCTTGAGGCAGGCGGGAGGAGGCTTCCAGGTAGAGCTGCAGGGCACGGCAGGAGATATTGGAAAGATAAACGATCCGATCGCGTTGGCCTTTGCCTTGGCGCACCCGCAAGCGTCTGGCGGGCAAGTCCAGGTCCTGCATACACACGTCCAGGCATTCGCCCGCGCGCAGCCCGGTATGGGCCAGGATAAAGTAGCATGCGTTTTCCAGGCGTACTTTTGGGTCCTGGCTAGCCAGGCGTTCCAGCATGTGCTGCTCCAGGCGTTGGGCCTCATGCTCTGATAAGTGGCGGGGCAGGCTTTCCGGGCGAGGGCGGGGTTTGAACCGAGAGACGGAGGGGTCGATTGCGATCCCTTGGTCAGCCAGCTGGCGCAGTAAATCCAGCACCAAGCTGAGCGTGTAGTCGGCAGTATGTGCCGACACTTTCTCTGCACTGCGCAAAGTTTGGAAGGCTTGCAGATCACGCAAAGTCAGTTCAGCGGGATGTTGAATGGGTCGCAGTTTCAATTGGCGAGCCCAGAAGCGATGGTATTCCCCCAAGATCATTCTTGCCCGCATTTGCTGTTGGTGCGCCTTCCAGCTAGGCAACCGCCGTTTGACAAATGCCAGCGTCGCCTCCCGAATAGCAGGGGGAAGATCCGGGCCCCAGGCATCCCAATCCAGCTCAATATCCTGTCGTTCTTGGATCGGCACCAAAGGCAAGGGAGGAGATGGATTGTGAGCAGGGCTCTCCGCTGCATCCGGCAAAGCAGCGCAGGTCAGTCGTTCCATGGTCTGCTGATAAATCTGGGCCAATTCAGGATCAGCGCCAGCTGTGTAAATCTGGGTGGTTGACAGTTGAGCATGTCCCATCAGCTTCCCCAGGCTGGTCAGTGGCATCCCGGCTTCGGTTAACTGGCGAGCATAGGTGTGGCGTAACTGATGAGGTGCGACCGGGATACCCGCTTGCCGAGCATACTCGCGCAAGCAATATTCGATCCCATTCTCACTCAGCGGCCCACCATCCCGTTCGTTGAGAAAAACTTCTGCATGGGAACTGACCGGGCGCTCTTGCAGCCAGGTCTGCAAAACCGCATCAGCGTCTTCGCTTAGCAGGACGATCCGTTCCTTGCGCCCTTTCCCACATACTCTCAGACGTGCTGGCTGTCCCTCATGGGCTGGCGCAAGGATATCCTCTCGCTTCAGACTGGCTACTTCCCCTACCCTCAACCCCGCTCTCAGCATCAGGACAAACCAGGCCCGATCCCGCTGACTCGTGATGCGCCCCCACACTCGCCCGATCGCTTCATCGCTCAAATCCCGCGGTAGGCGGCGGCCTTGCTTCCCGGCGTGGCGTTTCATGCGTACCGGATTCAGCCAGCTCAAATCACCGCTCTCTTCGGCTAGAAAGTCAAAAAAGGTCTTGATCGCAGCCGCCCGGCGTTTGACCGTAGCCGGTTTCAGCCCTTTCTGGCGCTGCTGATCAACGAAGTGGTCGATATCCTGCATCTTCACTTCTCGCCATTCCTTTGAGC
>JBAUUB010000279.1:0-16531 GCA_049582485.1 Dermatophilaceae bacterium
GGCACCAGCTCCTCGGGCTCGGCCAGGCGGCGGAGCACGGCCTTGATCCTCGCGAGCAGCTCGCGGGAGCTGTAGGGCTTGGTGACGTAGTCGTCCGCTCCGAGCTCGAGCCCGACGACCTTGTCGATCTCGCTGTCCTTGGCCGTGAGCATGATGATGGGCACGCTCGAGTGGGCACGCAGCCGCCGGCAGACGTCGACCCCGGACATGCCGGGCAGCATGAGGTCGAGCAGCACCAGGTCGGCTCCGTCGGCGTCGAAGCGGGCAACGGCGTCGGGCCCGGTCTCGGCGACCGACACGTCGTACCCCTCCTTGGCCAGCAGGTACGACAGCGGCTCCGAGAACGAGGCTTCGTCCTCGACGAGAAGGATTCGGGTCATGCGGTCCTGGCTCCTCGGTCGGGTGCGGATGCGTCAGCGACAGCTCCGTCGACATTGGCATGGACATCGCCATCGTCATGGGCACGGGCATGGGAATCGACACGCACTTGGTCATCGGCATGGGCAGGGGCATGGTCGTCAGGCAGGCGGTTCTGTCCGGATCGGTCACCGGCATCGGACCCGTCGCCCTCGGCTCCGGGGTCGTCGGATCCCGTATGCAGTGGCAGGCGGATCGTGAAGGTCGCCCCCTTGCCCTCCTGGCTCCACACCGAGACGGTGCCCCCGTGGGTCGAGCAGACGTGCTTGACGATGGCCAGGCCGAGACCGGTCCCGCCGGTCGCCCTCGAGCGGGCGGGGTCGATCCGGTAGAACCGTTCGAAGATCCGGTCCTGCTCCGCGAGCGGTATGCCGCGGCCGTGGTCGGCGACGACGATCTCGACGGTCTCGCCGCGGCGGACGGCCCGGACGGCCACCCGGGTGCCCGGTTCGGAGTAGTTGACCGCGTTTGTCACGAGGTTGCGGACCGCCGTCACGAGCAGGTCCTCGTCGCCGAACGTCGTCAGTCCCGGCCCGACGACGGTGTCGAGTGCGATGTTCCGCGACTCCGCGGCCACCGCGGTGGAGTCGACCGCCTCCCGCACGACGGTGGCGATGTCCACGCGCCGCGGCTCGTGCAGTGAGTCGGCGGCCTGCAGGCGCGTGAGGTCGACGATGTCCGTCACGAGCCTGCCGAGCCGGCGAGACTCGACCTGCATCCGGGACGCGAACCGTTCGACGGCGGCCGGGTCGTCCTTGGCGTCGAGGACCGCCTCGGCGAGAAGTGACAGTCCACCGACCGGGGTCTTGAGCTCGTGGCCGACGTTGGCGACGAAGTCGCGGCGAACCTGTTCGACGCGCTGCTCGTGGGTCCTGTCCTGAATGAGGACGACGACGTGGTGCTCGCCGAGGGGCGCGACACGCACGACCATGACGAGAGGGTCCCCGTCGCCGACCGGATCGGTGAGACCCCGGCCGATCCGCAGCGTCTCCTCGCGGATGACGTGCTGGTCCCTCGCCTCGCGCACGAGCGCCTTGATCTCGTCGTGCACGAGAACGTTGCGTCGGACCAGGCCGTAGGCCGACGCGGAGGGCGAGGCGGAGACGACGAGGTCGGACGGGTCGACCACGATGGTCGTCGACGAGAGCACCGCGAGGACGGCGCTGGCTCCAGGTGGCAGCGGCCGCGAGACAGGGCGCTGAGTGCCGGGGTCCCGAGGGAGGGATACATCCTGGACGTCGGCTGTGACTCCCCGACCCGGCCGTCGGCTCATGAGCCACCAGGTCATCCCGGCGGCGACGGCTGCGCCGATGAGGATGCCGATGACGAGGTCGACGGTCACGTGTCCCAGGGTACGCAGCGGACGGGCCGGGTCCGGCCCGGCATCGGCCGCTCACGCGCGGCCCACCAAGTGTTCACCTGGCCTCCCACCGGCGTTCACCATGGGGTGGCAACGTGCCGGGTGCGCGCTCGGCATGTCGCGCGCGCCCGTCCCGGCGAACTAGGTTGAGGGGTGAACCTGCAACCGCCGGCCTCAGCGCGCCCTGCGTGCGCAGGCCGACATCGGACGGGTACGACCAGCCTGGACCACCGACACACCCGACACCCGACACCCGACAGACAACACCGACACACTCGAACACCGAAGCACCGACACCGAAGGGCGCACTGATGCGGGACGCATTCCACGAGGACCTCGACCGGATCTCCGACCAGCTCGTCGAGATGACCCGGCTCGTCAGCTCGGCGATGTCGCGCGCGACGACGGCGCTGCTCGACGCCGACATCACGCTCGCGGAGCAGGTCATCGAGAACGACGCCCGCATCGATGCGCTCCGTGAGGAGCTGGACATGCGGGCGATCGACCTCCTCGCCCGCCAGCAGCCGGTCGCGACCGACCTGCGCATCGTCGTCACGGCGATGCGGATGAGCAGCGACATCGAGCGCATGGGTGATCTCGCGCGCCACGTCGCCAAGGTGGCCAGGCTGCGCTTCCCCCACTCCGCGGTGCCCGCCGACCTGCGCGCGACCATTCTGCAGATGGGTCAGGTCGCCGAGCGGATCGTCGAGAAGGCCGGGTCGATCATCGCCGCCAAGGACGCCCAGGCCGCACTCACTCTCGAGAAGGACGACGACGCGATGGACGACCTCCACCGCGAGCTCTTCGCGCGCCTCGCCGACGACACCTGGCCGCACGGCACCGAGACGGCCGTCGACATCACCCTCGTGGGGCGCTACTACGAGCGCTTCGCCGACCATGCGGTCTCGGTCGCCCGCCGGGTCATCTTCCTCGTGACCGGGGAGTGGGAGCCGGAGGCCCTCACCGACCACGAGGAGGCCGAAGACGGCTCCGGCGACTGAGCCGGAGTCGTCGCGACCCTTCCTGCTGCCAAGCGCGTGGGGCCGACCCGGCCGGTCCCGGCTACTTGCCCTGGTTCGCCACCGCGGCGGCAGCGGCGGCAGCGGCCTCAGGGTCGAGGTAACGAGCCGGCTCGCTCGGCATGAAGTCCTCGCCGAGCGTGTAGAGCAGCGGCATCCCCGTCGGGATGTTCAGGCCGGCGATGTCGTCGTCGGAGATCTGGTCGAGGTGCTTGACTAGGGCCCGCAGGCTGTTGCCGTGGGCGGCGACGAGAACCGTGTGGCCGGCCTTGAGGTCGTCCTGGATCGGGCCCTCCCAGTACGGCATCATCCGCGCGATCACGTCCTTGAGACACTCCGTCTGCGGGACCTCGATGCCGGCGTAACGCGGGTCGTCGGTCTGGGCGTACTCGTCGTCGGGCTCGATCGGCGGCGGCGGGGTGTCGAAGCTGCGCCGCCAGAGCATGAACTGCTCGTCGCCGTACTTCTCCCGGGTGGCGGCCTTGTCCAGCCCCTGCAGGGCGCCGTAGTGACGCTCGTTGAGCCGCCAGTCGCGCCGCACCGGGATCCAGTGCCGGTCGCACACGTCGAGGGAGATGTTGGCGGTCGTGATCGCCCGTCGCAGGAGCGAGGTGTGGACCACGTCGGGGAGGAGGCCGGCCTCGGCCAGGAGCTCACCGCCCCGGACGGCCTCCGCCCGGCCTTCCTCGGTCAGGTCGACATCGACCCAGCCGGTGAACAGGTTCTTCGTGTTCCAGTCGGAGACGCCATGACGGAGGAGGACCAGGGTGTACGGAGCGCTCATACCCCGAGCCTAGCGATGCACGGCACGGCACGGCGGACGACCCGTCAGAGGGCTCCGTCCGGGGCGGTGAGCCCGGTCTCCTGCTCGAGCAGGCCCCGGAAGGCGGCCAGGTTGCGCAACGACTCGCCGCGGTTGATCCGCCATTCCCACTCCTTCTTCATCGAGGACAGGAAGCCCAAAGCGAGCAGCTCGTTGAAGTGGCTGTCGGCGGCGTCGAGCAGCACCCCGAACAACGCATCGAGAGAGTCGTCGTCGACCGCGGTCAGCGGCAGCCGGGCCACGACGTAGACGTCCCCGCTCCGGTCGATCGCGTACGCGGCACCGGGGAGCCGGAGGTTCTTGCGCAGCAGGTAGCGGTAGACATCGGCGTGGTTCTCGTCGGGGTTGCGGATGACGAAGGCCACGGCCGAGAGGGCCGACTCTCCGACCACGACGGAGGTCACCGTCTTGAGCTTCTTCTCCCCCGGCAGGTCGACGACGACCTCCCCGTCGCGTGCCCCCGGCTCGTGGCTGATGCCGGAGGCGTCGAGGTAGCCGATCAGCGTCTCGAGGGCGGTGGCGCGCATGCCGCTCAGCCTCTCACGGGTGGCTAGCCTGACCCCATGCCCTCCCCTCGCGCGCCGATCGGCACGGTGACCAGGGGCACCACCAACCCCAACCGACTGCGGCGTTGCGACCGCTGGCTCGTCGCGACCCAGCGCCGCGTCCTGCGCCAGGCGGCGGACCCTCTGGTCGTCGACCTCGGCTACGGCGCCTCGCCCGTCACCGCCCGGGAGTTCCGCGACCGGCTGCGCGCAACGCGCCCGGACGTGCGCGTCGTCGGCGTCGAGATCGACAGCGGCCGCGTGCAGGAGGGTATGCGCATCGCCGACCCCCCGTCCCTCACCTTCCGCCGGGGCGGGTTCGAGATGGGGCTGCAGCCGAGCGAGCGGCCGGTCGTGGTTCGCGCCTTCAACGTGCTGCGCCAGTACGCCGAGAGCGAGGTGGCCGCCGCCTGGGCCGAGGTGACCTCGCGCCTGGCCCCGGGGGGACTGCTGGTCGACGGCACATGCGACGAGGTCGGCCGGATCGCGGCGTGGGTGGCGGTCTCGGCGGAGGGCCCGCGTAGCCTCACGATCAGCCTGCGGACCGGCTCGCTCGAGCGGCCGTCGGTGGTGGCGGAGCGGCTGCCCAAGTCGCTCATCCACCGCAACGTCCCCGGCGAGCCCGTGCATGCGCTGCTCCGCGACCTCGACGCCGCCTGGGACCGCGCCGCGCCGCACTCCGCCTTCGGGTCGCGGGCCCGGTTCGTCGAGGCCGTGCGCACGCTCGCGGGCTCCGGGCGGTGGCCGGTCGAGCCGGCACCCCGACGCTGGCGGCTGGGCGAGCTGACGGTGGACTGGGCTGCCGTCGCACCGCGATGAGGCCCGACTGGCACGCGGCTCCGCGTCAGGGACGCAAGTAGTCGTCCTCGACCCGCTCGATGTCGTCCTCGTCGAAGTCGCCGTAGGCGAGCTCGAGCACCCGTGCCCGGCTCGGTCCCGGGTTGGACATCCGGTGCAGGCTCCCCACCGGAATCCAGATCCGTTCGCCCGCGGCCGCCATCCACGAGCGCGGACCCACCGTGATCTCCATCGGCCCGTCGAGGACGATCCAGTACTCGCTGCGGCGCCCATGGCGCTGCAGCGAGAGCCGGTGACCGGGCTCGACGGTGATGACCTTGACGGTCGTCGGCTCGTTCTGGGAGTACTGGTCGAACCGCCCCCACGGCCGCACGTCGCTCAGGTGCCGGAGAGAGGCGTCGTGATGGACGTCATCGGAGTGCGCGACGCCGCCGGCCGGTGTGCGTGGTCCGGCGCCCGACGGGGTCACCATGTGTCACGGGACGGGCCGCGTGATCCCCCGACCGAGCGCAGCGCGGGACGCACGTCGGCGAGGTAGACCGCGGCACCCACGACGCCGAGGAGCGCGAACAGGTTGAGCGGGTTGCCGAGGGTGAGGAAGCCGAGCAGGGCCGCCACACCGGTCACGCCGAGCCAGATCGGCTTGGTCCGCTTTCCGGCGGCGACATAGGCGTCCGACCGGTGGCGCAGGGCGTCGACGAACGCGAAGACCTCCATGCCGAGGATCGTGAGGGAGAGGATGAGCGAGATCATCCCCTGGGCGCTCCCGATGGTCGTCATGACTCAAGGGTAACCGGGGGTCCGCCCCTCGTCCTCACGCCTCGAGCAGGATCGTCACCGGCCCGTCGCCGGTGAGCTCGACCTCCATCTCCGCCCCGAACCGCCCGGACGCGACCGTCAGCCCGCGCTGACGGAGACCGTCGGCGACCTGGTCGACCAGCGGCTCCGCGACCGGCCCCGGGGCCGCAGCGTTCCAGGTCGGCCGGCGTCCCTTGCGGCTGTCGGCGTAGAGCGTGAACTGGCTGACGACGAGCACCTGCCCGCCGACCTCCGTCACCGAACGCTCGTCGCGCATGATCCGCAGGTCCGCGACCTTGCGCACGATGAGGTCGACCTGCGCCGGACCGTCGTCGTGGGTCGCGCCGACGAGGACGACCAGGCCCGGACCGGTGATCTCCCCGACGGTCTCCCCGGCCACCCGCACCCGGGCGCCGGTGACCCGCTGGACGACGGCGCGCACCGCATACCCCCTAGACGCCGACGGCGATGACGGCGCCGACCCGCTGCCCGTGGCCGAGCACGGGCACGTCCTCGACGATCTCGTATGCGGTGCTCGCCACCGCGAGCCGCCGCAGGGCTGCGGCCATGATGACCGGACGGGCCCGCTGAGGGCCGCCGCCGACCCCGCCGCCTCCCTCGGCCATCTTCAGCGCCACCGCGCGGCCGTCGGCCAGGCCGACGGCGAAGACGCCTTCGGCGCCGTCCTTGGCGATGAGCCCGGGCGTCCCCTCGATCAGGGTCGTGACGTCGCGGCCGGTGCCGCCGAGGAAGCGCGGCTCGGAACGGATCGCCGCCGCAACCGATCCCTCCGGTGAGCCTGTCGGAGCTGCGGCGATGCGCGAGAACGCGCGCGCCAGGCCGGTGAGCGAGATCGCGAGCACGGGCGCACCGCAGCCGTCCGTGGCCACGGCCGCCGGGGCCTCCCCGGACAGGTCGGCGACCGTCTCGGCGATGAGCCGTTGGAGCGGATGGTCCCGCTCGAGGTAGGTGTCCGGGTCCCAGCCGGCCGTCACACACGTGGCCAGCATGCCCGCGTGCTTGCCGGAGCAGTTCTGGCCCACGGAGGAGGCCGGCCGGGCCTCGCGGATCCAGTGGTCGCCCTCGTCCGCGTTGATCGGCATGCCCGGCGTGTTCTGCAGCGCGTCGACCGTCAGCCCGGCTCCGGCGAGGATGCGGCGGACGCCCTCGAGGTGGAAGGGCTCGCCACTGTGGCTCGCACACACCAGGGCGAGCAGGTCGGCCGGCAGCTCGAGCCCGGCCCGGACCATGGCGACCGCCTGGAGCGGCTTGAGTGAGGAACGCGGGAAGGTCGGGGAGTCGATGCCGCCGTGACGGATCAGCACCTCGCCCGCGCCGTCGATCGCGACGAGACTCGCGCGGTGGACCGACTCGACAAAGCCGTCCCGGACGTAGTGGGCAAGGATCGGCGCGTCGGTGAGGACGCTGCCGGGGGTGGCGGCGGTCGGGTCGGACGGAGCGGTCATGGGCGGTCAGCCTAGTGCCCGGTGAACGACAGCTGGCCCCGGCGGGGGTCTCCCGACGGGGCCAGCTGGCCTATGGTGCGAGTGAGGTCACTCGCGAGTCAGCACACGAGGTGCGAGCAGTCAGTCGCCGACCTTCTCGGCGGCCTTCTCGGCGGCCTTGGGGGCAGCCTGGGCGGTCTTGCTCGCGCTGGTCGACGCCGCCTTGGTGCGGGTGGTCGTCTTCTTCGCGGCGTTCTTGGTGGTGGTGCTGGTCCGCTTGGCAGCCGTCCGGGTGCGCTTCGCGGACTTCTCGACCTCGGTCGCGACGACCTTGGCCTCGTCCGCGACGGAGTCGGCGATCACGTCGGCGACGCGAGCCGCCTCCTTGCGGGTGGTGGTGAGCGTCGCCTTGGCGGAGCGCTCGACCTCGTCGATGGCGTTGCGGGCCGAGGTCACGGCACCCTTGCCGAGCGCAACGGTGCTCTCGGCCTGGGCGACGAGGTCCTTGGTGGCCTTCTGGTTGCGGATGCGCTCCACGAGCTTCTCACCGCGCAGGGCGAGGTCCTCGTAGGTGTCGCCCGCCGCGTTCGCGAAGGTCACGACGGCGTCGATGGTCTTGCCCGGGAGGGCGGCGACGCGCGAGGGCAGCTCGGCCGGGGCGATGTCGGCGCGCACCTTGGCGGCGCGGACCTGTGCGTCACGGACCTCCTCGACGGCGAGGTCGAGGACGCCGACGGCGGCGTAGAAGGTGGTCTGGTTGGTCTTGCGGACGTCGTCGATGATCGACATGTTCACTCCTTGGTGGTGGTGTTCTTGGGGGTGGTGCGGTTCGCCGCGGCCTTGGGGGCCGTGGACTTGCGCGTGCCGGCCTTGCGGGTGCCGGTTTTGCTGGTCGAGCTCTTCTGCGGCGTCTTCCGCGTGGTCGCGCCTGTGGCGGCGGCCTTCGTGGTGGGACGCTTCGGGGCCTTGGCAGGGGCTTTGGCAGGGGCTGTTGCAGGGGTTGTCGTGTCCGTGGCTGTCTCGGCCGGGCCGGTGATCGCCTCGCCCACGAACGAGCGGTAGATGTCGACGAGGGTCGACTTCTGGCGCTCGGTGAGGGCGGTGTCGGCGCCGATCGCGGCCTCCACGTCCCACGGACGGTGCTCGCTGACCGTGCGCTCGTCGAGGAAGCCCGCCTTGACATACAGGGACTCCGACGAGATCTGCAGGCCCTTGGCGAGCTGCTGCAGGATCTCGGCGCTGGGCTTCTTGACTCCGCGCTCGATCTGCGAGAGATATGGGTTGCTGACCCCGGCGAGATCCGCGAGCTGCCGCAGCGAGAGCCGGGCGGAGGTGCGCTGCTCGCGCAGGTACTCCCCGAGGCTCTGACCGAGGTTCTCGATCGGGTTCCGTGAGGTCATGCTTCAAGTATGCTTGATCCAGTTAGCAAAATGCAAACTCGGGCAAGCGTGTGGATGGTCACACGGCTACGGGGGAATGATTCCGGGGCCTTGCGAAGCAGGAAACGCCCCTGCTCGGCCGCCTCAGAGGCGCACGAGGGGCGGCGAACCGGTGGCTATCGGACCGGACAGCCGACGCTGAACCGGCCGCCGCCGTGCGCCTTGCCGGGACGGCGGCACCTCAGCGGCGGGCGAGCGCCAGGTTGGAGCATGCCTCGCAGGTCTCCTCGGGGATCAGGCCCCACTCCATGAGCCGGGCGAACGCCCAGCATCCGGCGCACCACCCGACGGAGGACTCGAGGACCGCGAAGAACACCAGGACCGCGACCAGCACCGCCGGCAGGACCACGAGCCCGAAGCCGAGCGAGCCGACGGCAGCGATCGTCGTGACGACGAGGCCAACCCCCTGCGCGAAACGCTTCGGAGGACCCGCGGTGGGGATCGGCGGCCCGAGCCGCGGCGCGATGTGGTCGGCCACGAGCCGACCGAGTGGGCTCATCCTCGGTCCACCGACCACGCGGAGCAGGAACCCGACGGCCAGCAGCGCGGTGATGACGTGCCAGCCGGTCACCAGCGCCACGATGCCGAGCGCTGCGACAGCCCCCGCGATGATGCGCGCGGCGCGCTCGTTGACCAGAGGAGGGAAACCGATGATTTGGGTCGCCATAACCACACATTATGCGTATGCGCGGGTCGCCCTCGTCTGCACTGTCCACATGCCGGTCCCTCAGCTGGCGATCCCCACCCGCATCGCGCCCCCACAGTTCGACCCAAGCCCCCATTCCGCTCGCGTCAGCGGGCGCGCCGGTCCTTGACCCCGAGCAGCCCACGGGCCTCGGACGTGCCCATCGGTGGACGCTGCATCAGGGTGGCGAGCTCGGCCGCCCGGGCCACGAGCTCGTCGTTGTGCTGCACCTGGCGGCCCCGCGCATACATGATGTTGTCCTCCATGCCGACCCGCAGGTGACCGCCGGCCGAGAGCGCCGCAGCCATCACCGGGAGGTGCGAGCGGCCGATGCCGGTCGCCGCCCAGCTCGTCACCTCGGGCGGGAGCATCGCGACCCCGGCGAGCAGCGCGGCGGTCGTCCCGGGCATCGCGCCGGGCACACCGGTGACGAAGTCGACGTGCACCTTGCCGCCGAACGGGAGGCCGTGCCGGTCGATCAGGCGGGCGAGCGCGTGCACGTGGCCGAGCTCGAACAGCTCGAACTCGGGCACGACCTCGCGCTCCTGGGCCTGGACGTACAGGTCCGACATCAAGCCCCAGGGGTTGAGGAAGACGTCGTCGCCGAAGTTCGTCGTGCCGCAGGTGAGGCTGCACGAGTCCGGCTCGGCGTCGAGCACCGTCAGCCGCTGCTCGAGCGGGTCGTGGACCGAGCCACCGGTCGACAGCTGGACGATGAGGTCGGTGGCCTCCCGGATCGCGTCCACGGCGTCGCGGAGCAGGGTGCCGTCGAGCGTCGGACGGTGCTCGGCGTCGCGGATGTGCAGGTGGATCATCGCGGCCCCGGCGCCCTCGCAACGGCGAGCGGTCTCGACGAGCTCGTCGACGGTCGTCGGCAGCTGCGGGACGTCGGTCTTGCTCAGCTCGGCGCCGGTGGGTGCGACGGTGATCAGCGTGGCGGTCATGGGCCCATCGTGCCAGCGGCCACGTCGACCGTGTTCGACGGCACCACCGACGGCACCGTTCAACGGCACCGACCGACGGCATCACCGACCGAACCGACGGCGCAGACGGACCGCACCGCTCAGGACGCTCGGAAGCCTTCGGCCTGGGTCGTCTCGTCGGCGACCCGCACGCCGTAGCGGTAGGCGAGCTTGCCGCCCAGCCACCCGGACGCGCCGAGCGCGGCCATACCGACGACCGACATCACCAGTGCGGCCACGCTGACGTCGTCGAGCCCCTGACTGCGGCGGACGGCGAGGTTGACGAGATAGAGCGTGAGCACGCCGATGTTGAGCAGCATGTGGATCAACCCGGTCGTCCACGCCGCGGTGCCGCGAGGGATCATCTTCCAGTCGAGGCCGCCGGTCACGGCCGCCAGGACCGCGCCCACCGCGCCGATCCCGATCAGCCAGGCGGAGCCGGTCGCGAACGGAGCGGGGTCGTCGGCGGTCAAGGCGATGACGTCGAAGACCAGGCTCGAAGTCCACGCGCCGATCGGGATGGTCACGAGGATCGGGTGGACCGGGTGCCCGTAGAGGCCCTGGAGGGGCGACTTCGGCGCCTTGGCCCGGTCGTCGTGAGTGCTGGGGTGGGATGTGCTCTGGTCGTCCATGTCGTCCTCGGCTTCCTCTCGGCATGCCCGCCGCCGGCCGTCCGCATCGTTCGCGGTGGCCGCCGTCGGTCTCGTCCATCGACGGTACTCCCGGAGCCCTGCAGTCACACGGCAACAGGCCGCGCGAGCTTGCAGGTCAGGGGGCGACGATGACCGTCTGTGCGGCGCTGACGACCGTGTCTCCCTCACCAACGAGCAGCTCTGCCTGCGGGTCGGTGTTGCGCTTGACGAGTGCGAGCGCGATGGGTCCGTCCTCGTGGTGGCGCGCCACCGAGGTGATGTGCCCGACCGTGCGCTCGCCGAGTCGGACCGGGTCGCCGGGGGCCGGCAGGGTGTGGCCGGACCCGTCGAGGTGGAGGAAGACGAGCCGGCGCGGCGGTCGGCCGAGGTTGTGGACGCGGGCGATGGTCTCCTGCCCCCGGTAGCAGCCCTTGTGCAGGTGCACCGCCGAGCGCAGCCAGTCGACCTCGTGCGCGATCGTGCGATGGTCGGTCTCGGCACCGAGCCGAGGTCGCCACGCGGCGATGCGCAGCGCCTCGAGCGCCCACGTGCCCGCCCACCGCAGGTCGCTGCGCTGGGCGAGGTCCGCCAGCAGCGTCCGCGGGACCACACTCTCGACGAGCGACCAGCCGGCGCCGGGGTGCTCCGCGACGGGTCCGTATGCGGCGGTGTCCGCGACCAGCTCCCCCGCCTCGGTCGCGGGCCAGGGATCGCGCCAGCGGGCGACCGGCTCGGCCCCGAGCTCGGGGAGGTCTCCCATGGAGGCGAGCACCGCATACTCCTGCGTGACGTCGGCGACCTCGACGCGCAGCATGAACCGCATCGAGTCCAACCAGCCCAGGAGCGCCGGCGCGGTGCCGGGCTCCACGGTGATCCAGACCCGCTCGCCGTCGTCGACGAGATGGAGGGCGTGCTCGATGTGGCCCTTGGGCGAGAGCACGAGCGTCTCGGCGCTCACCCCCGGCGCCAGCCCGGTGAGGTGCTGGGAGGTGAGCGAGTGCAGCCAGGACAGCCGGTCGGGCCCCGACACGGTCAGCACCCCGTGGTCGGAGAGGTCGACGACCGCGCGGCCGTCGCGCAGCAGGCGCTGCTCCGCCATCGGGTCGCCGTAGTGCGCCGCGACCCCGCCGGGACGTGACTCGTCGCCGGCCGTCCCCGGGCCGCCGGTCGCAGTGGCCACGGCCACGTCGACCGCCCCGGGCAGGTCGAGCAGGGGTGAGGTCAGGACCGGCACTGTGAGCACTCTCCTTGGATGGCCATATGGGTGACGTCGGCGGTGAAGCCGTGGTCGCGTTCGAGGGCGGCCACGAGCCCCTCGGCGAGCTCGGCCGGGCTCTCGGCCACGGCACCGCAGCTGCGGCAGACCAGATGCAGGTGCCGGGCGTGATCGGCGCGGTGGTAGGTCGGGGCCCGGTGGTCGAGGTGGGTGTGGGCGACGACGCCGACCTCCTCCAGCGCCTCGAGCGCCCGGTAGACGGACGAGGGTGGGACTGTGGGCCCGCTCTCGTTGACCCGCTCGATGATCGCCTCCGGGGTCGAGTGCGGGCAGTCGGTGACCACCGCATACACCCTCTCGCGGGTGGTCGTCACGCGCATGCCTGCGGCACGGAGCGTGGCAGCGAGGTCCGTGCGCTCGCCCGATCGGCCTGGCATCCCTCAACTGTACGAGGCGCCCAGACTGCCCCCGTACACTGCTGGCGTGCTCGACGAATTCACCGAGGAGCGGGAACAGGCTCCGAGCCGGACCGGCCGCAAGGTCCTCACCGGCTTCCTGATCCTCCTCCTCGCGGGGGCGGCGGTCGTCGGTGGCTTCGCGATCTATCTCGCGACGATCGTGACGACGAACGTCTCCAGCGAGGCCGACATGCTGCCCTCGATGGGCCCGACCCGCGCCGATGGCAGCCCGGTCGAGCTCCTCGAGGAGACCGGGATGAACATCCTGTTCGTCGGTGCCGACACCCGACCCGGCGATGTCGGCCGTTCCGACGTCATCGTCCTGGCGCACATCACCGAGGACCGCGACAAGGTCTACCTGACGCACTTCCCGCGTGACCTGTACGTCCCCATCCCCGGTCGCAGCAACGACAAGATCAACGCGGCCTACGCCTATGGCGGCACCTCGCTGCTGGTCGAGACCATGCAGAACCTGCTCGGTATCGAGATCCACCACGTCGCCAAGACCGACTTCGAGGGCTTCCAGGGAATGACCGACGCCGTCGGCGGCGTGCGCGTCTATGCCGAGGAGGCCAGCGATCGCGGCGAGATCCAGCAGGGCTGGAACGACCTCGACGGCGAGCGCGCCCTGGTCTTCGTGCGCGAGCGGTACACACTCAGCCAGGGCGACATCTCCCGCGGCTTCCGCCAGCAGGCGTTCATCAAGGCGCTCATGCTCAAGGCCCTCAGCCGGGACGTCATCACCAACCCGGTGCGGCTCGCACAGTTCGTCGACGCGGCGACCCAGAACCTCGTCGTCGACGAGGGCCTGGACCTGAACGAGATGCGCAAGCTCGCGTTCTCGATGACGGGGCTGCGCGGCGACGACGTCGTGTTCATCACGGCGCCGTTCTCCGGCTTCGGCACCGCACCGGACGGCGGCTCGATCGAGATCGTGGACGAGCCCGCCATGGAGCAGCTCGGCAACGCGATCCGAACCGATGCGATGGAGACGTACTCCGACTCCAGGGTCACGCCGTAGCGCCACGGGCCGCCGCCGTGCCAGGCGGCTGACTACTCGACGCGCTTGAGCTCGGCGGAGAGGTGACTCTGCAGCGGCTGGCCGACGGCCGCCATGTCCATGGCGTACATGAGCTTGCCCTCGACGTAGCCGTAGAGGCGGTGCCCGGCGTTGTACTCCTTGGCGTGCGGACTGCGCACGACGCTGTCGGTCTGGACCTCCACCTTGGCGGGGCTGGTCTTCCCGTAGTACATCTCGATGATCCCGGTCGGGTGCGCGAGGAGCAGCTCGACCTCGTCGTCGGGCAGCGGGCGCCAGAACCCGACCTCGGTCGCGAGCGGCCGGACCTGCTTGCCCTCCTCGTCGAGCAGCCACGTGCGGCTGTGCCAGTGCAGGAACGGCCGTCCGTCGTGGGTCACCGCGAGCTCCTGCCCGAAGTTGGCGGACTCGATCGTCGGGTAGCCCACGACGCCGACTCCCTGCCAGCGCCCGATCATCCAGGCCAGGGGGGCGAGCTCGTGGGGCATGTCGGTGTCGAGGTGGAACGGCATGCAGACGATGGTATGCGTCACGCGCCCGGTCGCGGCTCGAGTCAGTACACCAGCGCCTGGACGCCGTCGGCGAGGCTCTCCTCGACGAAGGCGGCGGCGCCGGCGATGCGGATGCCCGCGATCAGCGACTGCTCGGTGAGGTCACGGCGCCGGGCGCACTGGGCGCACACGGTGACCTGCGCCAGCTCGACCAGGGTGTCACGCAGCTCGGCGACCGGGAGGGCGTGCGGCAGGGTCGGCAGGGTCTCGGCGAAGCCGGGAACGGCCAGCGAGGTGGCCTCCCCCGACAGCCACACCCCCACGCGCACGCCGCTGGCCGCGGCCGTGGCCGGCACGGTCAGGGCCTGGTTGAGCCGCTCCGCCGCGTCGAGGTCACAGGTGACCTTGACGAGCAGCCCGCGTCGGCCGTCCGACGAGCCCACTGCGCTCACCGGACGACGAGCTCGTAGAGCGCCCAGAGCAGCGCACCCGGGATGGCCACCGAGGCCAGGCCCGTGGCGATCTGGCCCTGGCTGGAGAAGCTCCCCGCCTCGGGTGCGAGCAGTCGGCGGAACGCGTGCCCGAGCGCCGCGCAGCACACGCCGACGAGCGCCGCGGGCGGAATGTCCGGTGCGCCGACGACCACCGACACCAGCGTGCTCGCGAGCCCACCCAGGACCATCGACAGCGGCAATAGCCACGGGCGGACCAGAGAGTTGCGGACGAACAGGTCGGCGCCCGTGCCCGCCGCGATGGCGGCCATGGCGCAGGCGATCAGCTCGGGACCGTTCGGGACGTGGACCAGGGGCAGATAGGCCAGTCCCGAGGCGATGACGACGAGCCCGAAGGCGGTGCCCATCACGGACTCCGCCAGCCGTGGCCTGCCATCGCGCCGCAGGAGCTGCTGGACGAACATGGCGATCGACCCGAGTGCCAGCGCAGCGCTGCTCCACCGCAGGTACGGGGAGGTCTCGGCGACGACGTACGACCAGACGAGCAGCGCCGACGTCAGCGCCAGGACGGTGCTCGAGCCCTTCGGCGACGGCAGTCCCGCGGCACGCGGCCAGCCCCACGAGATCACGAGTGAGCCGAGCAGGACGGCCAGGGCGAGCACGGTCTCGCCGGCGAAGGCCGAGACGGCGATGAGCATGGCACCGACGACCGTTGCCGGGATGCCGATGACGCGCGTGACATGGGCGATGGGAGGCAGCTCGGCGTCGGGCTGGTCCTGGCGGGCGGCGCGCCGGGCCGCCCGGGTCAGGAACGGCTGAGCGCCCGTGTCCATGACCTGGACCGTGTCCGGTGCCTGGGGCGGCTCCGGGGGGTCAGGCTGGTCAGCGCTCATCGAGCCAGTGTCCCAAACCGCTCACCCACCGGCAAAGGGCGGCAGCACCTCGAGTGCCTCCGCCTCCCCGACCGGCTCGTCGCGGCCCGCAGCGCGACCGTCGAGGAGCAGCGAGGCCACCTCCAGCACCGCCCGCATGCCCGGTCGGGCCTCCTCCACCCGGGCGACGACGTCGGCGACCGTCGCGCCGTCGGCGACCGGCACATACTCCTGCGCGACTCCGGCCGCTGCGCGCGCACCGGCCCAGTACCGCACGAGGAGGCCCTCGTCGTTCGGTCTCATGCGTCGTCCTTCCGGGGGTGGGGGTGGTTCCCTCACCTATCCTGCCTGGTATGGCGCAGGTCGTGCTGCTGACCTCCGCGCTCGGCCCGAGTGCGGAGGTGCTCCCTGCGCTGGGACTGCTCACCCATCACGTCAACGTCGCCCCCGCCGAGGCGAGCGCGCTCATCGACTCGACGCGGTTCACCTATGACATCGTCCTCGTCGACGCCCGCACCGAGCTGGCCGCCGCCAAGTCCCTGTGCCGGGTCCTGCGCACGACGGGGCTGGCCGCGCCGCTGCTGGCCATCCTCACCGAGGGCGGGCTCGCAGGTCTGACGGCCGAGTGGGGGGTGGACGACGTCATCCTGGCCACGGCCGGACCGGCGGAGGTCGAGGCCAGGTTCCGGCTGGCGCTCGGGCGCACCTCCGGCGATGAGCCGGAGGACCCGCAGATCAACCTGGGCCCCCTGAGCATCGACGAGGCCGCATACTCCGCCCGGCTCCGCGGTCGCCACCTCGACCTGACCTACAAGGAGTTCGAGCTGCTCAAGTACCTCGCCCAGCACCCCGGACGGGTCTTCACGCGAAGCCAGCTGCTCCAGGAGGTGTGGGGGTACGACTACTTCGGAGGCACCCGCACGGTGGACGTCCACGTCCGACGCCTGCGGGCCAAGCTGGGTGCTGACCACGAGGTGCTCATCGGGACGGTCCGCAACGTCGGCTACCGCTTCGTGCCCGAGGAGGCTCCCGAGGAGAATGTGGACCTGGACGTGCCGGAACGCGTGGGGCGGCGTTCGT
>JBAUUB010000280.1:0-9718 GCA_049582485.1 Dermatophilaceae bacterium
CCGCGATCCCGCTCACCTGCTTCTTCGCTGCCATGGAGACAGTGTGGCGCGATGGGACTCGCCTGGCGAGGCGGTTCTGCAGGGGGAGGTGCTGTGGCGCCTCCGGCTGCAGAACCGCCTCCCTGGCGGTGGGTGCGGGTGGGTGGGCGGGTGGGTGGGCGGTGAGGGGTGCGCGGTGGGTGCGCGGCCGGAGGCGTCAGGGGACGTGGTCAGGCCGCGGCGAGCACGTCGTCGATCTGGTTGATGGCGAGCGTCGCGCCCTCCTCGACACCCATGTCGAGCACCTGCTGCAGGCCCTCGGCGGTGTCGTAGGTGGAGGTGTACATCGCGCGGGTCCCACTCTCGATCGACTCGAAGGTGAAGACGCTGTGGCTGACCGGCATGGTGTCGACCGGGTTGAGGTCGGCGTCGGCGAATCCGTCGTCGAAGCTGAAGCCGTGCGGCTCGTCGACGGACGCGATCCGCCACCAGCCGCCGAACTTCGAGCCGTCCGGGCCGGTCATGTAGTAGCGGCTCGTCGCGCCGGGGGTGAGATCGTGGTCGACGAACGTCGCCGGGTGGGTCGGCGGACCCCAGACCCGCTCGAGCTGACGCGGGTCGGCGTAGATCTCCCAGACGCGCTCGACCGGTGCGGCGAACTCCGCGGTGATGACGATGGTGCGGGCTTCGATGTCCTTGGCGATGTCGGTGACGGGCATGGGTCAGTCCTCCTGAGGTGATGTGGTGGGCGACGGCTCGCCCGGTGTCTCGGTGAGGAGCACGTCGATCCGGTCGATGCGCCCGCGCCAGATCGCCTCGAGCTCGTCGAGCATCGAGGTCACCGAACGGATCGCCTCGACGTCGCCGCTGGCCAGCTGCTCGCGCCCACTGCGGCGCTTGGTGACCAGGCCGGCCCGTTCGAGCACGGCGACGTGCTTCTGCACCGCGGCGAAGCTCATCGGATAGCTCGCCGCGAGTCGTGAGATCGACTGCTCCCCGGCCAAGACACGGCGCAGGATGTCACGCCTCGTCCGGTCGGAGAGCGCGTGGAACATCGCGTCCGCGCGGTCCTCGCTGTCACTCACGGGACTAACGTACAACTAAATGGTTGTATGTTGCAAGAGGTAAGAGTGCCCAGGCGGCAGAGGGGCGGTTTGTGTCATGGAGACACGCCGACGAGCGGAGGTGGCTGTCGGCGTGTCACCATGACACAACGGGGCGCACCCCGCCGCGATCAGCGGGCGATCTGCATGACGACGGCCTTGGGCTCGGTGAAGAACTCGCGGCTGAAGTTGCCGCCCTCGCGCCCGACGCCGGAGTCGCCGACGCCGCCGAACGGGGTGCGCAGGTCGCGGATGAAGAAGCAGTTCACCCACACCGTCCCGGCGCGCAGCTGCGAGGCCACCCGGTGCGCCCGCGAGAGGTTCTCGGTGAAGAGCATCGCGTTGAGCCCGTAGCGGGTGTCGTTGGCCAGGTGCACGACCTCCTCCTCGGTGTCGAAGGAGTTGACCACGCAGACGGGCCCGAAGATCTCCTCGCAATAGGGAGCAGCGTCGAGCGGCAGACCGTCGACGATCGTCGGCTTCACGACCCACGACCCGTCGTCCGCGACGCCACCGGTGAGCACCCGCCCGCCGAGCTCGCGCGCCGACTCGACATAGGACACGACCTTGTCGAAGTGCCGCTTGCTCGCCAATGAGGAGAACCTCGTCGACGGGTCGAACGGGTCGCCGATGGTCAGCGCCTCGGCGGCAGCGACGAACCGCTCCATGAACTCGTCATACAGCGAGGAGTGCACGAACAGCCGCGACCCGGCCAGGCAGATCTGCCCGGCGTTGCGGAAGATCGCCTCGACCGCCCAGTACACCGCGTTGTCGATGTCGGCGTCCTCGAAGACGATGTTCGCGCCCTTGCCACCCAGCTCCAGAGACACCGGCGCCAGGTGCGTCGCCGCCGACGCCATCACCATCTTGCCGGTCGTCGACGAGCCGGTGAAGGTCACCCGGTCGACGCGGTCGTCACCGGTCAGCGTCGAGCCCGCCGGCGCGCCGTAGCCGTTGACGACATTGAGCACCCCGGGCGGGAAGCCCGCCTCGACCGCGAGCCGCCCGAGCATCGTCACCGACGCCGGAGTGTCCTCGCTCGGCTTGATGATGCACGTGTTGCCCCACGCGATCGCCGGCGCGATCTTCCACGTCGCCATCATCAGTGGGAAGTTCCACGGGCTGATCGCCGCGACAACCCCCGCCGGCCCGAACTCGCTGTACGTGTGGTGCCCCGAGTCCATCGGGTACACCTCGCCGACCGCGTCACGCTGGTGGTCGGCGAAGAACCGGAAGTTCCACACCGAGCGTGCGACATCGTGCTTGGCCTGCTCGAACGGCTTGGCCATGTTCGTCGAGTCGAGGCGCGCGAGGTCGTCGGTGTGCTCCTCCATGAGGTCGGCGAGCCGGTGGATCAGCTTCGCCCGCTCGACCCGCCCCATCCGCGGCCACGGCCCCTCGTCGAAGGCCCGCCGCGCGCTCTCGATCGCCCGCTCGGCATCCTTCCCCGACGCCTCGGCCGCCTCGGCCCACACCTGACGCGTCCACGGGTTCCAGACCTCGAAGCGCTTGCCGTCGATCGACTCGACCTCCTCGTTGTCGATGATGTGGCCGAAGAACTGCTTCTCGGTCGGCTGTGTCGCGGTCATGTCGGTGCCCCTTCCGTGCGGGCTGGGTTGGTCTTGATTCAGGTATGCGGTGGTCGCCGGCGCGTGCAGTCAGCCGGACGAGCCGGCACGCCGTTCGGCGATGGTCACGTCACCGGCGGCGAAGTGCGTCTGCGGGACCTCGCGGAGGATGACGCGGACCGACTCGCGAGGGGCGCCGATCGCCTCGACGGCCGCGTCGGTGAGCCGGGTGATGAGGTCGCGTAGCCGGTCCGGCTCGCGCCCCTCGACGAGGGTGACCTCGATGACGGGCATGGTCAGGACCCCTGCGCTGCAGACGATGCCGGTGCCGGCTCGGCAGCGACGCCGCCCGCCAGGAACACCGACCCGAGCGACGTGAAGTGCATCGCCACCGACGAGCCGGGAGGCGAGAACACCGCGTCGGTCATCCCACCGGTCAGCACGATCCAGCCGGCCTCGATGGCGTGGCCGCGGCGGGCCAGGTCGTTGGCGGCGAGTGCGAGCGCCTCGCCGGGATGACCCTGCACGGCCGCACCGGTCGCGGAGTCGACGATCACGCCGTCGACCTCGACGAGCACCGCCTCGGTGGCGAGGTCGAGCTCGGCGGGCGGCAGCCCGATCGGACCGGTGACGAACGCCCCCGACGAGGCATTGTCGGCGCTGACGTCACCGGCCTTGAACCGGAAGTCCTTGTACCGGCTGTCGATGACCTCGGCCCCGCCCCACACCGTCTCGACCGCGGCCATCGCCTGGGCGGCGGTCACGCCCGGCCCATCGAGCCGGTCGCCCATGACGAACACGATCTCGGGCTCGATGCGCGGGTGGATCAGCCGGTCCTGCGGCACCGGGTCGCCGACGGGCAGGATCATCGCGTCGGTCAGCCAGGCGACGAACGGGAAGTGCACACCCATCCGCTGCTGCTTGGCCCGACTGGTCAGACCGAGCTTGACGCCGATCAGCTTCTCACCGCGCTCCAGACGCTTGGTCAGGTTGAGGTCCTGGATCGCGTACCCGGTGTCGAGGTCGAGGTCGGCCCACTCGTCGGTGAACGGCGGCCGCTCGATCCGCTCGTCCTCGCACCGGAGCAGCTCGGCGGCGACGCTCTCGATCGTCCAGCCGCCCTCGGGCGCTGTGCCGGGCTCGCGCATGCCGTATGCGGTGGTCGGGTCGGTCATGTCAGCGGACCCCCGCCCCGGCGAGGTCACCGAGCTCCTGCTCCTGCTGGAGCTGGAGGGCGATGTCGATGATCATGTCCTCCTGGCCGCCGACGTAGCCGAGCTCGCCGACCCGCTGGAGGATGGCGTGCGCCGGGACCTGGTAGCGGTCCGCGGCCCGCTCGGCGTGGAGCAGGAACGAGGAGTAGACCCCCGCATACCCCTGCGTGATCGAGGCGCGGTCCATCCACGGTAGGCGCGGAATGAACGGGCGCACGACCTCCTCGGCGGCGGAGAGAACCTGGCCCAGGTCGATGCCCGTGCGGATGCCGAGCCGCTCGTAGGTCGCGGCGAGCACCTCGGTGGGGGAGTTGCCGGCTCCGGCGCCGAGGGCGCACAGTGCGCCGTCGATCTGCTTGGCGCCGGCCCGGTAGGCGAGGACCGAGTTGGCGACACCCATGGAGAGGTTCTGGTGGCCGTGGAAGCCCACTTGGGCCGCATCAGGTCCAGAACCGATCTCTGCGATCACTGCTTCGATTCGCTCCTGGGCGCTGTCGAGGACGAGCGCGCCGGCCGAGTCGACGACATAGACGCACTGCGCACCCGCGTCGACCATGATCCGGGCCTGCTCGGCCAGCTTCTCCGGCGAGGCCTTGTGGCTGAGCATGAGGAACCCCACCGTCTCCATGCCGAGCTCGCGGGCCGCGCCGAAGTGCTGGATCGAGACGTCGGCCTCGGTGCAGTGCGTCGCGATCCGGGCGACCGAGGCGCCGACCGAATGCGCCTTCTCGAGGTGGTGCACGGTGCCGAGGCCGGGGAGCATGAGGATCGCGATCTTCGCCCGCTCCGCCTCCTCGACGGCGGCCTTGATGAGGTCGAACTCGTCGACCTTGGAGAAGCCGTAGTTGAAGCTCGAGCCGCCGAGGCCGTCGCCGTGGCTGACCTCGATGACCTGGACGCCGGCCTTGTCGAGGGCGTGGACGACGCCGCGGACCTGCTCCTCGGTGTACTGGTGCGCCATGGCGTGCGAGCCGTCGCGCAGGGTGCTGTCGGTGATCCGCAGGTCGGTCTCGCTCGGGTCCGCGGCGGCGCTCGGCGTGCGGAGCAGCACCTCGGCCTCGGTCACCTGGCCGTTGACCACGGGGGTGTCCTCGGGACGGATGGTCATGTCTCCCATGGTCAGACTCCTGTCTTCACGGCAGCTGCCGTCTCAGTGGTGGCCGACGTCGCAGCGGCGAGGTCGCCCAGCTCGGCCGACGACTTCCATGTCGTGTCCACGCCGAGCCGGTGGGCGAGCATGATGTCGCCGACCCGGGCCGCGGCCGCGGTGATGATGTCGAGGTTGCCCGCGTAGTCGGGCAGGTAGTCGCCTCGTCCCTTGACCTCGATCGGGACGAAGACGCGGGCCTGGCCACCCCAGGTGTCGCGGGCGTGGTCGAACTGCGGCTCGGCGCGCAGGTGGTACCCGGGCACGTAGTCCTGCACCCGGGCGACCATGGCGTGGATCGAGGCCAGGATCCGGTCCTGCAGCTCACCGGCCTCACCGGCCTCGGCGGGGATCGCGCAGAACACCGTGTTGCGCATCATCAGCGGCGGCTCGACCGGGTTGAGGATGATGATCGCCTTGCTCGTCGCGGCGCCGCCGACGACCTTGAGCGCCTCCGCGGTGGTCTCGGTGAACTCGTCGATGTTCGCCCGCGTCCCGGGTCCGGCCGACTTGCTCGAGATGGACGCGACGATCTCCGCATACGGCACGTCGACGACGTCGGCGACCGCGCGGACCATCGGCGTCGTCGCCTGGCCGCCGCAGGTGATCATGTTGACGTTCATCGCGTCGAGGTTGAAGTCGAGGTTGACCGGCGGACAGATGTACGGCCCGACCGCCGCGGGGGTGAGGTCGACGGCGAGGATGCCGGCCTCCGCATACCGCGGCGCATTGGCGGCGTGCGCCTTGGCCGAGGTCGCCTCGAAGACGATGTCGGGCAGCTCGTCCTGGGCGAGCAGCCAGTCGACACCCTCGTGGCTGGCCTCGAGGCCGACCGACGCGGCGCGGCGCAGCCCGTCGCTGTTGGGGTCGACGCCGATCATGTAGCGCGGCTCGATGACGTCGCTGCGGCGCATCAACTTGAACATCAGGTCGGTGCCGATGTTGCCGGGGCCGACGATGGCGGCGGTTCCCGTGGTCCTGGTCATGGGTGCTCCTGGTGGACGGTGTGGTGAGAAAGGCTGTGGTCAGGCGAAGCGGGCGGTGACCGACCCGAGGCCGGCGAAGGTGGCGGTGACGGTGTCGCCGGCGGCGACGGGGACCATCGCGCAGATGGCGCCGGGCAGGACGACCTGACCCGCCTCGAGCGCGATGCCCCGGGCACCGAGCGTGTTGGCCAGCCAGACGAGGGCGTTCAGCGGCGAGCCGAGGACGGCGCCACCGGCCCCGGTCCCGACGACCTCGGCGTTCTTGTGCATGACCCCGCCGGTGAGACGCAGGTCCACTTCGCGCAGCGGCGTCGGCGTCGAGCCGAGGACGACCGCGCCGGAGGAGGCGTTGTCGGCGATCGTGTCGAACAGCCCGATCTTCCAGTCCCGGATCCGCGAGTCGACGATCTCGAGCGCCGGCAGGACGAAGTCGACCGCGGCGACCGCCTCGTGGACGGTGGCGCCGGGACCGCTCAGGGTCCGCTTCAGGACGAAGGCCATCTCCGGCTCGACGCGCGGCTGGAGGAACCGGTCGGCCGGGATCGGCATGTGCTCGAGATAGAAGAAGTCGTCGAGGAGGTGCCCGTAGTCGGGCTCGTTCACGCCGAGCAGCTTCTGCATCGCCGCGCTCGTCAGGCCGACCTTGTGACCCTTGACGGTCCGGCCGTCCTTGGCGAAGGCCTCCATCTGGGCGAGCTGGATCGCGTAGGCGTCCTCGAGGTCCATGCCCGCGTAGGTCGAGGTGAGCGGGTCGATCGGCTCACGCGACGCATACGCGGCAAGCAGTCTGTCGGTCGCCTCCGACCGGAGCGTGTCGTCCACGGCAGTCCTCTCTGTGCTGTTCCTCCACGCTAGGGCTGGCGGCGCGGTCCGGGCGGGGTCGTTCCTCGTGCGGGAACAGGGCGGTGCCGACGGTCCCGGAACGTCTCATCGGCGGCGGGCGACGGACCCGGTATGCGGTACCCGCCTCAGCCAGGTGCGCTCAGCCGTTGGCGTGGTTGCGGGAGATGCGCGTGCTCGCGGCGCGCAGGAGCGGCACGAGACGGTCCACCTGCGGCGCGATGACCTCGGTCGGACCGAACACCGAGATTGAGGCGACCGCGATGTCGCGGACCATGACAGCGACCGCCACCGACGAGGCGCCCTCGAAGGACTCGCTGTGCGAGGCCGCGTACCCGTCCTTGCGGACCTGAGCGAGGCAGCGGTCCCAGTCCGTCTCGGTGCGCACCGTCCGCCCGACCCGAGGGGGGAATCCGGCCTTGCGACGCGCACGGTCGGCGCTGACGTTGAATGCGGAGATCACCTTGCCCGAGCTGGTGGTGTGCGCCGGCAGTCGCCGTCCGAAGTGCCCGAGGATGCGCACACCGTCGGAGTTCTCGATGCGCTCGACGAAGACGACGTCCGGACCATCGGGCACGGCGAGGTTGACCGTCAAGCCGGTCGTCGCGGCGACCTGGCGCAGCGTCGGGAGCGCCGAGTGGCGTAGCTCGTTGCGGGCCAGGGCCAGGGCGCCCAGCTCGTAGATGTGCATGCCGAGGCGGTACAGCCCGGTCTCCCGGTCCTGCTCGACGAAGCCACGGCTGACCAGGGTCTGCAGCAGCCGGTGCGCGGTGGACTTGGCGATCCCCAGCTTGCGCGCGATGTCGGAGACGCCGAGGTGACCGTCGGTGGCGAAGCACTCGAGGACGTCGAGGGCGCTGCCGACCGACTTCAGGCTCGAGGTGGCAGCCTGCGGCGAGCTGGGCGTCCGTTTGGGGGTGGTCGCGCACCAGGCGGCATCGGCCTCCGTGCGCTCGAGCGGCGTGACAGCGCGCTGGCGCGGGGCGGGGGCGGGAACGTGGGCGACGACCGACATCGGGTCCTCCTTGACGCGAGATGATGCTCTTCCTCGAACGGTGCCCGATTCCTGTGGTTCCATCAATGCATGCGTTCCACTGAGCGGGACGGTCCTGGTGTGTCGGTGCTGGCACGCGCCACCGCCCTGCTCGCCGCGTTCGACGAACGCTCACCCGTCCTCGGGGTCGCCGAGCTCGCCCGGCGGTCCGGACTACCGAAGTCCACGGTGCACCGGCTGTGCGGCGAGCTGTGCTCGGTCCGGCTCCTCGAGAAGGCCGACGACGGCTATCGGCTGGGACCATGGCTCTTCGAGCTCGGCGAGCTCGTGCCCGCGCACCGCACCCTCTCCGAGGCCGCTCAGCCGATCATGGAGGACCTGCGCGAGGCGACCCACCAGCGGATCCACCTCGCGGTGCTCGACGGGGTCGAGGTGGTCTACGTCAACATCCTCGGCGGCAGCTCGATGGGGCTGACGTCCCGCGTCGGCGGCCGGCTCCCCGCTCACTCGACGGGGGTGGGGAAGGTGATGCTCGCATACTCCTCGCGGGCGGTGCTCAAGGCCCGGATCGACGCCGGCCTGCCCCGCCTGACGCCGCGCACTCTCACGACGGCCGAGGAGCTCGTCGCCGAGATGCGGGCGATCCGCAGCATCGGGATGGCCTTCGACGCCGAGGAGTCCCACGCGGGTGTGTCGTGCGTGGCCGCGCCGGTGTTCGGCGCGGACCGCAAGATCGTCGCGGGGCTGTCGATCACCGGCCCGACGGCCTCGCTGGACCCTCGCACCATGGGGCCCGCGGTGCGCACCGCCGCGTTCGTGCTGTCGCGCACGTTGCGCACGGACGGCATCTGACGGGCGCGGCGCGCGGGTGGGGCGCGGCCTGCGGGTGAGGCGCGGCCGGCCTGCCGCGGATCAGCGTCGGATGAGCGGGGAGTTGACGCCGGCGGCCTTGTCACCCTCGTTGAAGAACTCCTCGCGGTAGATGTCCCGGGGGAAGAGCCGCTTGCTCATCAGGGTCTTCAGCGCCGCCTCGACCATGAGGGGCGGACCGCAGAGGTAGCCCTTGCAGCCCGAGAGCGATGCGTGGTCGCCGGCGAGGACGTCGGTGACCATTCCGTAGGCGTAGGCGCCGGGGTCGTCGCCCGAGGCGGCCACCTGTTCCGCGGTCTCCTCCGACAGGCAGGGCCGGTAGGTGAACTGGTCGTACTCCGCGGCGAGGGCGCGGAAGAACTCGACGTCGTAGAGCCATTCCCGCGAGCGGCCGCCCTGGTACAGGGTCATCTCGCCCTCGTAGCCGCCGTTCTCGAGCCCGTGCCGCAGCATCGACTTGATCGGCGCGAGGCCGGTGCCACCGGCCACCATGATCGTGTGGTTGTCCTGCCCGGTGTGCAGGACGAACCGGCCGTACGGTCCCGACATGGGGACCTGGTCGCCGACCGTGAGGGTGCTGAACACCCATCCGTCCGTGCCGCGTCCGCCGGGGACCTTGCGGACGTGGAACTCCAGGGTGCGCGGCTGCGTGGGTGGGGAAGCGATGGACCAGGTCCGGTCGACGCTCTCGGCCGAGCCGTCGGCGGCAGCGGGCACGGTGAACTTCATGTACTGGCCGGGGTTGAAGGCCATGTCCCGGTCGAGCTCGACGACGAGGCGCACGGTGTCACGAGCGACCTCGTCGATGGTCACCACGGTGCCCACGTAGTCCTCGACGGAGTGCATCTCGATGTCGTCGTCGACGTCGATGTCGGCCTCGATCGTCACGTCGCTGCGCGGGGTGGCGCAGCAGGTGAGCAGCTTCCCCTCGTCCCGCTCGAACTCCATCAGGGCGAAGGTGCTCGCCTCGCCGTGGTCGACGTCGCCGTCGACAACGTCGACCTTGCACGTCGCGCA
>JBAUUB010000281.1:0-9256 GCA_049582485.1 Dermatophilaceae bacterium
CACGGCGCCGGTCGGTCCACGAGCAGCCACGCATCAGTCCCTGTCCACCGACTCGTCCCTGTCCACCGACACGTCCCTGTCCACCGACTCCGCTCTGGAGACCGCCATGACCCCACCCCCGCCTTCCGCGCCTTCCGCGCCCGCCGCACCCGCCGCACCCGCCGGCCCACCGCCGGTGCCCGCGGCCGCCACCCCCAGCGGGGCCGTGCTGTCGACCCTGTGGCCCGAGCGGGAGTCGCGACCGCAGTTGGTGCTGCTCCTCGGATCGCTTGCCGTCGGCGCCGTGGCCGCACTCCTGGCGGTCGAGCGCGACCTCGGCCTGATCGCCTTCGTCGTCCTGCTCGCCGGCGGCGCACTCGTGTGGGCGGCCAGCGCATACCGCTCCTCCGCACTCACCACGGTCAGCGCGGTCCTCGCCATCGGTCTCGGCCTGGCCACCGTGCTGCGCGCGGCCGAGTGGCTCGCCGTCATCTCGGTGCTGCTCGGCGGCGTCGTCGCCGCGACCGCGCTGACCAGGGCGACGAAGGTGTCCGGCATCGTGGCAGCGGTCGCCGCGTGGCCGCTCTCCGCCCTGCGCGGCCTGCCGCTGCTCGGGTCGACGCTCTCGGCGACGAGCCGACACGGACTGCTCTGGCCGATCCTGCGGACCGCCGCGCTGTCGCTCGTTGCGCTCGTGCTCTTCGGGGGGCTGTTCGCCTCGGCCGACGCGATCTTCGGGTCGTGGGCCAATGCGGTCGTCCCGGACCTGCGCTGGGACAGCATCATCGCGCGCGTCTTCGTCTTCGTCATGGTCGCCGGGATCACCCTGGCCGGCTGCTACCTCGCTCTCAACCCGCCCCGCGTCGACGACCTCATGGCCCCGGCGCGACGCTCGGTGCGTCGCTGGGAGTGGGCCGTGCCGGTGGGGCTCGTGGTGGCCCTGTTCGCAGGCTTCCACATCGCCCAGGCGAGCGCGACGATCCGCGGACACGACTACGTGCAGGAGACGACCGGTCTGTCGTATGCGGACTACGTGCACCAGGGTTTCGCGCAGCTGACGATCGCCACGATGCTCATGCTCGCCGTCGTCGCGGTCACCCTGCGCAAGGCCGCCACCGAGACCGCGCAGGACCGGATCTGGCTGCGCGTCATGCTCGGGACACTCGGAGTCCTCACGCTCGGGGTCGTCGCGGCCGCGATGTGGCGGATGCACCTGTACCAGCAGGCGTTCGGGTTCACGAGCCTGCGGCTCTTCGTCGACGGCTTCGAGCTGTGGCTCGGACTCATCGTCCTGATGGTCCTCGTCTCGCTCGTGCGACTGTCGACCCGCTGGGTGGGTCGAGCGGCCGTGCTCGCCGCAGCGGTGCTCATGGTCGGGCTCAGCGTGCTCAACCCCGACGCGTGGGTCGCCCAGCACAACATCGAGCGGTTCGAGAGCAGCGGGCGCATCGACGCCGCCTATCTCGCCACCCTCTCGGACGACGCCGTCCCGGTCATCGCGGAGTCGAGCCTGCCCGAAGACATCAGGGCCTGCGTGCTCCACGTCGAACCGTATGCCTCTGCGGCCGGTGTCACCGTCCACGAGGGCGACGACTGGCTCGAGCTCAACCTCGGCCGCTCGCGCGCCGCGGACGCCCGGGAGTCGGTGCCGCCACCGAGCGAGCCCGAGTCCTGCACCCCGATCTACGACGGCGACGTCCAGGTCCTCGGTCGCTGACCAGCGGGTCGCGCGCGGCGGGGGAGAGTCTCCCGCGCATACAGTTGGTCCCATGTCCGTCAACATCGACTTCGCCGGTCGGACGATGCCGCCGGCGGGTCCCTTTCCGGTCGACGCCGAGCTCATCGCGCAGTTCGCGGCAGCGGTCGGCGCGAGCGACCCGATCCACACCGACGCCGACGCGGCACGGGCCAAGGGCTACCGAGACGTCGTCGCCCCGCCGACGATGGCGGTGCGCTTCGAGCAGCAGGCACAGGCCGCATACGTCGCCGACGCCGATGCCGGCATCGACTTCAGCCGGGTCGTCCACGGCGAGCAGGCCTTCACCCACCACCGCCCGATCGTCGCCGGGGACGAGATCACCGGGACGACGACCGTCACCTCGATCCGGCAGGCCGGGGGCCACGCGATGATCACGGTCACCACCGAGCTCACCGATGCGTCCGCCGAGGCAGTCTGCACGGCCGTGTCGACCATCGTCGTCCGGGGAGGTGAGTGACATGGCGCGCAGCCGCACCGACGTCCGCGTCGGGGAGACGATCGGACCGGTGACCATGGCGGTCGCCCGCGACACGCTCGTGGCGTACGCGAACGCATCGCTGGACCAGAACCCCATCCACCAGGACGAGGACTTCGCCAGGGGGGTGGGGCTCCCCGATGTCATCGCGCACGGCATGTGGACCATGGGTGCGGCGTCGAGTGTCGTGGCCGAGTGGGCCGGCGACGCCGGACGGGTCGAGCAGTTCCGCACGCGGTTCACGAACATGGTCGTCGTGCCCCGCGAGGGTGCCGAGGTCGAGGTGAGTGGCGTCGTCAAGAGCGTCGACGACGACGGCCGGGCCACGGTCGAGGTCTCGGCGACCGCCGACGGCACCAAGGTCCTCGGCCGGTGCACCGCCGTGGTGCGGCTGGACCCATGACCGAGGCCGATGAGACCAGGGCACAGCCCGTCCACACCACGGTCGTCGAGCACGCACCCATCGCGCTGCTGACGACGATGCGGGTCGGCGGACCGGCCGCCCGGTTGGTCACGGTCGAGAGCACCTACGACCTTGTCGACGCCGTGCGCGAGGTCGACGACGCCGACGAGCCGCTGCTCGTCGTCGCCGGCGGCTCCAACGTCGTCGTCAGTGACGACGGCTTCCCCGGCACGGTCGTCCACGTGCGCACCGAGGGTGTGCGCGTCGAGTCCGCCGACAGCTGCGGTGGGGCTACGGTTCGGGTCGAGGCGGGAACGAACTGGGATGCCCTCGTGGCGCAGGCCGTCACCGAGGGCTGGGCGGGGGTCGAGGCGCTCTCGGGGATCCCGGGATCGACCGGCGCCACCCCGATCCAGAACGTCGGCGCCTACGGTCAGGAGGTCGCCCAGACCATCGCCCAGGTCCGGGTCTGGGACCGCGTCGACGAGCAGATCCGCACCTTCACCAACCTCGACTGCGGCTTCACCTACCGCCACTCGATCTTCAAGGGCACCCAGCACCGCGGCATGAGCCGCTACGTCGTCCTCGAGGTCGTCTTCCAGCTCGAGCTCGCCGACCTCTCCCGGCCGATCGGGTACGCCGACCTCGCCCGCGAGCTCGACGTAGAGCTCGGAGGCCGGGTCCCGCTCCCGGACGCGCGCGAGGCGGTCCTCGCGCAACGTCGTCAGCGTGGGATGGTCCTCGACGACGCCGACCACGACACGTGGAGCTGCGGGTCGTTCTTCACCAACCCGATCCTCACCGTCGGGGAGTTCGAGGAGCTCGAGCGACGCGCGCATACCGTGCTCGGCCCGGACGTCGTGCCGCCCCGGTTCGCCGACCCGCACGGCAACGTCAAGACCTCCGCCGCCTGGCTGATCGACAAGGCCGGCTTCGCCAAGGGGTATGCGCTGCCCGGCTCCGCGATGCCCGCACCGGCGTCGCTGTCGACCAAGCACACCCTCGCCGTGACGAACCGCGGCACCGCGTCGTCGTCCGACGTCGTCGGGCTCGCCCGCCACATCCGCGACGGCGTCGAGCGCACGTTCGGGGTGCGGCTCGTCAACGAACCGGTGCTGGTCGGTCTCGAGCTCTGATGCGTCGCCCTCCTTGTGGTGGGCGGACGAGACGCATCGCCGATCATTCCGACGCCGATCGGTCCGGCGTGGATCATTCCGGCGTGGATCGGACGGGCGCGGCGAGCCAGGAGTCGATGTCGGCCAGGGCGGCGGTGCGCAGCTGCGTCGGCGCCCGGCTGGCCCGCACCGAGCCGCGCGCGAGGTCGGCGAGCTCGCCGTCGGTGAACCCGAGCACGTCCCGGGCCAGGGCGTACTGGTCGAGCAGACGCGAGTCGAACAGCAGCGGGTCATCGGCTCCGAGAGCCACGTCGACGCCCGCCTCGACGATCCGTCGCAGCGGCACGTCCTGCGCCGCGTCGTAGACCCCCATCGCGATGTTGCTCCCCGGGCACACCTCGAGGGCGACCCCGCTGCCGGCGACGAGGTCGAGCACCCGGGGGTCCTCGACCGAGCGCACGCCGTGGCCGAGCCGGTCGGGGCCGATGGCGGCCATCGTCGACTCGACTGCTGCCGGGCCGAGGAGCTCACCGGCGTGCGGCACGAGCGCCAGTCCGGCTCGCTCGGCGATCGCGAAGGCCGGGGCGAAGTCCTCGGTCAGCCCTCGCCGCTCGTCGTTCGACAGGCCGAAGCCCACGACAGTGCCGGGGCCCTCGCCCGCATACCGGGCGGCCAACCGGGCGAGGGTGCGGGCGTCGAGGGGGTGTCGGATGCGCGAGGCCGCGACCACGATGGCCACCGGTGCGGCACCGGTTCGCGCCGCCGTCGCCGACACCGCCCGCGCCTCGTCCAGGACGATCTCGAGGGTGGGGGTGATGCCGCCGAGAAAGGGTGCGTACGACGTCGGGTCCACCTGCAGCTCAAGCCAGCGGGATCCCTCGGCCCCGTCGTCGAGAGCCGCCTCCCGCACGATGCGGCGCATGTCCTCCTCGTCGCGAACGCAGTGTCGGGCCGCGTCGTACAACCGCTGGAAGCGGAACCACCCGCGCTCGTCCTTGCCGGCGCTGAGCACGGGCGGGTAGCCGGCGCACAGCGAGTCGGGCAGCCGTAGGCCGTGCTTGTCGGCCATGTCCCGGATCGTCTCGACCCGTGCCGAGCCGGTGAAGTGCAGGTGCAGGTGCGCCTTGGGCAGGGACACCAGGGGGCGGCCGGCCTCAGGGGAGGGTGCGGTCACTCCTCGACGACACGCATGGCCGACTCCTCGGCCGGGGTGATCGGGCGACCCTGGTCGGATCCGCCCGAGTCGGGCTCGTCCTCCTCCGACTCCTCGGCGTCGCCGACCTCGTCCTCGGCCAGCTCCGGCTCGCCGTACCAGTCGTCCTCGGGCTCGATCGCATCCGGGTCGTCACCACCGACGCGCTCGGTGTCGAGCCCGCTCTCGTTGTCCGGTGCGCCGTAGGCGGTGTCCGGGTCGGGGACCTCCTGCGCGATGCGCTGGTCGATGGTCTCCTCGTGCGCCTGCTCGTATGCGGTGGTCCCCCAGAGCGTGCCGCTGCGGTCGGTGTCCGGCGGGCTGAAGCCGCGGTCCAACGGGTCGACGGCCTCGCCGTCGCTCTCGAACTGCTCGAGGGTCTCCTCCGGCTGGAGCTGGTCCTCGTCGTCGACGCTGAAGCTGCCGAGATCGGTCGTGATGTCCTCGTTCTGCTCTGACATGTTTTCACCCTAGTCCGAGGTGACGGCATCGCGGGCCAGCTTCTCCGCAGCGGCCAGTGCCACGCACGTCGCGACCCCGGCCATCGCGGTGCGGACCTCGGCCAGGGGCGGGAAGCTGGGTGCGAGGCGGATGTTGGTGTCGTCCGGATCCTCGCCGTAGGGAAAGGACGCGCCGGCCGGGGTCAGCGCGATCCCGGCCTCCTTGGCCAGCTCGACCACGCGGGTCGCCGTTCCCGGCACCACGTCGAGGCTGACGAAGTAGCCGCCGGTCGGGTGGGTCCACTCGGCGATGCCGAGGCCATCGAGCACGGACAGCGCGTCCTGGACGGCGGCGAACTTCGGCGCCAGGCTCGCCCGGTGCCTGGCCATGTGCGCGCGCACGCCGTCCGCGTCGCCGAAGAACTCGAGATGGCGGAGATGGTTGACCTTGTCCGGGCCGATCGAGGCGAACTGCTGGTGCGAGAGGTACCAGCGGACGTTCTCGGCCGAGGAGGCGAGGAACGCGACCCCGGCACCGGCGAAGGTGATCTTGGACGTGGAGGCGAACATGAAGGCCCGGTGCGGATGCCCCGCAGCAGCGCAGAGCGAGAGGATGTCGGCGCTCTTGGTCTCGTCCTCGGTGAGGTGGTGCAGGGCGTACGCGTTGTCCCAGAAGATCGTGAAGTCGGGTGCGGCGGCCGGCATCGACGCGAGCTCCGCCGCCACCTCCTGGGTCACGACGGACCCGGCCGGGTTCGCGTAGGTCGGAACGATCCACATGCCCTTGACGCTCGGGTCCTTGACCAGCTCTCGGCACGCCGCGACGTCGGGGCCGTCGTCGCGCATGGGGACGGTCACCATGTCGATGCCGTGGTGGGCGAGCATCGTGTAGTGCCGGTCGTACCCGGGGACCGGGCAGATGAAGGTGACGCGCTCCTCCCGGACCCAGGGCCGCTCGCTTGTCACCCCGCCGTGCAGACGCAGCCCGACGAGGACGTCGTGCATCGAGGTCAGGCTCGAGTTGCCTCCGGCGATGATCTGGTCGAGGTCGACACCGAGCAGCTCGGCGAAGATCGCCCGCAGCTCGACCAGGCCCTCGAGGCCGCCGTAGTTGCGGGTGTCGACCCCGCTCGGACTCGTCGGCGTGCTCGGCAGCCCGAGCAGACCGGCGGCGAGGTCGAGCTGCTCGGCACTGGGCTTGCCCCGCGTCAGGTCCAGCTTCAGGCCCGCTCCCTTGAGCTCGTCGTATGCGGTGCGCTGCTCGTCGAGGAACGTCTCGAGATCCTCGCGCGGGTACGCGGCGAGGGGTGTGCGGTCGGCGGCGGAGGATGCGGTGCTCACGCCGTCATCGTTCCAGATGGTGACGTGCGGCACACAGGCGAGTCGCGCATACGTGCACGGTTGTCCAGGAGGTGGCTGTTTCGCATCGCCTGCGGCTCTGCCGTATGCTGGTTGATCGGTTGACTTCCGCCAGACTCTTCGGCCTGCCCGGACAGCGACACGGACATCGACCGCCACGGCGAGGCCCGCCCCACCCGGCCTCGTCGTAGGGCAGTGGCTCAATTGGTAGAGCACCGGTCTCCAAAACCGGCGGTTGGGGGTTCGAGTCCCTCCTGCCCTGCGTAGTTGTTAGTAGTTCCTACAGACGAGTGTTTCCTCCGACCGTATCCACCCCGACGAATCGACGTGAACTGTGACCGACGTGAGTGCGCGTGAGAGCGACTCCCGCCAGCGGGACCCCGACAAGGGCAAGCAGAGTCTCTTCGCACGTCTCGGGCTGTTCATCAGCCAGATCATCGACGAGCTGCGCAAGGTCGTCCGGCCGACGCGGTCGGAGCTGTGGAACTACACGATCGTCGTCATCGTCTTCGTCACGGTGATGATGTTCCTCATCTTCGGCATGGACTGGGTCTTCAGCCGTGTCGTAGCCCTGATCTTCGGTCAGGGCTGAGCCGGGCCGGCCACCCGCACGGGATCGGGCCGGTGCCGCCACAATCATCTGATGTGAGAAGGAAGGTCGTCGACGCATGTCGAACGAATGGACCGAGAGCACCGAGGCCGATGAGGCGTCGGTGAGCACGGACGACGCCGCGGAGACGGCCAGCGACGGCACCGCCGAGTCTGTGGACACCGGCACGGTCGAGGCCGGGGAGACCGACCCGGCAGCCGCCGAGCAGGCCGCTCGCGACGCCGACGCCTTCGCCGCCGGTCCGGACAGCGCGAACGCCGGTCTCGGCACCCCGGACCTGCCGACCGCGCAGGAGGTCGCCGAGGAGCGCGAGGCCGACGCCGACTCGGGCCAGACGGCTGCGGTGGAGTTCCAGAGCGCGAGCGACGAGGACGGCGACGTCCCCGAGGTCGCCGACCCGGTCCAGGCCTTCAAGGACGACCTGGCCGCGAAGTTCGGTGAGTGGTACGTCATCCACACCTACGCGGGCTATGAGAACCGGGTCAAGGCCAACCTCGAGAACCGCATCATCTCCCTCAACATGGAGGACTACATCTTCGAGGTGCAGGTCCCCATGGAGGAGGTCACCGAGATCAAGAACGGCCAGAAGAAGGTCGTCAAGCGGGTCCGCTACACGGGGTACGTCCTGGTCCGGATGGACCTCACCGACACCTCGTGGGGCGCGGTCCGCCACACCCCGGGCGTGACCGGCTTCATAGGGAACGCGCACCAGCCGGTGCCGCTGTCCTTCGACGAGGTCTACAGCATGCTCAAGCCCAAGGACCTCGAGAGCGCCGCCGAGGCGGCCGCGGCGGGTGCCGGTGCCCGCGCCGGCGGTGGGCGCGGCACGGACGAGACGATCGTCGACTTCCACGTCGGCGAGTCCGTCACGGTCATGGAGGGTCCGTTCGAGACCCTGGCGGCCACGATCTCCGAGATCAACACCGACACCCAGAAGCTCAAGGTCCTCGTCTCGATCTTCGGCCGGGAGACCCCGGTCGAGCTGTCCTTCAACCAGGTCGCCAAGATCTAGGACCTCAGGGACAGGAACAACTGAACAGCCGCCTGGACCTCGGTCCACCGGCGAACGGCAACCGGGTCATCGCCCCTTGGCGTCGGCCCACAACCAGAAAAGGAACACCAGCAATGCCTCCCAAGAAGAAGAAGGTCTCAGGCTTCATCAAGCTGCAGATCCAGGCCGGTGCCGCCACCCCGGCGCCGCCCGTCGGACCGGCCCTCGGTCAGCACGGCGTCAACATCATGGAGTTCGTCAAGGCGTACAACGCTGCGACGGAGAGCCAGCGTGGCAACGTCATCCCGGTCGAGATCACGGTCTACGAGGACCGCTCGTTCACCTTCATCACGAAGACCCCGCCGGCCGCCGAGCTGATCAAGAAGGCCGCCGGTGTCGCCAAGGGCTCCGGCGAGCCGCACAAGACGAAGGTCGCCAAGCTCAGCCGGGACCAGGTCCTCGAGATCGCCCGGATGAAGATGGAGGACCTCAACGCCAACGACGAGGAGATGGCGGCCCGCATCATCGCCGGCACGGCTCGCTCGATGGGCATCGACACGCAGCTCTGACGAAGGACGCAGCGCAGGTTGGGGGCCGAGGAACGAGGCACCCGGCCGGAGCGCAGTCCGAGGAGGAGCGACAAGAGAACAGCGCTCTGCGGAACCCGTAGAGCACGTGGGAGGGCCAGCGCTTGGCCCGCACCACAATCCCTGTCATTCACGAGGAGATCGACATGAAGCGCAGCAAGAACTACCGCGCGGCCGCCGAGCAGATCGACGCCACGCGCGCCTACGCCCCGCTCGACGCGGTGCGCCTGGCCAAGAAGGCCGCCAAGGCCAAGTACGACGAGACCGTCGAGGTCGCCATGCGGCTCGGCGTCGACCCCCGCAAGGCCGACCAGATGGTCCGCGGCACGGTCAACCTCCCCCACGG
>JBAUUB010000282.1:0-3752 GCA_049582485.1 Dermatophilaceae bacterium
AGGCCGTGAGCCGGAGCGCTGACCGGCTGCGCGGAGTCAGTCCGCGGGCGGGTCCTCGGTCCACGCCAGCGCGGAGGCGACGACGAACTCTGTGCCCGCCCTGACGCTGACGACGACGCCGAGCCCCTCTGGCGCAAGGTCAGGCGGCACTGTGACACGTCCGCCTCCGCCGTCCGGGATGACCTCGAAGGTTCGCCACGGGACAGGGCCGGAGATCTGTGGCCGCAGCGCCTTCCACACCGCCTCCTTGCCCGCGAGGACGGAGGCGAAGGCTGGCATCGACGGACGACTCCTGTCCCGGCACCAGTCGGCCTCGGCCGGCGTGAACCAGCGCTCGACGAAGGAGTCTCCGTATCGGTTCACGAGCCTCGCCACCCGGGCGATCTCCAGGATGTCGATCCCCACCCCGACGAGGGGCATGTCAGCCCTGGTCGGCCGCAAGGACACCGATCAGACCTGCAGCGACATGCGCCGCCCCCGCATCGTTGAGGTGGCCGCCGTCGGAGCTGTAGCCGGCGAACAGCTGCCACTCCCGTAGGACCCCGTCCGGTTCGGTCGCCTCCAGCGCGGCCAGGTCGAAGACCCGGTCCGGTCCGTATGCGTCACGCATCATCGCGTTGTAGCGTTCGCGTGTCGCGTTGTCGTCGCGTCCGACGAGGACCTTCGCGCGGTCCCTGATGCCCGAGGCCCCGGTAGTCAACGGCACGGTCATGTGGACGAACCGGACCTCGGGATAGTCGGCCTCCAGCCGGGCAAGGGTCTCGCGGTAGCTCGCGAAGAGCGCCTCGATGTCCGAGTCCCAGCGGATGTCGACGTAGCAGAACTTCAGTGCGGCGATCTCGACCTGATCGGCGAGTCCCCCGCGCAGGGTGGTGTCGAAGTTGGCCAGCTTCTCGAGAGGCTGCGCGTTCGGCCCGATGGGAGCGTGGACCAGGACGCCGCCGGTGGGCAACGTCGGTGCCTCGCGGGGTGCGATCTCGACCATGGTGGGAGGTGCCACGCCCGAGGCGCGGTAGACCTCGTCGAGGCCGGACAGGATGTTGCCTCCCACCGACATGTGCCCGAAGAAGATCCGCTGCTGAGTGACGGCCTCGAGAGGGGCGTCGCGGGTCATCGAACCCTCGTCCACGACGACTGCCTGCGAGGAGGGAGCCCGCTCCCGGAAGACGATGTAGGCGGCCCCACCCAACAGAGCCACGATGACGACTGCGGCTGCGAGACGTGGCAGGAATGCGAGTTTCACGGTATTCACGTCCGATCCCGAACAGGTCCATTCTATCCGCGCTGGCCGACCGAGCCATGGGCTGCGAGGGTGACGACGGACATATGGACGGCCCACGACCCGGTCGTTAGAGTCGAAGGTGGGGGGAACTCGTCCAGGAGACGCCGATGAATATGCAGATGGCGGAAAGACTGCGAACCTTCGTTCTGGACACCTACCTCTTCGGGGATTCCGCGCGGATGCCCTCCGACTCGGACTCGCTCCTTCAGACGGGCGTGCTGGACTCCACCGGGGTCCTCGAGCTCATCGAGTTCCTCGAGGCGGAGTTCGAGATCTCGGTCGAGGAGTCCGAGACCGTTCCCGCAAACCTGGACAGCATCTCCGGCCTGGTCCGGTATGTCAGCGCCAAACGGTCCCAGGACGGGGGCGCGACATGACCGTCGACGTCGTCGAGCGGTTCCTCGCCGAGTATCGCCAGCTTCCCCTGTCCGGCGAGGCGACCCAGGATGCGCTCCGCTGGGCGATCCTCGTCGAGGACGTCCTCGGGGTGACGCTCTCCGACGAGGAGATCACCTCGGGCCCACTCACCGACCCTGAGCGCCTCCGGGCGGCCGTGGCCGGCTCGTCTCCCCCGGGCTGATGTGCGGGATCTGCGGGGTCGTGAGCTTCGGCCCGCCCCCCGACCCCGGACTCGTCACCGACATGGTGGGCACGCTCACCCACCGGGGGCCCGACGACTGCGCCCTACTCGTCGCGGACCACGCTGTGCTCGGGCATGCCCGGCTGTCGCTCATCGACGTTCGTGGCGGGGCACAGCCCCTCGGCATCGACGAGGGCTCAGTCTGGGTCTCCTTCAATGGTGAGGTCTACAACTACCTCGAGCTGCGCGAGAACCTGCGTTCGAGCGGGCACGTCTTCACGACATCGAGCGACACCGAGGTCATCCTCCACGCCTATCAAGAGTGGGGGACCTCGTGCTTCGAGCGCTTCAACGGCCAATGGGCCTTGGCGATCTGGGATGGGCGTCGTGAACACCTCGTCCTCGCTCGGGACCGCATGGGGGTCCGTCCCCTCTACTACCGGCTCTCGCCCGGCTCCATCGCCTTCGCCTCCCAGATCAAGACGCTCTTCGTCGAGCCAGGAGTCCGGCGGGAACTCGACCCGGCCGGGCTGAAGCAGGTGTGGACCTACTGGTGCTGCATGGCACCCCAGACAGTCTTCGACGGCATCCTCCAGCTGCCGCCCGGCCATGTCGCCACCTTCGACATCACGGGGCTAAGGGTCGACCCGTACTGGACCCTGGACTTCCCGGACCGCGGCCGGGAGAAGGAGCAGGACCTCGACGAGAACGTCGCGACGCTCCGGTCCCTCCTCACCGACGCCACCCGTCTGAGGTTCGAGCGCAGCGACTTCCCGGTCGGCGCCTACCTCTCCGGAGGCCTTGACTCGGCCATCACCGCCGCCATCATCCGACGCGTCACCGATGCCGACCTCGCCACCTTCTCTCTCAGGTTCACCGATGCGGAGTTCGACGAGAGCCCGTTCCAGCGGGTCATGGTCGAGCGGCTCGGCACCACGCACCACAGCATCGACGTGTCCCACCGCGACATCGCCGATGTCTTCCCTGACGTCGTGTGGCACGCGGAGTCGCCGTTGCTGCGCACCGCGCCCGCCCCTCTGTTCCTCCTCTCGCGGCTGGTGAGACAGAGCGGCTACCGGGTCGTCGTCACCGGAGAGGGGGCGGACGAGGTGTTCGGCGGCTACGACATCTACCGAGAGGCGCGGGTGCGCCAGTTCTGGGCCCGGAACCCCCGATCCGAGGTCCGGGACCGGGCGGTGGAACTGCTGTACCCATGGCTGACCCGCAATCCTGCACGCGCACCCGCCTTCGCCCGCGGCTTCTTCGGTGCGGACCTCGACGCCGACGACCTGGGGATGTCGCACCGCCCGCGGTGGAACGGCACCGCGGCCCTCACGACCATGCTGACGCCCGCGCTGCGAGAAGCTCTTGCGTGCGTTCCGGCGACCGACGCGGTCGAGCGCATGCCCGACTCCGCGCGGGACTGGGATCCTCTCAGCCGAGCCCAGTGGCTGGAGATCTGCATCCTCCTACCCGGCTACATCCTCTCGTCGCAAGGCGATCGGATGCTCATGGCGAACTCCGTCGAGGGCCGCTTCCCGTTCCTCGACCCCGAGGTCGTCGCGTTCGCCGCATCCCTGCCCGCCCGACACAAGCTCTTCGGACTCGAGGAGAAGTTCATTCTCAAGCGCACCTTCCCCGACCTCGTGCCGCCGGAGATCATGGCACGGCCCAAGCAGCCGTACCGCGCACCCGACGCCGCCAGCTTCTTCGTCGACGGTGTGCCCGACTGGGTGTCAGAGGTGACCACCCCCGCGGCGTTGCTCGCTGCCGGTGTCTTCGACCCTCGTCAGGTGGCCGGACTGGTCGAGAAGGCACGGCATCGCAGCCGGAGCTTCGGCAACACGGACAACATGAGGATGGTCTCGGTCCTCTCGACCCAGCTGCTGC
>JBAUUB010000283.1:0-16753 GCA_049582485.1 Dermatophilaceae bacterium
GAACCTGTTGTCGCCCATGACGAACACATGGTCGTCCGGGACCCGCACCGGCCCGAAGAACACCCCGTCCAGTGACCTGGGGTCCGTGTAGGGCTCGTCCTGCGGCTGGCCGTTGACATACAGCACGGCGTCGACGATGGCGACGCTGTCGCCTCCCACCCCGACGATGCGCTTGACCATCTTCCCGCGCGGACCGTCGAAGGCGATCAGCTCACGGTGCCGCAGCTCCCCCGTCAGCAGCGCGAGCCGGCTGACATAGACGGTGCTCCCGGACGCGATGGTCGGTGCCATGGAGTCCGAGTCGACCCGGAACGGCGTCACGATCCACTGACGCGTCACCAGCACGAGCAGCGCCGCGACGACGAGGACCGTTGCGCTGGCGACCCACGTCGGTCGGCGGCGTTCGTCGACCGGCCGATCCTCAGATGTCGGAAGGGTCATCGTCGAGCTGTGGGGGTGCCGCCCGCATCGGGTCGATCTCCGCCGGCTGCCCGTCCTGGAGCCCGACGTTGAACGCACTCATCATCGCGAAGTCCTCGTGCGGGAGGTTGTGGCAGTGCATCATGTATCGCCCCTGCCGCTGGAAACGCGCGATGATCCGCACGACCTCGTTGGCACCCAGGTACACGGTGTCCTTCGGACCGAGCTCGTAGTCGAACGGCGCGGCCCCGTTGCGACTGAGGACCTTGAAGTCGATCAGGTGCACATGCATCGGGTGGGACCATCCGCCGGAGGTGTTCCGGAACTCCCACGTCTCCACGGCGTCCACCTCCGGGTCGGCGATGGCGAAGGTATGGCCGCTCTCGACCACGTCGTCCCAGGTGGTCTCGTTGAGGGAGAAGATGTTGGTCGTATCCGACTTCTTGAGCTCGATCACGCGGGTGCGGGTGCTCATGTCCTCGGTCAGCGCCATCACAGTGCTGTTGGCCAGTGTCTCCGGGATCGTGTTCCAGGTCGGGTCGCTGGTGTCGACCGGCTCGTCGGTGACCCGGAAGGCCATGATGTTCCTGGTGTTGTCGAAGTCGACGTTGTTCTCGAGGCTGGCGTTGAAGAGGCGGACCACCCTGCCAGGGGGGTACTTCGAGAAGTCGACGAGGAACTCGTACCGCTCGCCGACGCCCTGCCGCCAGCTCGTCACCGCCCGCGACCGCGGCATCAGTCCGTTGTCCGTCGCGACCATGTGGACCGGCTCACCGCTGCCGAGGTACGGCCGGTACGACCGGGAGATCGAGGCGTTGAGCATCCGGAACCGGTAGACGCGACGCTGCACGTTCATGACCGGCCAGGGCACGCCGTTGACCAGGACGACGTCACCCCACAGGCCGGAGTGCTCCTTGTCGTCGAAGGCGAGCGAGCCGTCCCGGTTGAACATCAGGTCACCGAGGGTCAGACCGACGTCGAACTCACCTTGCGGAAGCAGGGCCCGCTGCGCCTCGTCGTGGACCTGGAACTGCCCTGCGAGCCCGCGGTAGACGTTCTGGGAGGTGATGTGCGACGCGTGGTCGTGGAACCAGAAGGTTCGCCCACCCTGGGTGTTCGCGTAGATGTAGTCCTTGTAGTACCCGGGCATGGTGATGTCGTTGGCATACCCGTCGTACTGGGGCAGCGAGGCGTGTCCGTGCAGGTGGGTGGACAGCGCATACCCATGCTGTTCGTGCCCGAGGTGACCGTCGCCGAATAGGCGGTTGCGCACCCGCAGGACCACGCGGGTGCCGCTCTCCACCGAGATCGTCGGCCCCGGCACCAGCCCGTTGTACCCGATCACCGGCGTGGGGAGCCGGTCGAGGATGTTGATCGTGGCCGGCTTCGCCGTGACCCGGTAGTGCTCGACCGGCGCTCCGTCGTCGTCCACGCCGCGGTAGACCGGCTCGAGGCGGGGCAGCGGCCGGAAGGGGCGGCGGAACGGGCGCGGGAAGTCGCGGTCGCTGAGGTCGCTGATCGACTTCGTTGCGAGGACGTTCCCGAGGGGCGATGTCAGGCCGACATAGGCGAGGGCACCCACGCCACCGGCGGTGAGCACCGCTCGACGAGAGACCGGCACGACTGGCTCCTTCCACGGTGCGGCCGAGGGCCGCCGAACCCGCACCCGAGACTGCCGGGATGCGGTCCTCACCACTCAACCTTCCGTGACCTTGTGCAGACCTTGCGTTTACCCGTGCGGCTCGGCCGTTCGGAGGACGGTGACCGCATCGGCTCGCAGCGACGGAGGGCGCCGTCACCTGTGACACGATGGCGCGCGTGAGTTGGCTCGAAGCGATCATCCTCGGCATCGTCCAGGGCCTGACCGAGTTCCTCCCGATCTCCTCGAGCGCCCACCTGCTCATCGTGGGGCAGCTCTTCTTCGACGGCCGCGACCCGGGCGCCGCGTTCACCGCGGTGACCCAGATCGGGACGGAGATGGCGGTCGTCGTCTACTTCGCCAAGGACATCTGGCGGATCATCTCGAAGTGGTTCCGTGCCCTGGCGAAGAAGGTGCCTCAGAGCGACCCGGACGTGCGGATGGGCTGGATGGTCATCGTCGGCTCCATCCCCATCGGCGTGCTGGGCCTGCTGTTCGAGGACGCCATCGACAGCGGCCTGCGCAACCTGTGGATCACCGCGACCATGCTCGCCGGCGTAGCGGTCATCCTATTCATCGCAGACCGACGGGCCAAGAACGAACGGACCCTTGACCAGCTGAGCTGGCGGCACGCGATCTTCCTCGGTCTCTGGCAGGCGCTCGCTCTCATTCCGGGGGTCTCGAGGTCCGGGGCGACGATCTCAGGTGGGCTCCTCATGGGATACCGCCGAGAGGCAGCGGCCCGCTACGCGTTCCTGCTCGCCGTTCCAGCCGTGCTCGCGTCGGGGTTCTACAAGCTCAAGGACATCGGCGACGACGCCACGGCCGCGTGGGGTCCGACGATCCTCGCGACGGCGATCGCCTTCGTGATCGGCTACGCCGTCATCGCCTGGCTGCTGCGTTATGTCGCCACCCACAACTTCACGATCTTCGTCGTGTACCGACTCGTCCTCGCATCGGTGCTCGTCGCCCTGCTGGCCACCGGCACGATCACCGCCACCTGACCGACGTCGCCGCAGCCCCGTCCTCAGGTCCGCGCGTGCCAGGCGTCGTCGGCCGGACGTCCGGCGGCGACGAGCCGGCCCTCCTCCTCGCCCGCGTCCCCCCAGCCGTCCAGCTCGATCACGGCGATCGCCGAGGTCGGCATCGGGACCCACTCACCGGTCAGCGTCTCGACGAGCTCCTCGACCGCCGGGTTGTGCCCCACCAGGGCGGCGGTGTCCACCGTCGTCGGGATGGCGCGGATCCGCTCGAGCAGGTCACGGCCGTCGAAGGTGTATGCGCTCTCGGACTCGCGCACGTCGGTCTCGTCGGCGAGTTCCTCGGCGATGAGCGACCAGGTCTGGCGGGTGCGCGTCGCCGCCGAGACGATGGCGAGATCGACGGGCGGACAGTGCTCGGCCATCCACCGGCCGGTCTCCGGGGCCTGGCGGCGACCCCGGGGGGCGAGAGGGCGGTCGCGGTCGTCCATGGCGACGCTCCAGTCCGACTTCGCGTGGCGGATGACGATGAGCGTGACGGTCATGACTTCAGCCTAGATCCGCCACTAGCCGTCATCGGCGCCGTGTCACAATCGCCACGTGGGAGGAACACACGCGGCATCGTCGGACCGGCGGTCCGGTGCCCCCGCCAACCTCACCAAGTTCGCCTGGCTGGCGATCGCGACCGCTCTCGCGACGATCGCCCTGAAGATGGCGGCCTACCTCGTCACCGGCTCGGTCGGCCTGCTCAGTGACGCGGCGGAGTCCGTCGTCAACCTCGTCGCCGCCTTCGTCGCGCTGGTCGTGCTGCACGTCGCCGCCAAGCCGGCCGACGAGAATCACCACTTCGGCCACAGCAAGGCGGAGTACTTCTCGGCAGCCGTCGAGGGCATCATGATCTTCATCGCGGCCGTGGTCATCATCGTCGCCGCGGTCGAGCGGTTCATCAACCCGCAGCCGCTCGAGCAGGTCGGACTGGGCCTGGGCATCTCGGTGGCGGCCTCGGTCCTGAACGGAGCCGTCGCGTTCGTCCTGGTCCGCGCCGGCCGACGCCACCGGTCGATCACCCTGGAGGCCGACGGGCGACACCTCTTCACGGACGTCGTCACCTCGGCCGGCGTCATCGTCGCCGTCGTCCTCGTCGCCGCGACCGGATGGCTGCGGCTCGACCCGGTCATCGCCTTCCTCGTCGGCTGCAACATCATCTGGACCGGATGGACTCTGGTCCGGCGGAGTGTCGACGGCCTGATGGACCACACCATGTCGCCCGAGGAGCACGACCGCCTCACCGCGATCCTGTCCCGCTTCTCCTCCGATGACGTCGTCTTCCACGGGGTCCGCACGCGCGAGTCCGGCGCGGACAGCCACGTCGCGATGCACGTCCTCGTCCCCGGGACGTGGAGTGTGCAGCGCGGCCACGACCTGCTCGAGGAGGTCGAGGAGGCGGTTCGCACCGAGTTCGGCCGGTGCGAGGTGGTCACCCACCTGGAGCCGATCGAGGACCCGCGCTCCTACGAGGACGGTCCGGGCCTCGCCGTCCCGTCCGACCGCGACCCGGAGCGCGGCCACCGGCCCGGGTAGGGTCGGCCGGGTGAGCGAGGCGGAGACCGGGCACGACGAGGCGACCTCCTACTACCGCGTCCTCGGTGACGGCCACTACGAGCCGACCGTCCACACCCAGGGCGCGTGGCGTGAGGACGAACAGCACATGGGCGCGCCGTCGGCCCTCATCGCGCATTGCATCGAACGGCACGAACCCCGCCCGGACATGATCCTCTCCCGCATCTCGTACGACATCCTCGGCGTCATCGATCTCGCCGAGACGACGGTGGAGCTCGAGACGATCCGCCCCGGCCGCACGATCGAGCTCGTCGAGGCGGTCCTGCGGACCGGCACCTCGGAACGCGCCGCGATCCGGGCCCGGGCCTGGCGACTCCAGACCTCGGAGACATCCGCGGTGGCCGGCGGTGCGCCGGACCCCCTGCCCGGTCACGAGGAGCCGGGCGCGCTGCCCGCCTGGCGGGAGCGCAGCGAGGTCTGGCCGGGGGGCTTCATCGCGGCGCTGGACATCCGCCGACCCGGCCCTGTGCGGCCCGGGAGGGGAGCGGTGTGGCAGCGCACCGCATACCCACTCGTCGCGGGCGAGGACAGCACGGACACCGCGCGCTTCCTGCTCCACGTCGACACGGCCAACGGCATGGCCGTGCGCCAGGACCCGCGCGAGTGGCTCTTCCCCAACCTGGACCTGACCGTGCACCTGCACCGGCGGCCGCGCTACGGCTGGGTCGGCATCTCCTCCGAGGTCGTGTTCGGGGCGGACGGGGTGGGGTTGACCTCGGCGGTGCTGCACGACGAGGACGGCCCGGTCGGCCGCGCGGAGCAGACGCTCACTCTTCGAGGGCCTCGATGAGGGCCGGCAGCCCCACAGCAGCCGTGACCGGCCACGCGTGGTCGAGCTCGTGCGACAGGTCGCTGCCGTGCGGGTTGACCTCGACGACCGGAACCCCGTAGCGGGTCGCCAGGCCCGGAAGTCCGGCCGCCGGGTAGACGATGCCCGACGTGCCGACGACGAGGAGCAGGTCGGCGTCGCGGATGGCGTCGACAGCGCGGTCGAGGATCCCCGCGTCGAGCGGTTCGCCGAACCACACGATGTCCGGCCGGATCCGGCCCAGCCCGCACCTGGGGCACACCGGCGGCTCGAGTCGCTCGTGGGGTGACTGCGGCAGGTCGAGGCGATCGGTGTACGGCTCCTCGCAGAAGTCGCACTTGTGTGCGAACAGGCTGCCGTGCAGATGCGCCACCCGTCGGCTGCCCGCCCGCTCGTGGAGGTCGTCGACGTTCTGGGTGACGACCGTCAGGTCGACCCCGTCCCGACCCTCCCAGGCTGCGATCGCGCGGTGGCCGGGGTTCGGCTCACAGCGCCGCGCGGCGGCCGCGCGCCAGGAGTACCAGGCGAACACGCGGGCCGGGTCGCGGTCCCAGGCCTCCGGAGTCGCCAGATCCTCCGGGCGGACCCGGGTCCACAGCCCGGTCTGTGCGTCACGGAAGGTCGGGATGCCGCTCTCGGCCGACATGCCGGCACCGGTCAGGACGGTGACGCTGCGCGCGTCGCGCGCGATCGCGCGGATCTCGTCCGGGACCTTCTTGCTCACTCTTCCAGCGTAGGCCCGTCCCGGTTCGGCGCTGTGCCGACGTGACCCGCGGGACAGCCGGCCGTGGATGAGCGGTCAGGACGAGGTATGCGCGGGTCGCCGCACGTGCGTCTCACGCGCCGGAAGCCAGGCGAGGGCCCCGAGCAGGAGGATGACGCCGGTGGCCGCGAATCCCTCGGCATAGCCCCAGCGGTCGATGATGACGCCGACCAGCACCGGCCCGAGGATCGCGCCGGTGTCGGTCGCCATCTGGAAGCCGGCGAGCACCCCGCCTCCGGAGCGGTTGTTGCCGACCACGTCGGCGACGGTGGCCTGTTGGGCGGGATTGAGGATCCCGGCCCCGACGCCGGCCACCAGACAGAGCACGAGGATCAGCCACACCGACGAGACCAGGCCCAGCACGAGCGTGGCGAGGCCGCTGACGACCAGCCCGCCGAGTGCCGGCGGCTTGCGGCCGATGGAGTCGGCCAGCCGGCCGGAGAAGGTGAGCGCCAGGGCGTTGCCGGCCGCGAAGATCGCGATGGCGAACCCCGCGATCTGGGCCGAGCGCGACTCGTCGCTGGTGCCGACGAGGACGGCGGTGACGAAGAGCGGGATGATCGCCACGCGCACGCCGAAGTTGGACCACCCGTTGGCGAAGCCGGACGCCAGCGCGGAGCGGAAGGCCGAGTCGCCGAGCGCCTCGCGGAACGTCATCGCCGGAGCGGTCGACGACTCGCGCAGCTCGCGCAGCCGCGCCCCGGACAGGAAGGTCGCGACGACGGCGGCCGCGATGAGGAGGGCGACGGCATAGACGAGGAACGGCACGCGCAGCCCCAGGCTGCCGAGCAGGCCGCCGACGAGCGGGCCGACGACCCCGCCGAGGAGGAAGGCGCTGGCGAACACGGACGACACCCGGCCCCGGATCGCCGGCGGTGCGAGCCGGATGATGAGTGCGGCCGACGAGACGGTGAACATCGTCGAGCCGATGCCGCCGAGTGAGCGGAAGAGCAGGAGCTGCCCGTAGCTCTGGGCGAAGGCCGTCACGCCGGTCGAGATCGCGACGATGACCAGGCCGGCGAGATAGACCGGTCGCTCGCCGAGCCGGGTGACCAGGCGCCCGCCCACCGGGGCGAAGACCAGCCGGAAGAACGCGAAGGCGCTCACCACGATGGAGGCGGCCGTGACCCCGACGTCGAAGCTGCGGGCGAACTGCGGCAGCACCGGCGTGATCAGCCCGAAGCCGACTGCGATGATGAACCCGGCGCCGATGAGCACCCAGATCTCGCGCGGGATGCGCGGGGCCGCAGGCATGGTCCCCGCGGAGGTCTCGGGCTCGGCTGACACGGTCAGCAAGTATCCACCCGTGCGGCCGAGCCCCGGAACGCGAGGTCAGAACGCGGATCGCGTGGCCAGCGCGACGACGGTCGGCACCGCGGCGGCGATGACCAGCAGGGTGTCCGTCGGGCGCCACCGGGCGCGGGTCGCCCAGGTCCGGCGGTATGCGGTGGCGAAGCCGCGCGCGTCCATCGCCACCGCGAGGGCCGCGGCCGAGCCGAGGGTGCGCACGAGGAGCCCGATCGTCAGCGCCCACACGTGCCGGAGGACGCTGACGGGGTTGCGGCCCGGACCGATGCCACGTACCCGGCGGATCGAGCCGAGCTGGCTCCAGGTGTCGCCGAAGGTGTGCAGCCGCTGCAGGGCTGCGGAGAGGGCGACCGCGGGACGTGCGGGGAACCCCAGGAGCTGGGCGAGGTGGTCGCCGAGCCGGTCGGAGTCGACGTAGCGGACGAGCACCGCCGAGGGGTAGATGATGACGAGGACGCGCGTGACCGCCCCGAGCGCGACGTCGACGTCCTGGTCGGCGAGCAGCCACGTCGACCAGCCGACGGACACCGCGCCGAGCAGCCCGGGGATCATCCGCACCAGGATCCCGCGCACCCGACCTCGTGGGCGGCCTCCCCCGCCGGGTGCCCACAGCGCCGGCACCGTGAGAACGACCATGACGGCCAGGACGACGAGCCCGCCCTGCCATCCCGCGGCCAGGATGCCAGCCGGGACGCCGAGGATGGCGCCGAGCAGGAGGGCGAGCGGTCCACAGCGGGCGACGAGCGGACGGCGCGGGCGCGGGGGCGGCGGCGGTTGCTCGACGGTCTGGAGCGGCACGACGGTGTCCGCGCGGCCGATCACGGCGGGGTCGTGGGTGGCGATCCCGAGGGCCGTGCCGGACCGGCGGGCCGACTCGAGAAGACCCATGACCGCCGCCCAGGTCCGGCGGTCCTGTCCGACGGTCGGCTCGTCCGCCAGCACCATCCGCGGGCGGTGCACGAGCGCGGTCGCGACGCTCAGTCGCCGCTGTTCGCCGCCCGAGAGGTGGCGCGGGTCGGCGCCGGCGAGCCGCGCCAGGCCCACCGCGTCGAGGATGCTCTCGGCCCGTTCGCGCGCCTCCTCCTCGTCGAGCCCGAGCGCACGCGAGGTCAGCAGCATGTCGTCGAGCACGGTGCCGCCGACGATGGCCGCCGACGGCCACTGCGGCACCCAGGCGACCTCGTGCGCGACCTCCGTCGTCGAGAGCTCGGTGAAGCGCTCCGGCCGTCCCTCGATCGCGAGGAACCCGGCGACCGCGCCGAGCAGGGTCGACTTGCCTGACCCGCTCGGGCCGATGAGCACCGTGCTCTCTCCCGCCCGCACGGTCACGTCCGCGCCGTCGACGGCGACGACCTCGCGCACCCGGCCGTCGGCCCCCAGGCTGCGCCGCACGATCCGCGCGTCGGCCAGCTCTGCGACGGCCGTCCCGTCCACTGCTGTATGCGCAGGCCGCCCGAGCACGTCGGCGTCGAGCAGGCGCGGCTCGGGTGGCGCGACGCCGGGCACCCAGACGCCCTCGTCGGCCAGCCGCTGCCCGTGCTCGGCGAGAACCTGCGCCGGCTCGCCGTCGGCGATGATCCGCCCACCCGCGTCGAGCACGACGATCCGGGAGGCGAAGGGCAGCCACTCCTCGAGGAGATGCTCGACGACGACGGTCGTGAGCCGCTCGCGCTCGACGACCTCGGTGACGACGCGGCGCACGGCCGCGGCGCTGACCGGGTCGAGCATGGCGGTCGGCTCGTCGAGGAGCAGCACGCTCGGCTCCATGACGACGGCGCCGGCGAGGGCCAGGCGCTGGGTCTCGCCACCGCTCAATGACGCGGTGGGCACCTCCAACGCCATGTGCAGGCCGACGGCGTCCAGTGCCGCCCGCGCGCGGCCGGGCATGGTCCCGGGCCCCGCGCCGACGTTCTCCAGCCCGAACGAGACGTCCCGACCGACCGTGGACGCGACGAGACCGGCCCCCGGCTCCTGCAGGACCAGCCCGACCTCGCCGGGGCGCGCCCCGGGAGGGTGGCCGTCGATCGACATCGAGCCGGTGCGCTCACCGGCGTCGGCGGTCTCGAGGAGACCGGCGAGCGCCCGCAGGAGGGTGGACTTGCCCGAGCCGCTGGGCCCGACGAGGAGCACCCTCTCCCCCGGCTCGATGACGAGGTCGAGGTCGCGCAGCACCGGCTCGCGCCGGCCGTAGGGGCGCCAGGTGAGGCCTTCGAGGACGACCCGGCCGGCGGAGGTCCGCTCAGACAGCGCGTGCCTCCCGACGCTCCTGACCCGGCGGGAAGGCGTCCAGTGCTCCGGCCCGGGCCAGCGCCCGCACCAGGGCGAGTCCGCCGAGCCCGGCGATCACCACGCCCGAGATCACCATCATGACGAGGTAGACGAGCTGCCACTGGGTGCTCCAGTCGGGGAAGTACGCGAAGATCTCGTAGAGCCACTCCAGCGGCGCGGACAGCGCGCCGGCGGTGACGGCTGCGACGACACCCCAGCTGCGGTATCGGAAGATCGCGAACCCGAGCTCGGCGCCGAGCCCCTGGAGCACGCCGGCGATGAGGACGGTCGCGCCCCATTCGGTGCCGGGGAGCATCGAGGCCAGGGCCGCGACGACCTCGCAGGCGAGGGCCGCACCGGGCCGGCGGACGACGAGCCCCCCGACGACGCCGGCCAGGAACCACATGCCGACGAAGAGCCCCATGGCGGGGCGGAACGTGAAGCCCAGAGCCGTCAGCGGCCCGTTGTAGAGGATCCCCCAGCCCCACATGGCGATGCCGATGGCGACGCCGAGGAAGGCGATGGTGAGGATGTCGACGGTGCGCCAGCCGAGCAGCGGTCGGCTGGCGAGGACGTAGCGGCCGGCGCGGGTGGTCGGTCCGCTCTCGGTCCTGGTTCCCGATTCGGTGGTCATGACGAGTGACTCTCCTTCGATGTCCCACGGTGCGCGGGGTGCGCCCCGTCGATTCGAGGAGGAGACCGGACCACCGCATACAGGGGGTATGCGGGGGTCGGCCTGAGAATCCCGACTCCCTTCGCCGGTGCTAACCGGAGCAGGTTCGAGGGTCTGTGGACGGTCCACACTCTCAGCGCTGGGCGCTCCCCTGTCGTCTTCACCCAGGGTAGCAACCGCTCGTCCGCCCGTGGGTGTGCAAGAGTGGGACGAAACTGATCGCGAACCGTCTGCGCAGGTGCGGGCGAGGAAGGGGCTGACATGGGTCCGCTCGTGTGGAAGGTATTCGGAGCCGGCTCCGCCATCGTGGCCGGCATCGTCGCGCACAAGGTCGTCACCGAGATCTGGCGGCACTCCGGCCGGGACGTCGAGATCGATCCGAACAACCCGGACGTGCCGGTGAAGGAAGCCTTCATCTTCGCCGGCATCATGGGTCTGGCCGTCGGCCTGGCCCGCGTCTTCGCCACGCGCTCGGCGGCGAACGCGTACCGCCGTGCCGTCGGAGATCTACCACCGGACCTCCAGCCCCAGCCCAAGGACTGACGACGCGTCAGGACAGGTCGAGGGCGCGCGTGATCGCCATGCCGGGGCGGTAGGCGAGGTGCTCGTGGCTGGGAGCGTCGACGACCGCGAGGTCGGCCAGCATCCCGACGGCGATCCGGCCGATGTCGTCGCGTCGCAGTGACCTCGCCGACCCGGTCGTCGCAGCGAGCAGCGCCTCGGCGACCGTCATCCGCATCTCGCGCACGGCGAGCGCGATGACGAAAGGCATCGACGACGTGTAGCAGGTGCCGGGGTTGCAGTCGCTGGCGAGCGCCAGGGAGACACCTGCGTCGATGAGGCGCCGCGCGTCCGGGTAGGGCGACCGCGTCGAGAACTCGACGCCCGGCAGCAGGGTCGCGACCGTCTCGCCGGCCGCGCCCGCCAGCGCGTCGACGTCGGCGTCGGTCAGGTACGTGCAGTGGTCGACCGAGGTCGCACCGAGCTCCACCGCCAGCCGCACCCCCGGGCCGTGCCCGAGCTGGTTGCCGTGCACCCGCAGCCCCAGGCCGGCGGCCCGTCCCGCCTCGAGCACGCGGCGCGACTCCTCCTCGGTGAAGGCATGCGTGCTGTTCGGCTCGCAAAAGACGTCGATCCACCGGGCGTGCGGAGCGCACGCCTGCAGCATGGGTCCGGTGACGAGGTCGAGGTATGCGCTCCTCGCCTCCTCTCCCGCTGACCCCTCATGCGTTCCACGCATCTGCGGGGGCACGACGTGCGCGCCGAGGAAGGTCGTCTCGTCGGTGAACTCGGCCGCGATCCGCAGGGAGCGCTCCTCGTCGGCGACGCTCAGGCCGTAGCCGCTCTTGATCTCGACGGTCGTCGTTCCGGAGGCCCGCATCTCCGCGACCCGGCGGGCCACCAGGGCTCGCAGCTCGTCGTCGCCCGCGGCACGGGTGGCGGCCACGGACACCCCGATGCCGCCGCCGTCGTAGGCCTGGCCGGCCATCCGGGCGGTGAACTCGTGGGCGCGGTCGCCGGCGAAGACGAGGTGGGAGTGCGAGTCGACGAAGCCCGGGACCAGGACGCGGCCGTCGAGCCCGACGACACAGTCGGCCGCGGGCGCCTGCGTTGCCTGGCCGACCCAGACCACCTCCCCACGGTCAACGACCACGGCACCGTCGGGCACGATCCCGAGCGGTCCGGAGCCGAGCGCCGGGTCGCACGTGACGACCTCCGCGGCCCCGGTGACGAGCGTGCTCATGACCGCACCCGCGACACAGCCGTGCGCAGCATCGCGCCGACCGGGCCGAGCCGGTGCTCCCCGCCGCTGACGACGTGCCGGCCGGACACGACGACATCGCTGACGTCCTGGTTCCCCGCGACGAAGACGATCTGTTCCGGGTCGGTCCCGGCCGTGTGCCGCCCGTCGAGCCGGACGGTGATGAAGTCTGCGAGCGCGCCCTCGCGCAGGGTGCCGCCGTCGGGCCAGCCCAGCGCCGCATACCCGTTCTCGGACCCGATCCGGTCCAGCTCGCCGAGGGTGAACCGGCCGCGCTCGAGCGAGACCAGTCGCTCGTGCAGCTCGACGGCGCGCACCTCCTCGAACGGGTCGACCACCGCCTGCTGGTCCGAGCCGATGCACAGGTCCGTCCCCGCGTCGTGCAGGGCTCGGGCCGGACCGATCCCGTCGGCGAGGTCACGCTCGGTGGTCGGGCAGAAGCACACGCGCGCGCCCGCCCGTCCGATCCGGTCGATGTCCTCGGTCGTCAGGTGCGTCGCATGGACCGCCGTCAGGTGCTCGCCCAGCACGCCCTCGGTCTCGAGCAGCGCCGTCGGCGTCAGGCCGTAGAAGTGCTCGCAGGCGAGGTTCTCACCGGGCTGCTCGGACAGGTGGACGTGCAGCGGGGCCGGACCGTTCCCCGGCTGCCCGAGACCCTCCCGCGCGAAGCCGGCCACCTCGGCGAGGTGCTCGCGGGGCACCGCCCGGACCGAGTGGATGGCAGCCCCGTGGCGGGCCGTCTCCCGCGGGCTGAGGCGGCCGACCCGCTCGCGCCAGGCCTGCACCGACCCGTCCGAGAACCGGCGCTGGATCTCGTCGAGCGGCTGGTGACCGGAGGCGAACAGGCCGCCGGCGAGGTAGACCGTGTCGAGCAGGGTGATCCGGACACCGGCCTCCTCCGCGGCGTCGAGCAGCGCATGCCCCATCGCGTTGGGGTCGTCGTAGGGCTCACCACCCGGACCGTGGTGGAGGTAGTGGAACTCGCCCACCACGGTGTAGCCGGAGAGCGCCATCTCGGCGAAGACCGCCCGGGCGAGCGCCCGGTAGGTGACCGGGTCGAGGGCGGCGGTCACCGCATACATCTGCTCACGCCACGTCCAGAAGGTGCCGCCGTCGCCGTGTGTGCGTCCGCGCAGCGCCCGGTGGAAGGCGTGTGAGTGCGCGTTGGCGAACCCAGGGCGCACGAGTCCGTCCAGGACCGTGTCCCCCGCCTCGGGGTCCACCCCGGCCGTGACCTCGGTGAGCCGGCCGTCCTCCACCCGCAGCCGGACCCTCTTGCGCACCCCCTCGGGCAGGGCCGCGCGCGGGCACCAGTACGTCCTCACGCCGTCCCCGTGCCGTTGAGGGCGGTCAGGTCCTCGAGCACGTCCGCGAGCGCGCGGACGCCGAGCAGGCAGTCGGCCGCCTCGGCGAACTCCTCCGGCGAGTGCGACACACCCGTCGGGTTGCGGACGAACAGCATCGCCGCCGGGATCCCGTGGGTCGCGAGAATGCCGGCGTCATGCCCGGCGCCGGTGCCGAGCACCGGCACGCCGCCGAGCCGGGCCGCGAGGCGCTCGACGAGCGCCGGGTGGAACGGCGTCGTCGGCGTCCAGGACTCCTCGCGGACCCGACCGCCGAACTCCTCGGCGACCTCCGTCACCTCGGCCACGGTCGTGCGCACCGCGCCGGCGTCGGCGCTGCGCACGTCGAGCCAGGCGGCGGCATGGCTGGGGATGGCGTTGACGCCGTTCGGGGTGAGCTGCACCTTGCCGACGGTCGAGACGCAGCCGTGCTCCTGCGCCGAGCGACGGGCGGCGATCGTCACGGCGGCGACCCCGAGCATCGCGTCGAGGCGGTCCTCGAGCGCGGTCGTGCCGGCGTGGTTGGCCTCCCCCGGCAGGTCGATGCGCCACCGGCCGTGCGGCCAGATGTCGCTGCCCACCCCGACCGCCGCGCCGATGTCGACGAGGTGGCGGCCCTGCTCCACGTGGAGCTCGACGAAGTCGCCGATCCGTGCGAGCACCTCGTCGTCGCGACCGAGGTGCGCCGGGTCGTGGCCCGCGACGCTCATCGCGCCCGCCATGCTCCGCCCCTCGTCATCGGTCAGCCCGCGGGCGCGGTCCGGGTCGAGCACGCCGGTGAGGATCCTCGAGCCGGCGCAGGCCACGCCGAAGCGCGCGCCCTCCTCGTCGACGAAGTTCACCACGCCGATCGGCCGGCTCGGTTCGTGGCCCCTGGCGCGCAGCTCGTCGACCGCGGCGAGCGCGCTGACGACGCCGAGCGGGCCGTCGAAGGCGCCTCCGTCGGGCACGCTGTCCAGGTGCGAGCCGGTCACGACCCCCGGGCGGCCGGCGTGCCGGGCCTCGTCCGGGTCTCCCCACCAGGCCCACTGGTTGCCCACCCGGTCGGTCACGACGTCGAGCCCGCGCCGAGCGCACTCGGCCGCGAACCACTCCCGCAGGTCGTGGTCCTCACGGGTCCACGCGAACCGTCGGTAGCCGCCGCTGCGCGCGGTGCGCCCGACCGGGGCCAGGTCGGCCCACATCCTCGTGAACTCCGCCATGCGGCTCATTCCACCACCCCAGGTCCTAGAGTTCGGGGATGAGCAGCGGAGAGGAACGCGCCCTGGCCGGACTGGACCGGGTCGGAGTCACGTATGCGGTCACGCGCCACGGACGGGTCGGTTCCCTCGCCGAGGCGGCCGCCGCCCGCGGCGTCGAGCCGCGCGACATCGTCAAGACCCTCGTCGTGCGCCGCGGCGACGACGACTACCTCTTCGTGCTCGTCCCGGGTGACCGGGAGATCTCCTGGCCGCTGCTGCGGGCCCACCTCGGCGTGAGCCGGCTGTCGATGCCGGACGCTGGGACCGCGAGGGAGGCGACCGGCTACGAGCGGGGCACGATCACGCCGTTCGGAGCAGCGCATACCGGCTCCGACACCCCGTGGCCCGTCATCGCGGACTCGTCCATGGTCGGTCGCACCGTGTCCATGGGCGCCGGCGCGCACGGCGTCGCGGTGACCGTCGGCGCCGACGCCGTCATCACCGCACTTGGCGCCGAGGTCGCCGACGTCACCGAGCCTGCGCAGGCCTGAGGACACCACCACTCAGCCCTCGCGCATGGGCACGCGCACCCCACGCTCGACCGCGACCTCGTCGGCGTGGGCGTAGCCGGCGTCGCAGTGCCGGATGACGCCCATGCCGGGGTCGTTCGTGAGCACCCGGGCGAGCTTCTCGGCCGCGAGCGGCGTGCCGTCGGCGAGCGAGACCTGCCCGGCGTGTATTGAGCGACCGATGCCGACACCGCCGCCGTGGTGCAGCGACACCCAGGACGCGCCGGAGGCGGTGTTGACGAGCGCGTTGAGCAGCGGCCAGTCGGCGATGGCGTCCGACCCGTCGAGCATCGCCTCGGTCTCCCGGTAGGGCGAGGCCACCGACCCGGTGTCGAGGTGGTCGCGGCCGATCACGATCGGTGCGCTGACCGCACCCGTGGCCACCAGGTCGTTGAACAGGAGGCCTGCCTCGGCGCGCTCGCCCTGGCCCAGCCAGCAGATCCGCGCAGGCAGGCCCTGGAAGGCGATCTTGTCCTTGGCGCCGCGCATCCACTTCTGGAGCCGGTCGTTGTCGGGGAACAGGTCCATGACGGCCTTGTCGGTGGCGGCGATGTCCTTGGGGTCACCGGAGAGCGCCACCCAGCGGAACGGGCCCTTGCCCTCGCAGAACAGCGGGCGGATGTAGGCGGGCACGAAGCCGGGGAACTCGAAGGCCCGCTCGTACCCGCCGAGGCGCGCCTCGTCGCGGATCGAGTTGCCGTAGTCGAAGACCTCGGCCCCGCCGTCCTGGAACTCGACCATCGCCTGGACGTGCTTGGCCATCGACTCCCTGGCCCGGTCGGTGAACTCCTCGGGCTTCTTCTCGGCGTACTCGGCCCACTCGTCGAGTGCGATGCCCTCGGGCAGGTAGGAGAGAGGGTCGTGCGCAGAGGTCTGGTCCGTGACGATGTCGATCGGGACGCCGCGGCGGAGCAGCTCGGGGAAGACGGTGGCCGCGTTCCCGACGACGCCGACCGACCAGGCCCGGCGCTCCGCCTTGGCGCGCAGCGCGATCTCGACCCCCTCGTCGAGGCTGCCGGCGACCTCGTCGAGGTAGCGGTGCTCGACCCGGCGCTGCAACCGGTGGGGGTCGACGTCGACGATGAGGCAGACACCCTCGTTCATCGTGACGGCGAGCGGCTGCGCGCCACCCATCCCGCCGCAGCCGCCGGTGAGGGTGACGGTGCCCGCGAGTGTGCCGCCGAAACGCTTGGCAGCGACAGCGGCGAAGGTCTCGTAGGTGCCCTGCACGATGCCCTGGGTGCCGATGTATATCCACGAGCCGGCCGTCATCTGGCCGTACATGGTCAGGCCGAGGTGCTCGAGCCGGCGGAACTCGGGCCAGGTGGCCCAGTCGCCGACGAGGTTGGAGTTCGCGATGAGAACGCGCGGTGCCCACTCGTGGGTCTGCATGACACCCACGGGGCGGCCCGACTGCAC
>JBAUUB010000284.1:0-1687 GCA_049582485.1 Dermatophilaceae bacterium
GGCTCGACCTCGCGCAGGCCGTCGCGGTCCAGGCGGCGCAGGCCCGGGACGCGGTTGTCGGTTGCGGTGCGCTCGAGGGCGTCGAGGCGCGCGAGCTCGTCGGCGCGCACGGCGACGACGAGCTTGCCGACCGGGTCATAGGGCAGCGCGTGCTCCGCGCAGTAGGCGCCGAGCAGGTCCCGGCCACGCGTGCACAGCTCCGCCTTGAGGCTGCCCGGGCGGTAGTAGATGCCGGCGTGCACGACGCCGGAGTTGTGACCGGTCTGGTGGGCGGCGAGCCGGTCCTCCTTCTCGAGGACGACGACCTCGCTGCCGCGTCGCCGGGTGAGCTCGCGGGCGACGGCGAGCCCGACGATGCCTCCTCCGACCACGACGGTTGTCACGCCTCCATCCTCACTGACGGACGAGGGAATCCGCGTGGGGTGCGCGCCGTTGGCTACCGTGAAGCCGACACTTCCCCATCATGAGAGGACGGGCCCCGGTGCGGACCCTGCTCAACATCATCTGGTTCCTCTTCGGAGGCCTGTGGCTGTCGCTGGCTTATGCGCTGGTCGGCATCCTCTTCTTCATCCTCATCATCACGATCCCACTCGGTGTCGCGTCATTCCGGATGGCGAGGTACGCGCTGTGGCCGTTCGGTCGGGCGGTGATCGATCAGCCCGATGCGGGGACCGGGTCCGTGGTGCTCAACGTGGTGTGGATCATCCTGGCCGGGTGGTGGCTGGCGCTCGGGCACGTCACGACCGCTGTGGCGCAGGCGCTGACGATCATCGGGATCCCGCTGGCGATCGCGAACCTGAAGATGATCCCGATCTCGCTCGTGCCGTTCGGCAAGGAGATCGTGCGAACCGACTCGCTGCCGCCGGGTCAGCGGCCGCTGCACTCGCTCTGAGAGCGGGGGGGTCTGGTCAGTCGCGTCGGAAGGCCGGGTCTGCGTCGAGGGCCTCACGGATGACCCGCAGGCTCAGTCCCGAGGGGTAGCCCTTGCGGGCAAGCAGCCCTGCCAGTCGGCGGACGACGACCTCCTTGTCCAGGGCTCGCAAGCGGGGCAGACGGCCCTCGACGAGGGTCCTGGCGCGTTCCTCCTCCTCGGTGTCGCTGACCTGGTCGAGGATGTCGCCGGCGGTGTCACGGTCGACGCCCTTGGTGCGCAGCTCGTGAGCGAGGGCCCGCTTGGACAGGCCGCGGGTGACCTGCTTCGAGCGCACGAGCGACTCGGCGTACTTCGCGTCGTCGACGAGCCCGACAGCGGTGAGCCTGTCGAGGACGGCCTCGGCGACGTCGTCGGGGCAGTCCCGCTGGCGGAGCTTCTCGCGGAGCTGGTGGCGGCTCTTGGGCGACATGGTGAGCTGACGGAGCACGATTGCCCGCGCCACGGCGTAGGGGTCGGCGTCGCGCTCGTCCGTCGGGTCGGACGGCGGCTTGGTGTCGTCGGGGGCGTGGTTGGCCGGCGTGACGGTGTCGTGCGTGAGGGTGTCTTGGTGTGCTGCAGCGTGTCGATGTACTGCAGCCCGGTCGCCGCTGGTGGCCTCTGGCCGGCTGGGCTCGCGTGGGGTGTCGCGTTGTGGTGCGGGTGCCTGGCGGTCCGCTCGCCTCGTCTGCGACCCGGTCGCATCGTCGAAGAGTCCGGTGGACTCTCCGTTCTCGATGCGCGACACGGCGGCCCGCAGCGCGTCCAGGTCTGGAG
>JBAUUB010000285.1:0-2077 GCA_049582485.1 Dermatophilaceae bacterium
GAACGGGATGGCGTGCAGGTCGGTGCTGGACACCCGTGGTGGTGCTGCGGGCGTGGCGTGCTCGCGCAGCTGGCGGTGCCAGGCCTGGAACGCCCCCCGGAACATGGTCCGGTCCGGGGAGAACCACGAGAGCATGAAGTCGCCGCGGGACAGGGAGCCGGTCCGCAGCCGGGTGACCGCCAGCGGGGTGTGGGTGTCGGCGATCGGGCCGGCCAGGGTGGTGATGCGCTCGGCGAACTCGGAGTCGGCGCCCTTGCGCACGGGCAGGAAGCCGCCGTAGTCCTGCAGCACGGTGCGGCGGACCAGCAGCGAGGAGGCGTTGTCGCGGATCGGCGTCGTGCCCAGCCACTGGTGGGTCAGGTCGTCCTTGGCGCGCACGGCCTGGCTGCGGCTCATCGGGGCGGTGCTGCCGGTCAGGGCCTGCACCTGGTGCTCGATGCGGTGCGGGTGGGACCAGTCGTCGGCGTCCTGGAAGGTGACCAGGGTGCCGGTCGAGGCCTCGATCGCGGCCTCGCGGGCCAGGTAGCTGCCGCCGTTGCGGTCCATCGTGAGCACCCGCGCCCGAGGGTCCAGGTCAGCGGCGCGCTGGAACAGGTCGCGGTAGGCCGGGCCGGAGGCGTCGTCGACGATGAGGATCTCCAGGTCGGCCCAGGTCTGTCGGCTGATCGAGCGCACCGAGGTGAGCAGCCCGTGGTCGGGCTGGAAACAGGGCATGACCACGGTGACCAACGGCCCGCCGGCCGAGCCGGGGACCGGACCGTCGGCGTGCAACCGGTCGAACAACGGCTGGCCGGGGTGGTCCTGGTCCAGCAGGGTGATCGGGGCCAGGCCATGGTCCAGGAACGCCTGGGACAGCAGCTGCGGCCACCGGGCGGCCTGCTCCGGGGTCGGTGCCGCCCCGGCCGGGTGCTCGGTGACCGGGTTGGCCAGGTCGGTGAGCAGGTAGTGCCGCACCACGGGCGGCAGCAGGTCCAGCTCGGGCAGCAACGCCGCGAGCTGGGAGTGCCGCTGCGCCAGGAACAGGGCCTGCCCGGCCACCAGGTGGTGCTCCTCACCCAGATGCTCGGCCGCCCCGGCCGCCCACAGCTGCTCGAACACCACCGCCGCCGCCGCCAGCTCCTGGGCGCTGCGGTCGCTGCCGGCCCACACCATCGCGGTCCCGGCCAGCGCCCGAGCCCGCTGCGGGCTCACCGGCCCACCCGGCAGCTGTCCGGCCAGCACCTGGCTCAGCAGCTCCGCGGCACCCCAGCGGCCCCCGGTAGCAGCCAACGCCAACGCCTCCAGCACCGCCGGAGACCTGGTCCGCAACCCCTGCCGGGCCACCCCCTCCGGCTCAGCCCCCACCCCGCCGTGCAGCAACCGCCACGTCAACCACGCCTCCGGCGCAGCCACGAAGCCGGGTGCACCGGCGAGGGGTCCGAGTGATGCGTCGATCGTCCACTCCTCAGGGCGGTGGCGGGCAGAGGGATGTCGCGGGGATGCACCGGAGCATACGCGGGTGCTGGTCAGGGGGTGGTGGGGTCGTGGATGGGCAGGCCGGGCAGGGCGGTCTGGACGTGGTGGCGTTCGGTGTCGGTGAGGGTGGGGGCGTAGGTCCAGTGGGGTCGGGTGCCCCACCAGGCGGCGCAGAGGTCGGCGATGCCGAGCAGGTCCAGGGGCAGTCCGGAGGGGTCGGGGTCGGTGTGTTCGGGGGCCAGGCGGATCTCGACGTGGTCGGTGCGCACGGTGCAGGGTTGGCCGGTGACCAGGGACAGGACGTCGGGGTCGACGATGACGAGGTGGTCGACGTGGACGGGTTCGACCCGGCACAGCGGGCGCAGGCAGGGGTGCTGCTGGAAGAGGTCGAACCAGGCTCGGGCCATGCGGGGGCGGAGCAGGTGGTGGGCCCAGGGGGGTTCGAGGTGCCAGATCCCCAGGAGCTGGTCGGTGGGCGGGTGCTGTGCCAGCCGGGTCCGCAGGTCGCGGGCGTGCCGGGAGGGGGCGATGGTGGAGAAGTTGCCGAGGTAGGCCCGGTCGAGGTGGGTCGGGGTGTGGGTGGCGGCGTCCAGGTCGCGCACGAAGGTGGTGGGCACCGGGA
>JBAUUB010000286.1:0-5248 GCA_049582485.1 Dermatophilaceae bacterium
GGACGAACCAGTACGGCGTCGACGTCCGCGAGGACCTCACCAAGCGCTTCGCCGTCACCGGTCGCCTCGCCCTGATGGCCATCGCGGTCGAGATCGTCGTGGGCATCTCGGCCGGCATCCTGGCGGGTATCCGAAAAGGCAGATTCATCGACAACCTCGTGCTCGTGAGCACGTTGGTCGTCATCTCGATCCCGATCTTCGTCATCGGCGCGGTGCTGCAGTACTTCCTCGGGGTGCGGCTGGGTCTGTTCCCCGTCACCGTGTCGTCCGAGGCGACTACGTACGAGCTCCTACTCCCGGCCATCGTGCTCGGGTCGCTGTCGGTGGCCTATGTCGCCCGGCTGACCCGGACCAACCTGGTCGAGAACCTACGGGCCGACTACGTCCGTACAGCCATCTCCAAGGGCCTCTCCAAGAAACGTGCCGTAGGGCTGCACGCCCTGCGCAACTCCATGATTCCGGTCATCACGTTCATCGGCTTCGACTTCGGTGCCCTGCTGGGCGGCGCCATCGTCACCGAGGGCATCTTCAACATCCAGGGCGTCGGCGGGTACATCTACCGAGGGATCCAGGTCCGGGACGGGGTCGCCGTCGTCGGGGCCGTGACCGCGCTGGTCATCATCTACCTCTTCGTCAATCTCATCGTCGACCTGCTGTACGGCGTGCTCGACCCGAGGATCAGCCATGACTGAGCAGTCCATCGTCGAGACAGCCTCCTCGAGTGCAGCCAACCCCGTCGGTGAGGCCAGGTCCCTCGGTGCCGACGCCCGGCGGGCACTCGCCCGCAACCCGCTGTTCTGGATCTCGGCGACGATGATCTTCGTCTTCGTGCTCATGGCGATCTGGCCGAGCCTGTTCACGAACACCGACCCGAACGAGGCGATCCTCAGCCAGGCCAGGGAGCGCCCGAACTCAGAGGCCTGGTTCGGCCGGGACATCCAGGGGTACGACATCTATGCGCGCGTGATCTACGGCGCTCGAGCCTCGATCCTCGTCGGGGTGTTCACGACGCTCTTCACCACCACGATCGGCGCCGCCCTCGGAATCACGGCCGCCTACTTCGGAGGGTGGACTGACTCACTCATCTCGCGGGTCACCGATGTCTTCTTCGCCATTCCGCTGCTCCTCGGAGCGATCCTCTTCATGTCGGCGTTCCCGTCCTCGGGCGATCCCTACTTCGTGGTGGTCTTCAAGGTGGTCGCCGCGATCTCCCTGCTGGGATGGCCGGCCCTGACCCGCCTGATGCGGTCCTCGGTCATGCAGGTCCTGCCGAACGACTACGTCCAGGCAGCTCGAGCGCTGGGCGCGAGCCCCTGGCGAATCATCAGGTCTCACGTGATCCCCAACTCGCTCGGCCCGATCATCGTCGTCGCGACCATCAACCTCGGTGCCTACATCGCGCTCGAGGCGACCCTGTCGTTCCTCGGAATCGGCCTGCAGCCGCCGGTCATCTCGTGGGGCGTATCGATCAACGATGCGATCGTCGGTCTGCGCACGACGCCGCACATGCTCTTCTTCCCGTCCCTCTTCCTCAGCCTCACGGTGCTCGCCTTCATCATGCTCGGTGACGCGGTCCGTGACGCGTACGACCCCAAGACCCGATGAGGAGCACGTCATGAGCGCCACGACGGTCGACACACCCCAGGACCGGAGCGGCCCGGTGTCGAAATACGTCCCCCGCGACGGCTGCCTGCTCGAGGTGGACGACCTCTACGTCGAGTTCCACACCGAGGAGGGCGTCGCCCAGGCCATCAACGGCGTGTCGTTCGACCTGTACCAGGGTGAGACGCTCGCGATCCTGGGTGAGTCGGGGTCGGGTAAGTCCGTGACCGCCCAGGCCATCATGGGCATCCTCGACATGCCGCCGGCGAAGATCCCGTCTGGTCAGGTGAGGTACTGCGGGCGCGACCTGCTGACCATGGACCCGAACGAGCGGCGACACACCCGCGGTCCGGAGGTCTCGATGATCTTCCAGGACGCACTCTCGGCGCTGAACCCGGTCTTCCCGGTGGGGTGGCAGATCGCCGAGATGTTCCGTCAGCACCGTGGGATGAACAAGTCCGACGCGCTCGAGCGTGCGGTGGGGCTCATGGAGCGTGTCTCCATCCCAGCCGCGCGGGACCGCGTCAAGGCCTATCCTCACCAGTTCTCCGGGGGCATGCGTCAGCGCATCATGATTGCGATGGCGATCGCTCTGGACCCCGCCGTCCTCATCGCCGACGAGCCGACCACGGCCCTCGATGTCACCGTGCAGGCCCAGATCATGCAACTGCTGGCGGATCTGCAGCAGGAGCGCCAGATGGGCCTCATCCTCATCACCCACGACCTGGGAGTCGTGGCCGACGTCGCCGACCGCGCGTGCGTCATGTATGCAGGACGGCTCGTCGAGAAGTCCGAGATCCTGGACCTGTACGCCGCCCCGGCACATCCCTACACGCGGGGTCTGATCGACTCGATCCCGCGCGTCGACCAGAAGGGGCAGACGCTGGCGGCCATCGGCGGACTGCCGCCGAACCTGACCCGCATCCCTCCAGGCTGCCCATTCCACCCACGCTGCTATCTCGCGCGGGAGATCTGCACAGTCGAACGCCCCGAGCTGCGCGAGGTCGTGCCCGGGCGGTTCGCCGCCTGCCACTTCTCCGAGGAGGTGCTCGGTGCCTGAGGTCATTCTCCGCGCTACGGAACTGGTCAAGCACTACCCGATCAAGGCGGGCGTCCTGCGCCATACGGTTGGGCACGTCAAAGCGGTCGACGGCGTGTCCTTCGACCTGCACAAGGGCGAGACCCTCGGCATCGTCGGAGAGTCAGGGTGTGGCAAGTCGACGCTCGGTCGCGTCCTGATGCGTCTCGAGGAGCCGACGGCGGGCAGCGTCGACTTCGACGGGGTCGACATGTTCAAGCAGTCCGGATCCGCCATGCGCCGGCTGCGCCGGGACATCCAGATCATCTTCCAGGACCCCTACACCTCCCTCAACCCTCGCAAGACCGTCGGTGACATCATCGGCGAGCCGTTCGAGATCCATAGAGAGGTCGTGCCGAAGGGCGGGCGCAAGAAGGCCGTCCAGGACCTGCTGGACGTCGTAGGCCTCAACCCTGAGCACATCAACCGCTACCCCCACCAGTTCTCGGGGGGACAGCGACAACGCATCGGCATCGCGCGCGGGATCGCTCTTCGACCCAAGGTGCTGATCTGCGACGAACCCGTCTCCGCCCTCGACGTCTCTGTGCAGGCGCAGGTGGTCAACCTCCTCGAGCGGCTGCAGCGGGAGATGGGCCTCGCCTACCTGTTTATCGCCCACGACCTTTCCGTGGTCCGGCATATCTCGGACCGGGTCGGAGTCATGTATCTAGGCAAGATGGTCGAGCTGGGCACCGAGGACGAGGTGTACCAACGTCCCACCCATCCGTACACCCAGGCACTCCTGTCCGCTGTGCCGGTGCCTGACCCCACGCTGCGCGGGAAGAGGGAGCAGATCGTCCTCTCCGGGGACGTCCCGTCACCGGCGAATCCTCCGTCGGGCTGTCGCTTCCACACCAGGTGCTTCAAGGCCCAGGACGTGTGCTCGGTGGAGGACCCGGAGTTCGTCCAGCGGCCCGACGGCGTCGGGTCCCACCGCAGCGCCTGCCACTTCGCCGAGGTCCGCCACATCGTCCCGACCGTGGACGTCTCGGACCGGAAGCCCCCCGAGATCGCCGGAGGGGATGACGCGCGGACCCGTGCAGACGTCCAGCCCGAGGACCTGCCAGACCGTGGGGCCGACGAGCGCGGGGTGATCGACCCCACCCGTCCCGCGGCCGACTACCAGCTGGGCCACGACGACGTCGCAGGGGACCCGCGCGACCGGCAGAGCTGAGCAGCAGGGCCACTCACCGGTGCCCGGCTGCGTCCTCCTCGGTCGTGCGCGACCGGAGCAGCCTGCGCAGGCTCTCGAGCCGCTGCGGCAGATGGGGCTGCTCGAGGGCATGCTCGCTGACGAAGACATCCAGGCCGCACTCCGGCTCGTCGTGTGAGCACGCACGTGGGCAGCCGGATAGGCCCTCCGCCAACTCGGGGAAGTGATCGATGATGCTCGCCGGGTCGACGTGCGCGAGGCCGAACGAGCGGACTCCCGGGGTGTCGATCACCCAGCCGTCGTCGTCCGGAAGTGGCAGGGCGATCGCCGAGGAGGACGTATGCCGTCCTCGCCCGGTCACGACGTTCACCACCCCGGTGGCTCGGCCGGCGTCCGGGACGAGAGCGTTCACAATGGTCGACTTGCCCACTCCTGAGTGCCCGACCAGAACGCTGACCTGTCCGCTCAACGCCGCACGCACCTCATCGAGACCCTCTGCGCCATGTGGGCCGATCTGGGTCACCAGGACGCCCACGTCGAGGTCGCCGTACAACGACAGCAGGTCGTCGGGGCTGGTGAGGTCGGACTTGGTGAGAAGGAGGATCGGTGTCAGCCCGGCATCGTAGGCCGCGACGAGGCATCGGTCGATGAGTCGTGTCCGAGGTGGCGGGTCGGCCAGTGCCGTGACGATGATGAGCTGATCCGCGTTGGCGACGATGACGCGTTCGACCGGGTCGTTGTCGTCCGCCGTCCGGCGCAGGACACTCCGACGCGGGTTCTGGCGGACGATCCGGGCCATGGTGTCGCGCTGACCCGAGACATCTCCCACGATGCCGACGGACTCGCCGACGACTATGCTCTTGCGCCCGAGGTTGCGGGACTTGACCGCCGTGACCATGACGTCATCGACGAGGACGTGGTAGCGGCCCCGGTCGACCCCGATGACGCGCCCATCCACGGCGTCGACGTGACTGGGACGGTCCTTGCTGCGCGGCCTGCTCCCGCGTCGCGACGGACGGACTCGCACGCTGTCCTCGTCGAAGTGGTCATAGCGTCCGGCGCTCATGACCGGTCCCGGCTCAGGGGGATTTCGACAGCGGCCGGATGACCACGACTCATCGGCCGAGCACACTCGACTCCGTTGCGAGCATGCGATCCCAGAGTGCGGTGAAGGTCGGGAGGGTCTTGGCGACCGTCCCGACATCCTCGACGACGATGCCCGGAACCGCCAGACCCAGAACCGCGGCGGCCATCACCATCCGGTGGTCGGCATAGGTCCGGAAGTGCCCCCCCGACAGGGGGCCTGGCCGGATGTGCAGCCCGTCCTCGGTCTCACTGACCTGCGCCCCGAGGGCGGTCAGCTCGCGGGCGAGGGCAGCGATCCGGTCGGTCTCATGCCCTCTGATGTGCCCGAC
>JBAUUB010000287.1:0-7923 GCA_049582485.1 Dermatophilaceae bacterium
GGACCAGGCCGAGGATGCGCGAGACCATCGTCCCGCTCGCCATGATCGCGGCGGCCCGGCCGAGGCTGCCACCGGGGCGCCTCGCTGCCGGCTCGCTGCTGTCACTCACGCCCGTGAGTCTCGCACGTTGTGTCATGGAGACACGCTGGCGGATCGAGCCGGTCACCGGCGCGTCTCCATGACACAAACGGGGTGGGGTCGAGATCGGTGTTGCGCGGGGTCGGCCGGTCAGAACAGGCGGCTGATCCGGGTCAGGCGAGGTCGGCGTATGCGACGGCCGGGTCCGCGAGTCGGTCCGGGTCGACCCGGGTGCCGGCCGCGATGAGCGGCTTGACCTCGTCGACGACGTCCCAGACGTTGACGTTCATCGCCGCCAGGATGCGGTTGTCCGCGTCGAGCCAGAACGCGACGAACTCGCGGGTGTCCTTGTCGCCGCGGATGACGACCGTGTCGTAGGAGTCCTTCGGGGCGTGGCCGATGTACTCCATGCCCAGGTCGTACTGGTCGCTGAAGAAGTAGGGGAGCTCCGCATACTCCGGCTCGTCCTCGCCCATGACGGCCTTGGCGACCGACTCCGGCTGGTTGAGCGCGGTGGCCCAGTGCTCGACGCGGATCCGACGACCGAGGACCGGGTGGTCGTGGTGCGCGATGTCACCGACGGCGAAGATGTCCGGGTCGCTCGTGCGCAGCGACGCGTCGACGAGCACGCCGTCGTCGACGGACAGACCGCAGGCCTCGGCCAGCGAGGTGTCGGGGGTGACGCCGACCCCGACCACCACCGCGTCGGCGGGGATCGTCTCGCCACCCTCGAGCCGCACGCCGGTCGCCCGGTCGCCTTCGGTCGTGATGGCCTCGACGGAGGTGCTCAGGCGCAGGTCGACGCCGTTCTCGATGTGCAGGTCGGCGAAGACCTGCGCCAGCTCAGGGCCGAGCACGCCGAGCAGCGGCAGCTCCGCAGACTCGATGATCGTCACCTCGGTGCTCGCCCGTCGAGCCGAGGCGGCGACCTCGAGGCCGATCCAGCCGCCACCGATGATGACCAGCCGCTTCCCCTCGCCGAAGGTCGCCTTGATCGCGTCGGAGTCCTCCCGGGTGCGCAGCGTCAGGACGTTGGTCGCGTCGGCGCCCTCGAGGGGAAGGTTTCGCGGCACCGACCCGGTGGCGAGGACGAGGGTGCCGTAGCCGAGCGTCGAGCCGTCGTCGAGGGTCACCTCGTGGGCGGCAGCGTCGACCGCGGTGGCCCGAATCCCGGTGCGCAGGTCGATCCGCTGCTCGTCGTACCACTGTGCGGGGTGCACGAGCGCACCCTCGAAGCCGTCGTCGTCTGCGAGGTACCCCTTCGACATCGGCGGCCGCTCATACGGCAGGTGCTGCTCACCGGACAGGAGCGTGATCGTGCCTGGATAGCCGTGGGTGCGCAGCGCCTCGGCGGTCTTGGCGCCCGCCAGGCCGCCTCCGATGATGACGATGCTCCGGGGTGTGCTCATGTCGAGGTCCTCTCACTCGTCGGCTATCGGGCGACGCTAGCAGCGCGTGCCCTGCGGCTCGGGCGGCCTGCTCGGGCCGGATGGATAGGTCGGCCGCGTGGTGCTCAGGCGGCGTGCGTGGTGCTCATGCGGCGTGCGTGTGCTCAGGCGGCGTGCGTGTGCTCAGGCCGCGGCGGCATGACGGGCTCCTCGGAGGCGACGGGAGAGAACTCCTCGGCCCAGGTGTCGTAGCCCATCGCGTCCAGCCGGCGCAGCCAGGTGCCGGCGTCGGCGTGCCGGCCCTGGCGCTGGAGGGTCCGCGCGAGGAGGAGCACCGCATACACGTCCGTCGGGTCGGCCTCGACGAGGGCTCGGGCGGCCTTCTCGGCGCGACCGAGCTGGGCGGAGTGGTAGTACGAGCGGGCCAGCAGCAGCGGCGCGTCACCGAGGGTGTAGGGCTCGCTGTGGTCCGGCGGGCCCTGCGTGTCATGGTCGATCTTGTCCATGTCGATCTTGTCCATGACGAGGTGCTCGAGCTCGCGGGCCGCTGCGGTGTAGCGGCGCTCGCGGAAGAGGCGCTGGGCATAGCGGTAGCGGTCGAAGGCGTTCATGCCCCCCTAACGTATGGGCGTTGCGGATTTCTTCCAATCTCGCCCGTGGGGCCCGCAGGCGTGGAGCGGCCAGGTGGCGCGGAATAGCCGGGGCGTGGCAAGATGTTGACATATCAACTACTTCTTGCGACCCGCAAGCCCCGAGTGCTCCCGAGGAGGCACCCCCATGCAGTTCGGCATCTTCACCGTCGGCGACGTGACCCCCGACCCCGTGACCGGCCGCACCCCGACCGAGAACGAGCGGATCAAGGCGATGGTCGCCATCGCGCGCAAGGCCGAGGAGGTCGGCCTCGACGTCGTCGCCGTCGGCGAGCACCACAACCCGCCCTTCGCGGCGCCGGCCAACCCCGCCGTGCTGATGGCCCACCTCGCCGCGCAGACCGAGCGGGTCGTCCTGTCCACCGCCACCGCGCTGATCACGACCAACGACCCGGTGCGGATGGCCGAGGACTACTCCTACGTCCAGCACCTGGCCGACGGCCGGATGGACCTCATGCTCGGCCGCGGCAACACCGGCCCGGTCTACCCGTGGTTCGGCAAGGACATCCGGGACGGGCTCGAGCTCGCGATCGAGAACTACGCGCTGCTGCACCGGCTGTGGCGCGAGGAGAACGTCGTCTGGCAGGGCAAGCACCGCACCCCGCTGCACGGCTTCACGAGCACCCCGCGCCCGCTCGACGGCCTGGCGCCCTTCGTGTGGCACGGCTCGATCCGCACGCCCGAGATCGCCGAGCAGGCCGCGTACTACGGTGACGGGTTCTTCGCCAACCACATCTTCTGGCCCAAGGAGCACACCCAGCGGATGGTCGACCTGTACCGGCGCCGGTTCGAGCACTACGGCCACGGCAGCGCCGACCAGGCCATCGTCGGGCTCGGCGGCCAGGTCTTCATGGCTCGCACCAGCCAGGAGGCGATCCGCGGGTTCCGGCCGTACTTCGACGAGGCGCCCGTCTACGGCGGCGGCCCCTCTTTGGAGACCTTCATGCGCGAGACGCCGCTGACCGTCGGCACCCCCGAGCAGGTCATCGAGCGGACCCTGTCGTTCCGCGACTACGTCGGCGACTATCGGCGCCAGCTGTTCCTCGTCGACCACGCCGGTCTGCCGCTGAAGACGGTGCTCGAGCAGATCGACCTGCTCGGCGAGGAGGTCGTGCCGGTGCTGCGCCGCGAGATGGCCGTGGGCCGACCGGCCCACGTGCCGGACGCGCCGACGCACGCCGGTCGGCTGGCCGGCCGCGAGGCCGCGACCCCGGCGGAGGTCGGTGCCGCGTGACCGGGACGAAGTCCGCCCGTCGCCTCACTGTCGTCAGCGCCGGCCTGCGGGTCCCCTCCACGACGCGGATGCTCGCCACGGAGCTCTCGGAGGCGGCCGCGCGAGCGTTGGCCGTCGAGGGAGAGGTGCGGGACGCATACGAGGTCGTCGTCCGTGATGTCGAGGTGCGCGAGCACGCGCACGCGATCGTCGACGCGCTGCTGACCGGCTTCCCGACCGGGGAGCTGGCGGCTGCGATCGAGGATGTCGCGGCCGCGGATGCGCTCGTGCTCGTGACGCCGGTGTACCAGGCGTCGTTCAGCGGGCTGTTCAAGTCGTTCGTCGACCTCGTCGAGGAGGGCCGGCTGCGTGGGACGCCGGTGCTGCTCGCCGCGACCGGCGGCACCGAGCGGCACTCGTTGGCGATCGAGTATGCGCTGCGGCCGTTGGTCGCCCACCTCGGCGCGGTGTCGGTGCCGACCGGCGTCTTCGCCGCGACCGGCGACCTCGGGAGCGGAGGGCTCAGCGCCCGGATCGAGCGCGCCGTCGGCGAGCTCGCGGCTCTCGTCGGTGGCGGCCCGGTCGTCGAGCCGGCGCGCGACGAGGCCACCGATCCGACGCCGTTCGCCGAGCTGCTCGCCCGCACCTCCCGCCGCTGAGCAGGCGACGGCGCCTCGGCTCACCTTTCTCTCCCCAACCGGGAAAGGCATTGTCCACCACGGTAATGAACTGTCTACAACGATGCGTTTGCGTGGTGAAATAGCCGGGTCCGGGCTAGGGGAGCGGCCCTAGACTCCGCTCATGCCGAGCGCGTCCGACCTCACCGACACGTCGGAGCTCAGCGACCTCCAGCGCCGGGTGCTCGACGCCATCGACGAGCAGGAGACCGTCCGGTATCTCGTCGACCTGATCCGCACTCCCAGTGTCACCGGCACGGACGCCGAGTCCGAGCTGCAGCACCGCATCGCCGGTGAGCTGACCCAGCTCGGCTGTGACGTCGACCTCTGGCGGCTCGACCTCGACGCGCTCGCCGCCGATCCGGACCATCCCGGCACCGAGGCGCCCCGCAGCGAGGGCTGGGGCGTCGTCGGCGTCCTCGGTCCGACCCGCGACGCCGGCCCCGCCGGCGCCCCCGCGCTCGTCCTCCAGGGCCACAGCGACGTCGTCCCCACCGGTGACCTCGACCGCTGGGTGGATCAGGACCCGTGGAGCGGCGCCATCCGTGGCGGCGCCGTCCACGGCCGCGGCGCGTGCGACATGAAGGCCGGCGTCGCCGCCAACCTCGCCGTGCTGCGCGCCGTCGTCCGTTCCGGCGTCGAGCTGCAGCGACCCATCGCCCTGCACCACGTCATCAGCGAGGAGGACGGCGGGCTCGGTGCACTCGCGACGCTGCGGCGCGGTCACACCGGCGAGGTCGCGGTCATCACCGAGCCGACGAGCGGGCGGGTCGTCGTCGCCAACGCTGGTGCGCTGACCTTCGAGGTCCGGGTGACGGGCCGGGCCGCCCACGGGTCCGCCCGCCTGTCCGGGGTCTCGGCGTTCGAGGCGTTCCTGCCGGTCCACGCCGCTCTCCAGGACCTCGAGCGGCGTCGCAACGCCGACCCCGACCCGCTCTTCGACGGAGTGCCGCTGCCGTACGCGATCTCCGTCGGTCGGATCCGCGCCGGCGACTGGTCCAGCTCGGTGCCGGACCTGCTCGTCGCCGAGGGCCGCTACGGCGTCCGGCTGGGCGAGGACCTCGACGGGGCACGACGGGAGCTCGAGGCGAGCGTGGCATACGCCTGCTCGGTCGACCCCTGGCTGCGCGACCATCCGGCCGAGATCGCCTGGACCGGAGGGCAGTTCGCGCCGGGTGGGATCGACCGCGAGCACGCGTTCGTCGAGGAGGTGGTCGCCGCGGTCGGGTCGGTCACGGGGCGGCGGCCGGACCTCGGGGCGGCGCCCTACGGGTCGGACCTGCGCCTGTATGCGGGGGTCGGGGGCATCCCGACGCTCCACTACGGCCCGGGTGACGTGCGTATGGCGCACGCGCCGCGCGAACAGGTCGACATCGCCGAGCTGCTCGAGGTGACCCGGGCGCTCGCAGCGCTCACCGTCCAGCGCGTCTGCTGACGGAGCGCAGGGGCCGGGCGGGGTCCCTCAGTCAGCGACGCGCAGGACTGGACGCGTCAGACACGTCGGCCCGCCGTCGCCGAGGACGAACTGGTCGCCCTCGACCTCGTGCACCTCGACGCCCGCCGACTCGAGTGCCGCGACCACCCGGGGCACGCCGCTGAAGACGACCGCCTGGTCCGGAGCGGTCGCGAGGACGTTGCAGCCCTGCAGGTCGTACTCGTCCTCGTTGACCTCGATGAGCCGGTAGTCGCGCTCGACGAGCCACTCGTGCAGGGCGATCGGCAGCTGAGGGAGGAACACGACCGCCACCTGCGGGCCGATCAGGGAGATCGACGACATCAGGTGCAGGCAGTGCTCGGGGCCGCGGCCGTACGGCATGTCGAACGAGATGGTGTCGACGCCCTCCTCCGCGAGCATGCTCCGCAACTGGGTATGCGCTGCGGCGTTGGTCCGGAAGCCGCGCCCCATGGCGAGGGTCGAGTCGTCCAGCCACATCAGGTCGCCGCCATCGGCCCTCGCCCCATCGCCGAGGCGCCCGATGACCGGCACTCCGAGCGACTCGAGGTCGCGCGCCATGACCTCCGCCTCGCCCGTGCGCGCCGGCTTGACCGGATTCAGGACGATGGCGCCGCGGCCGGTCACGAACACGGCGTCGTAGGAGAAGACCGAGTCGACCTGGCCCGGGGTGTCGTCGAGGACGGCGACCTGAACGCCGAGGCCGAGCAGGGTGTGCACGAAGGCGGAGTGCTGCTCCCGGATCCGGGCGGGGTCCGGAGCCGCACGCCACCCGGCGGCGGCGAAGTCCCCCGTGACGCTCGGGGTGCGGACGACGACCCGGGCGAGGCGCGCATACATGGAACGGACGCCGAACCCGGCGGTTGGTGCGGTCACGTCGCACAGTGTCGCACCTCCGGCAGGGGCCGGTTCACCACGCAAACGCATCGTTCACCACGGTTCCTAAGCGTGGTGAACGAGACGTTTCCCGGCTGGGGAGAGAAAGGGAACCGGCACCGATCGACCAACCTACGGAGTCGTAACCTACGCAAACGTAGGTTAGGCTTGGGGGCGTGACGATTTCCCCCTCCCGACCCCACGCGGTGCGACGGCGGCCCTCCTCGACGGCCGCCGTCCCCGTCGCCGGCTCGCTGCGATCCAGCCTGTGGCGGGTCGCCGAGATCCTGGCGACCCCGCTCGTCCCGTCCGACTACCTCGACCTGTTCAACCCGCTGCGCGAGGGCGCTGACCTGCGCGGACGCATCACCGCGGTCACCCAAGAGACCGCAGACGCCGCGACGATCACCATCCAGCCCGGCCGCTCCTGGCGCGGGCACGTTCCCGGCCAGTACATCCGGGTCGGCGTCGACATCGACGGCGTCCGCCACTGGCGCGCGTACTCGGTGACCTCGCCACCCACGGCTGCGGACGGCACGATCGCCACCACCATTGAGATCACCGTCAAGGCGATCCCGGACGGCAAGGTGAGCAACCACCTCGTCCGCCGCACCGAGCCCGGCACCCTCGTCATGCTCGACCAGGCGACCGGCGACTTCACGATCCCGGCCACTGCGCCCGCCAAGACCCTCTTCATCACCGCCGGCAGCGGCATCACGCCCGTCGTCGGCATGCTCCGCAGCCGCACCGACCTGCCCGACGTGACCCACGTGCACTGCGCACCGACCTCGGCCGACGTCATCTGCGCCACCGAGCTGCGCGGCTACGGCGAGCAGGGGCGCACCGCATACCTCGAACGGCACGACGACGAGCACGGCATGCTCGACCTGGCCGACCTCGACCGGCTCGTCCCCGACTGGCGGGACCGCCGGACGTGGGTATGCGGTCCGACCGGCCTCCTCGACGCCGCCGAGGCCTTCTGGGCGGCGCACGGGATCGCCGACCGGCTGACCGTGGAGCGCTTCCGGCCCACCGTCATCGAGCCCGGCGAGGGCGGCGCGATCACGTTCCTGTCCTCCGACCGCACCGTCCAGTCCGACGGCGGCACCCCGATCCTCGACGCCGGCGAGGACGCCGGCGTCCTCATGCCCAGCGGCTGCCGGATGGGCATCTGCATGGGTTGCGTCGTGACGATGCGCCAGGGCGCGGTCCGCGACCTGCGCACCGGCGAGATCACGACCGCCGAGCCCGGCGACGACCTGCCGATCCAGACCTGTGTCAACGCGGTCGCCGGCGAGTGCGACCTCGAGCTCTGACCGCCCCCCGCCACCTCTGCACCCCCTGCCACCCCGACTTTTCCCGCACCCCAGCGAAGGAGCTTTCCTCATGACCCTCGCCCCCGAGCGCACCACGACCTCGACCACGATCTCCCCCACCGAGAAGCACCACGTCGCCGCCACCCACGCGTCGACCAAGCCGCACGGCATCAACCCCCGCCTGTCGGTGACCAGCCTGACCCCGCGGCCGCAGCGATCCGCGCTGAAGAAGTCCGGCCGCCCGAACCCCGCCGCGCACCTCACCCCCGAGC
>JBAUUB010000288.1:0-1741 GCA_049582485.1 Dermatophilaceae bacterium
GGCCGGCTCCGGGCACACCGAGCTGACGGACGAGACGCTGGAGCGCGTCGACCAGTGGTGGCGGGCAGCCAACTACCTGTCCGTCGGGCAGATCTACCTGCTGGACAACCCGCTCCTGCGCCGGCCGCTCGGCGTCGACGACGTCAAGCCACGGCTGCTCGGCCACTGGGGCACGACACCGGGGCTCACCTTCCTCTACGCCCACCTCAACCGGGCGATCAAGGAGCGCGAGCTCGACGCCATGTATGTTACCGGCCCCGGTCACGGAGGTCCCGGGCTGGTGGCGTCCACCTACCTCGAGGGCACCTACACCGAGACCTACCACGACATCACCCAGGACGACGAGGGTCTGCGCCGGCTGTTCCGGCAGTTCTCGTTCCCCGGCGGCATCCCCTCGCACGTCGCGCCGGAGACGCCGGGGTCCATCCATGAGGGCGGGGAGCTCGGCTACGCGCTCTCGCACGCCTACGGAGCGGTCTTCGACAACCCCGACCTGCTCGCCTTCACCGTGGTCGGGGACGGCGAGGCCGAGACCGGTCCGCTGGCGACGTCGTGGCACTCCAACAAGTTCAGCAACCCGTTCGCCGACGGCGTCGTGCTGCCCGTGCTGCACCTCAACGGCTACAAGATCGCCAACCCCACGGTGCTCGCGCGCATCCCCGACGACGAGCTGGACGCGCTGATGCGCGGCTACGGTCACACGCCGCACTTCTTCACCGGGGGCTTCGACGGCGAGGACCACGCGGCGGTGCACCGCAGGTTCGCCGAGCTGCTCGACACGGTGCTCGACGAGATCGCCGAGATCAAGGCCACCGCCGCCGCGGCGGTCGAGTCCGGTGAGGAGCTGGAGCGTCCGGCCTGGCCGATGATCGTCTTCCGCACACCCAAGGGCTGGACCGGCCCGGTCGAGATCGACGGCAAGCGCACCGAGGACTCCTGGCGCTCCCACCAGGTGCCGCTGGCCAGCGCCAGGGACACCCAGCAGCACCTGCGTGACCTGGAGGCCTGGCTGCTCAGCTATCGCGCCGACGAGCTCTTCGACGAGACCGGCCGGCTGCTCCCGGAGATCGCCGACGCCGCCCCGGCCGGACGGCTGCGGATGGGCGCCAACCCCCATACCAACGGCGGGCTGCTGCTGACCGACCTGCGGATGCCGGACTGGCGGGACTTCGGCGTGGACCCCAGCGATGCGCCGACCGTGGAGGCGACCCGGGTGCTGGGGGAGCTCCTGCGGGAGGTCGTGCGCCTCAACCCGCGCAACTTCCGCATCTTCGGCCCCGACGAGACCGCGTCCAACCGCCTCCAGGCCGTCTACGAGGTGACCGACAAGCAGTGGAACGCCGGCTACCTCGACACCGACAAGAGCGACCCGCTGGCGCGGGCGGGCCGGGTCATGGAGATGCTGTCCGAGCACCAGTGCCAGGGGTGGCTCGAGGGCTACCTGCTCACCGGTCGGCACGGGCTGTTCACCAGCTACGAGGCCTTCATCCACATCGTCGACTCGATGGTCAACCAGCACGCCAAGTGGCTCAAGACGACCCGCGAGATCGAGTGGCGTCCGCGCATCGCGAGCCTCAACTACCTGCTCAGCTCGCACGTGTGGCGCCAGGACCACAACGGCTTCAGCCACCAGGACCCCGGCTTCCTCGACCACGTCGTCAACAAGAAGGCCGAGATCGTGCGCGTCTGGCTGCCGCCGGACGCGAACACGCTCCTGATCGTCACCGATCAGTGCCTGCGC
>JBAUUB010000289.1:0-1679 GCA_049582485.1 Dermatophilaceae bacterium
CGGCCGGTCGCGGCCCAGTACGCGTGCAGGTTCTGCAGGCCGGTGAGGTGCGGCAGGAAGCCCGGGCCCTCGACGAGGGCGCCGACCCGTCCGAGCACCGGCGCACCGGCATACACCGGCTCACCGAGCACGTGCACCGTGCCGGAGTCCGGCCGGATGAGCCCCATCACCATGCGCAAGGTCGTGGTCTTGCCGGCACCGTTGGGCCCGAGAAGCCCGACGACCTGGCCCTTCTCCGCACGCCAGGTGACGTCGTCCACCGCACGGTGGCCGTCGGGATACGACTTGACCAGCCCGGAGACGACCAGCGGCACGTCGACGAGGTCGTCACGCACCGGGTGCGGGCGGGTGCTGCGCCGGATCGCGCCCAGCCCGAGCAGGAGCAGCAGCGTGCCGAGCGCGGCGGCGACCGCGACGGTCTCGGTGTCCCACACGGACCGGCTGACCGCCTCGGCGCCGGCACCGGTGGGCACGCGCAGCACCGGGTCGGACAGCCGCACCTGGTCGACCCTGGTCTCGGTCGGTCCGCGGTATGCCGAGTCGGTCGCGGTGAGCAGCACCCGCCAGGTCGAGCCGGCCTCCATCTCCCAGGTGCCACCGGGCAGCGCGATCTCGACGGGTGTCGGCTCACCGGGGGTGACCTCGACCTGCACCGGGGCGACGAGCCGCCGCGGCAGCCGGGGCTCCCCGCCCCGGACCTCCCAGAGCGAGGCGAAGACGGTGGCCGACTCACCGGTGGAGGTGACCTCGAGCCCGATCCGCGGCGCTCCGACGACGGTGAGGTCGGTCTCGAGCGGCTCGGTGTCGAAGGTGACCGCCTGGCCGGGCAGCGCCGAGAGTGCGTAGGTGGGCAGCCCCGCGAGCAGTCCACCGAACCCGGGCGCGGCCGTGGTGGCCTGCGGCACCCCACCGGGAGGGTTGACCAGGGCCGGGGCTCCGGAGAGGCCGATCGCGACCTCCCGGGCAGCGTCGTCGGCCCCGTCCTGGGGATAGCGGTCGGAGGTGACGACCCGCTCGCCCTCCACCCCGCGGGTGGGCGGCAGCGCATAGCTGAAGGCCGGCACCGGCAGGCTGTCCTGGGTGACCTCTGCGTCGGGGCTCAGCGTGCCGTCGAGCCAGGTCAGCAGGTCAGCGGTCTGCTGGTCGGCGAGCACCTCGGCGTCGGAGCCGACCGGGTCCTCGGCGTCACCGGGCGGGCCTTCCTGCGGCTGGGCGACGGTGACCTGGGTCGGCCCGTCATGGCCACCGTTGAACCAGCTGACCGCGACCGGCACCCCGGCCTCGGCCAGCGCACGGGCGCTGGCGTCGGCGTGGTCGATGCCGAAGATCGAGTCGGACATGCCCTGCACGAGGTGGACCGGGGCCTCGACGTCGGCGAGGGTCGGGGCCGGGCTGTGCTCCGCGAGCAGCGCCAGCACCTCCGGGGTGGCCTCGCCGGTCTCGGCTGCGGTGAGGAAGAGGTCGCAGACGTCGGGGGCGAACCGACCGCACAGGGGGTCACCGGTCGGCTGCTGCCCGGAGGCGGCCGGGCCTGCCGCTCCCAGGCCCCCCGCAGCCACGGCGGAGTAGAAGGTGGACGCCCACCACGAGGCGAACGGCCCCGGCTGGTCGACCTGCTCGGCCGCGCCGCCGGCCGAGGTGACGGCGTGCTGGGGGAAGAACGCGTCGCCGAGGTCGTG
>JBAUUB010000290.1:0-5359 GCA_049582485.1 Dermatophilaceae bacterium
CTTGTCGGGCGGTCGATCCGTCGTGGTGTGTCTGGCGCGCGTCACGCGGGCGCCACCTTGTTAGCTGTGGCCCTGGGTGGACCTCCACACGGCTGGGCAGCTCGTGCTGTCTCGGCGGTGGAGGTCCACCCAGATGAGTGTGCCTAGATGACGCGCACCCGGATCTCTTGCGCGACCGCGGAACCGGAGGCGACGGCCCCGGCTCCAATACCACCGGCACCGACCCAGGTCTCGACGTCGACGTGGGCTGAGTACTGACGCCCACCACCTCCCCAGAACTCGGTGGCCATGGCGATGGTGAAGGGTCCGCCCCTGAGGTCGGTCATCCAGAAGACGGCAGCGATGGCCCGGGCGAGACTTCGCCGATCGAGCGCCACCACTCGCGAGCCGTCCATCACCCGAAGGTTGATGATGGACTCGGCAGAGGCGTAACCGAAGAAGGCCGGGGTGAACGCGGAGTAGTGGTTCACCAGGACGGTGGCCTCGACCCGGATGCGGCGTGTGCCGGCTGGGCCCTGGAACGCGGAGCCGACCTGGGCGATGGCCTGCGATGAACCGAGGAAGCTTAACGACTGCAGGCTCCACAGCCGGCCCGAGTTCCGGTCCGCAGTGAGATAGCCGCTGCCCTGGGTGTAGTTCAGGCCGTAGGGCGGGCGCAGCATGGTCGTCATGACTGGGCCTCCTCGGTGGTCCAGCCGATGTTGCCGCCGGCTCCCTTCCCGCGGCGTCCGTGCACCTTCGCCTTGTCGGGCGGCTCGACTGCACCGAGGGCTTCCTCGCTGAGGGTGTCTGGGTCGATCCCCGACTCCTTGAGGAGCTTGTCCTGCATTGGCCGGTACCTGTCGGCGAGCTCGCGCATTCGTTGCTCGACCTGGTCCTCGGGTGCGTCGGCGAGAGCCTTCAGGTCGGCCTGCATCTTCTTCTGGTCCAGGCCCAGCTTGGCTGCCGCCTTCTCGGCCCGTTTGGCGTACTTGGCGTTGAGCTTGTCCATCGCCTTGAGCTCTTTGTCGAGGCGAGCGCCGCGTTCGGCCTTCGCCTGTTTCATCGCCTCGGCCATGGCCCGACCATGAGCTGCCTGCTGCTCCGCAGACGGTGGAAGGGGTTTGATCTCGTCCTCGTGCGGCGAGTCCTGATCTGGTGACATCACACGCTCCTGCCTGGAACGGGCGACCCCGGTGCGCCTGTGGACCGGAAGACTCCCGCCCGCCCGTGAGCGCAACGTAGACCCGCCGCTGTGACCCCGCAACACATGTAAGCAGCGGCATCAGCCGATAGGCCGATGCCCGCTCCCACCGGCCGTGACCTGCACGAACGCTCCTACGAGCCGTGCGGTCGTATCGGTGGCGGGCTCGCGGCGGCGGGTGTATACCTGGACGATCCACCCCACGGCAGGAGGCAGGACAATGCGGGACAAGGACATCCGTGAGACCGACCAGGCGGCAGACCTCTCCAAGCAAGTCAAAGAGCTGGCCGCCGAGCAGCCGTTGACCTTAGAGCTGACCGAGGACCAGCTCGAAGGGCTTCGGGCGCTGTGGGACAAGGGCGATCCGCGCAAGCCGGCCCAGATCACCTTCATGGTCCAAGGCAAACCCCTGGCGGAGATGGCCGTCGCCGGATACCGGTACCGCGGCGACACCTGCTGCGCGTGACAGATCCCGCGACCGGCGCCCGCTCGCCGCTCGCTGGTCGCGAGGAGCCGGTGCGTCGTGCGGGGGCGCTGGTTGCACGCTTCGAGGACGGTCGGCTCGTTCTCGAGAACTACCTGACCGGGCGCCAGGCGGTCGTGCACCATCAGCTGATCCCGGCCCTGGCCGCCCTCAGCGACCCGGTTCCCGCCCACGAGGCCGTGGCCTTTCTGGGCGGGCCGCCGGCTGAGCCGCTGCTGGACGAGCTCGTCCGTCAGGACCTGCTGCTGCGCTGCGGCACACCTGAGGAGCAACGGGACGCCGCGGTCGAGTCGCGGTGGCCGTGGGGGCCGGAGGCGCGGTGGTTCCACTACCGCACCCGTCGCACCGCGTTCACCTATGACCTGGACGCCGAACGGGACAACCTCCTCGCGCACGCGGCGGTGACGCCCCCACCGCCGCCGTTCACCGAACTCGGCCCACCACACCTGCCGCTGCCCACCCCGATCGAGCTCACCGTCGAGCTCGGCGCCACCCTGCGCCGCCGACGAACCCAGCGCCGGTTCGACGACCGGCCGCTTCGCCTCGACCAGCTCGCCACCATCCTGCACACCACCTGGGGAGTCACCCAGAGGCGTGAGGACCCCGGCGTCGGTCCGGTCATCTTCAAGACCTCACCTTCTGGCGGCGCCCGTCACCCCGTCGAGGTCTATCTCGTTGCGTTGAACATCGACGGGCTGGAACCGGGGGGGTACCACTACTGCTCGGGCCGGCACACCCTCGCCCCCATCGGCGAAGCGAGTTCCCGCGGCGACCTCGTATCCCAGGTGCTCAAAGTCGTCACCCAGCAGCCCTGGGCCGCCCAGGCGGCCGCCGTCTTCGTCATGACCGGCGTCACTGCGCGCAGCGCTTGGAAGTACCAGCAGTCGCACGCCTACCGGGTGCTGCTCCTCGACGCCGGCCACCTCGCCCAGACCTTCCACCTCGCCTGCACCGCCCTGGACCTCGCGCCGTGGACCACCGCCGCCCTCGACGAGGACGCCGCCGAACAGCTCCTCGGAATCACCGACCCCAGCGAGCTCGTCCTCTACGCCGCCGCCTGCGGACACCACTCCGCGACAACACGACTCAGGGACCCTTCTAGGACCCGCCAGGGATGATGCCGCTCGACAGGGTCAGCTCCCGGCGGGAGGACGCGCCACCGGATCTTCCGGCTCGCGGCATGTGCGGGTGTCGCCGATGATGACGCGAAGCGATGATGGGGAGGTGATGACGACCCGACCGACTCTGTTCCTGACCGTCGGACTGCCAGGCACCGGGAAGACCACGGTTGCGCGGCGCATCGAGGAGGAGGAGAAGGCCCTTCGCCTCACGAAGGATGAGTGGGTGAAGGCCCTTTACGGATTGGCGAATCCGCCGGCGGCCTCGGACGTGATCGAAGGACGGCTCATCGAGATCGGAATGCGCGCTCTCGAACTAGGTATCAACGTGGTTATCGACTTCGGCCTCTGGGGTCGAGACGAGCGTTCCGCGCTACGGCAGGCCGCAGACGATCTCGGTGCGGCGGTGGAGATGCGCTATTTCGAACTCTCACCGGCTGAGCAAAGGAGACGACTCGCCCGCCGGCAAGCGGAAGAGCCGCACACGACGTGGCAGATGTCCGACGAGGAGCTCGCCGAGTGGGCTGCCATCATCAGCATCCCGACGATAGGGGAGCTGGATGGGAGCGAACCTGTCGATGATCCGCCGGCAGGATTCGCGAGTTGGGACGCGTGGCGTCAGCATCGCTGGCCACCGTCAATCCCCTAACGCCACGGTTCATGGATCGCCCCTCATCGGCGCGACAGCGCGCAACGCGGCATGTGGGGAAAGTCTTATGGCGCGTGGTCGTCGCTGCGCACCCTCGCGTACCACGGGCGGTACCAGAGGCGTCCCCGAGCGCTGGCCACACCGCCGCATGTGCCGAGGTGCCTGTCCTGACTCCCGGCCGGATGACGCAGGTGTTGAAGTCGATTCTTGGTTCGAGACTCGTGCCCGCTTGCACGTGTGATCGGGGGCGTCAGCTCAAGTCGTAGGCCGTGGCGTGATGTGGTTGGTACAGCAGCATGTCGTCGGCGCCGGGAACACGGAGCGTGACTCCTCGACCGAAGCCCATCTCCGTCGCCTCATCGGCGAAGACGGCGCCCCGATCAGAGAGCTCGGCCACAGTGGCGTCGAGGTCGTCGCACATCACCGCGATGGCATGGTGAGTCGGTGATCGGTGGGGCTGGCCGTCCTGCTCCCAAGTCGTCGGATGCACGCCGAGTTCGCTCGGACCAGTCGCGAAGATTAGCCACTCCGCCGGATCTTGACCACCGGTTCCGGTGCCGGTCCCTGCGTCGCCCTGCTCTCCTTCGGAGACGAAGGGCCACTGCATAACGTCTTTGAAGAAGGCCCTGGTCGCGGTGGCGTCATCGGAGTAGACGAGGGTGTGAATAGCCGTGATCATCCTTGACGGTAGCCCGTCACGACCCGATCCCTCTATGGCAGTGTCACTGCCGGTCGACTGCCGGCGGAAAGGGCAGGCGGCAAGTTGGTCGCGGTCAGTCTTTGAAGGCGTACCAGCAGATCGGGTTGCGGCGGATCTGATCCTCCAGAACGAGCGCTCTGATTCGTTCTGGGAGGTGAGCGCGCTGCCAGTCACGCTCCAGCCGGCCAGCGTCGGGCTTGTCCGGTTCCGCGGCCTGGGCCGCCTTGATGGCGTACGCCGCGGCACCCAGGTCGTGCTCAGCCACGTGCGCCACGCAGGCGGCTTGTCCGGCTGAGTAGGCAGCGAATCGGGAAGTTCCGCGCAGAGGTCGAGCGGCACCCATTGCGTGACCGCCCGCCGCTCGTGCCTCCATCATCGTCATTTCGCCGTTGGCCCACGCGCGTGCCGCAGAAATCGCGTCGCGCGGACGGGTGTCCATCGCCTTCTCGGTCTCGAACAGAGGCAACACGTGCTCCGCACACTCGGCGGCCCACAGTGCAAGCAGATGGTGTTCCGCATCGTTGAGCAGCCCTCCACGACGGATCGTCACCATGCGCGGGTCGCGGTGGTCGGGAAGAATCACACCACCAGCGTGCCAGCCCGAGACCGCACCTCATCCGTCGGATTGAAGGGTCCGCTCCCGGGGATGTGACGCACTTTGCAGTCCGTAATGCGGCGCGAGGCTGAGTCGGCTACTGCTTGCAGGTGTCAATGGGGTCGGTAGGCCTTGTTGGAGGCATTGCCCTGTGTCGTGAGGGCGCTCATGATGAGCGAGTGGGTGATTTGGCTTCCACGCGGCTCACGATGCTCTTCAGCGACATCGAGGGTTCCACGAGGCTCTTGAACCGGCTGGGACCCGCGTACCCGGTCGTCCTGGCGACCCACCGTCGGATCCTTCGCTTGGCGTTTGAGAGATGGCGTGGGCGAGAGGTGGGGACCGAGGGCGACAGCTTCTTTGTCGTGTTCGGATCGGCCGCTGACGCGGTGGCCGCTGCGGCCGAGGGACAGCGGACCCTTGAAGCTCATCGGTGGCCGGTTGGGGTGCGGCTGCGTGTGCGGATGGGGCTGCATACCGGGCATCCGGAGCCGTTTGAGGACAACCTCGTCGGGTTGGACGTCCATCTCGCGGCACGGGTGTTGTTTTGCGTCTGAGTTCGTGAGACATCTGGGGGGATTAAATACCGACCAGGATGCGGCGTGGCGAGTCGATCAGGAGGTCGATGAC
>JBAUUB010000291.1:0-2878 GCA_049582485.1 Dermatophilaceae bacterium
TCCAGGAGGAGGCGCCCAGTCTCGGCAAGCCACTTCTGGTGCTGAGGGACACGACGGAGCGGCCCGAGGTAGTCGAGGCGGGCTACGCCAGGCTTGTGGGCACCGACCCCGACGCACTTCTCAAGAGCGCCGACGAGCTGCTCACGAGCCCCGCTGCCTACTCGCTGATGAGCGCCCGATCCAACCCCTTCGGAGACGGTCAGGCGGCCGGTCGGATCGTCGACGTGCTCGCCGAGGCCTGAGACGGACCAGAGGTGCGGACTCCCAGCCGAGACCCTAAGAGTCGGCCCCGCGGTCGCAGCGGCACCATCTGACATGCTCGTCCGTCGCCAGTCCAGGCGGCGGGAGCGTTGCGTCGCGGCTAAGGTGTTCCAGAGGGCGGGTGCCTTGGCCCACTGGCATACAGCTGAGGAGAACCTTGGAACTGCACGACTACATCACCATCGCCCGGAAGCGATGGCGGGTGATTGCCCTGGTGACCCTCGTGGTCCTCGGGCTGGCGGCTGCGTCCTCCGCCCTGGCCACCAAGGTGTATGAGTCGAACACGCAGTTCTTCGTGTCCACCACGGGCGCGAACGACAGCGGGGCACTCCTGCAAGGCAGCACCTTCACCCAGCAGCGGGTGAAGTCATATGCGCAGCTCCTCACGACGCCTCGGGTCCTCGATCAAGTGGCACAGTCCACGGGGGTCGCCGTCACCGTGCTCGAGAAGCAGGTCAGCGCGACGACGCCGCCTGACACGGTTCTCATCAACGTCGCCGTGCGAGACCCCGACCCGGAGACCGCCCGCTCCATCGCTGCTGCGGTCGCGGAGGTGTTCCCCGACACGGTCACCGAGCTGGAGACCCCGGCTGGCGCGGAGGCTAGCCCAGTGAAGGTGACCGTCGTGCAGCCGCCTTCAGTGCCGACCTCGCCGGTGAGCCCGCAACCGGTGCGCAACATCGGTCTCGGCCTCCTCCTCGGCATCCTCGCCGGCCTCGCTGCTGGGGTGCTCCGCGAGACCCTCGATCGCAGCATCAAGTCAGTCGATGACCTCAAGACGGTGACAGGCAAGCCCGTCCTCGGCCAGATCTCCTTCGACGCCGACTCCCCCAGGCGCCCGCTCATCGTCGAGGTCGACCCCAGGTCACCCCGCTCTGAGGCATTCCGAGCGTTGCGGACCAACCTCACCTTCATCGATGCCGCAGACCATCCACAGACGATCGTCATCACGTCCTCGCTCACGGGCGAGGGCAAGAGCACTGTCACGATGAACCTGGCGATGACGATGGCCCAGGCGGGGGTGCGCCTGTGCCTCATCGAGGCCGACCTGAGGCGCCCGAAAGTGCTCGAGTACATGGGCCTGGATGGATCGGTCGGTCTCACCGACGCCCTCATCGGCTACGTCCCCATCGGCGACGTCCTCCAGCAGTACGGCAACACGAGCCTCTGGGTAGTCGGGGCCGGCTCGATCCCGCCGAACCCTTCCGAGCTTCTGGGCTCCGGCATGATGCAGACAGTGCTCGCCGAGCTCGGGACCCAGTTCGACCAGATCATCATCGACGCACCCCCCGTACTGCCGGTGACCGACGCGGTGGTCCTCTCCACCGTCGTCGACGGGGTGATCGTCGTCGCCGGCTCCGGGCTGGTCGAGCGAGACCAGCTCAGCCACACCCTCGAAGCCATCGCCTCGGTCAACGGCAAGGTGCTCGGGATCGTCCTCAACCGCATACCCCGCAGCGACGGGGACCAATACTCCCGCTATACCTACACATACGCCCTCCCCGAGGAGGACGTGAACCGGCGCGACCGACGGCGGGCGAACGGGGGCAAACCCGGCGGGCGGGAGCGGCTCATTCGACCGGCCGACCGGGAGCAGGCCCCCCGACCGACGGTCCCCGAAACCCTGGGATGACGATCCGCACGGCCGACTCGACCTCGCCGGGCACCTGCTCGAAGACACCCCTGGAGAGCCCGAACGTCCCGTGATGTCGACGCCGACCTCACGTGACGGCACGGTGGGTCCGGGCTGAGCAGGGGCGAGCGAGCGAGACCCAGTGTCGTGATCCTCAGGCGGTAGTCGGGCCCGTTAGCCTGCAACCATTCCTCCCTTGCACGCCAGAGAGCAGACATCGTGGACTCGCAGACTCCAGACCTACAGCCCTCACCTCGGCGCGGTGGGCCCATCCTCGAACTGGTGCGTCCCTATCGCCGCCAGGTCGGCACGTTCGGTGTCATCTCGTTCAGCGGAGCCCTGCTCGAGGCGCTCTTCCTTGTGATCGTCTCGGCCGTGGCGCTCGCACTCATTGCCGGTGAGAGCAGCATCGGCCCAGCGGCTGCGGTCACGCTGCAGCTGGGCCCGGCTCTCGCAGTCGGAGCCGGGGTGCTGGTGCTCAGGCTCGGGCTCAGCATCTGGAGCGTCGCAGTGTCCGCCCGCCTGACCGCAGACGTAACGGCCTCCCAACGGAAGCAGCTATCTCACGCGTATCTGCGCGCCAGCTGGGGGGCCCAACACGATGCGCCGGCTGGGCGACTGCAGAGCCTGCTGACGACCTTCGTCCAGCAGGCCGCCTTCGCCATCAACACCCTGACGGGCGCGATCGTCGCCCTCCTGAGCCTGATCGCGTTCCTCGGCACCGGCCTGCTCGTCGATGCTGCGGCAACAGGGGCTGTCCTCGTCGCACTCGCCGTGGTCGGGACGATCCTCATGCCGCTTCGCCGAAGAATCCATCGGCAGGCGCAGACCCTGGAGCGAGCCAACCTCGACTTCGCCAACGCCGTGTCCGAACTGGGGTCGCTCGGCATGGAGATGCAGACCTTCGGTGTCCAGGACCAGTTCATCGACCGCATCGATGAGCTCACGGACGAGACGACCCAGGTCCAGCGACGGGTTCAGACG
>JBAUUB010000292.1:0-4318 GCA_049582485.1 Dermatophilaceae bacterium
ACCGCGGCCAGGCCGGCCTGGATGGCCTCGTCCGACTCGCCGCGCAGGGCGACGACGAGGTCGTTCGCGGCGCTGCCGTCGGGGACGGCGAAGCCCATCCCGGTGAGGACCTCGACGTTGAGCTCGGTCGCCATCGCGACCTGGGCCGAGATGATGCCCTCGGTGCCGGCGACGGCCCGGGACACCTGCATCAGGCTCACCGAGTCGTGGTACGCGCCGCGCCTGAGCTCGACGACAGTGGGCTGGTCGGTGGTCACGCGACGGTCCTTTCGACGGACGGCTGGGTGGGACGGAGGTCGAGGAATGCGTGGATACCGCGCAGGAGCGCAGGGCCGGAGGTGTGCCCGATCGCGTCGACGCGCGGTCGGAGCCGGCGCGCGGCGTCGCGGTCCCCGCCGACGACGGCGTCGACGTACGCGACGACCTCGGGCACCGCATACCCCTGCGCGGCGGCGCGCAGCAGCGATGCGGACAGGGCGGTCGTGCGATGCAGGTGCGGCTCGAGATCCGGTGTGGGGGCACCGAGGGCCCACGCGACGAGCAGGTGTCCGGCGAGCTCGTCGTCGGCCTCGGGGGTCAGGCCGGGACCGCGCCCGAGCCGAGCGAGCTGCAGCAGGTCCGCGACGGAGTCGGAGGTATGCGGTGCGCACCCGAGCGGGTCGCGCCCCTGGGCGCGGCGCACCCGGGCGGGGCGGACCGTGCGGACGGCCTCGACGCGCAGCGAGGGTGCGACGACGGCGCCGGCTCCGACCGCCACGGTCTGTCCCGGCTCGAGCGGCCACCGGAGCGTGGCCGAGTCGAGCGGGACGCGCAGCGCGGTGGGCAGGAGGAGGGCGTCCCTGGTGAGGACCGGCAGCACCTCTGTCCCGCCGTCGAGCAAGAGGTAGACGCCGAGCCGGGTCCGGGCCGCGACGCTCGCCTCGCGGCGCGGGCCGTGCACGAGCGCCTCCGACAGGCTGCTCACCGCACCGCGGATCGGAGCGCTGGCCGTCATGGCACCTCTGTCGGACTCGGGAGCTGTCGGGTCGGGTCACGTCCGGAGAGTGGCCCGACCACGGGGTCATCTCGACGCTACCGAGGGGGCTATCGTGGGCGGATGGTAGATGTTGCCAACGATACGCAACGTCTCTGCCACAACCTGCCAGATCGACCCTGACGATCGACGGTGACATGAGGACCGAATCCACGCCGACGCCTGCACCGACGACGAGCGCAGCCGGGCCCGACTCCGCAGCGGTCGCCGAACCGGCCGGCGCCCCCGCGCCACCGGTGTCCGAACGGTGGCGCGCCCTCGCTGCGAGCGAGGGCGTCCCGGTCGACGGGCTCGGACCGGAGGTCGTGGCCCTGCTGGACCGGCAGGCCGCGACCATCCAACGCGAGGAGGACGCGCACCGCATCCTCAACCGGATCGTCCTCGCCGGCGGCTCCCTGACCGAGCTGTGCTCGGACCTCGTCTCCGTCCTCGGCGACGAGGGTCGCGCGGCCGCCATCGTCACGACGACCGACGGCCGCCTGCTCGCCGAGGGTGGCGACCCGCAGGCGCTCGAGTACGTCCACCGGCTCGACTGCTTCGACCGCACCGGGCGGCTCATCGTCGAGTCCGAGCCGGTCGGGCTGCGGACCGGGGGCGGCGAACGGGTGAGACGAGCCATGGTCCGCGTCCTCGCGGTGTCGACCGACCTCGGACGGATCGCGGCGTTCAGCATGGACCGCGCCCTCGACGAGGAGGACATCCACCTGCTGCAGCGGGCGGCGACCGTGGCGGCCCTGGCCATCACCAAGGAGCAGGCCGTCGCCGCCGTCGAGAGCAAGTACCGCGCCGAGTTCCTCCGCGACGCCCTCTCCGGCCGGGCCGGCCGCGACACGGAGGCGGTCGCGCACGCGGACTCCCTGGGCTGGAACATCGACCGGCCGATGGTCGTCGTCGTCGCGGAGACGGACGAGAACGACGAGGAGTCCCATCGCTCCGCCGAGGAGGTGCGGGCCCTGCAGCAACGGTTCGTGCGGGCCTGGGTCCAGGCCGTGGCGACCCGGGACGCGAGCATCCCGGTGGCGGGCTTCAGCCAGGAGGTCGTCGGGCTCTTCCCCGTCGCCACGGATCAGCCGACCGAGGCGATCATGCGCACCGTCGGCGAGGTGGTGCGGGTGGTCTCCGGCGACGGGGGCGGCGGCCGGCGCACCTTCGCGACCGGTGTGTCGCGGCCGGTGACCTCGCTCGCGGGGCTGCCCACCGCATACGAGGAGGCGCTCAAGGCGGTCTCCGTCGGCCGCCAGATGAACGGCGCGTCCTCGGTCGCGCACTTCGACGACCTCGGGATCTACCGGCTGCTGGCGCTGATCCCGGACAGCACCGACCTGAGGCGCTTCGTCGAGGAGTCGCTCGGCGAGCTCGCCACGGATGACTCACCCGAGTACGCCGACCTGCGCCGCACGCTCTCGGTCCTGATCGACACGAACATGAACGTCGCCGAGACCGCCCGCGCGCTCTTCTTCCACTACAACACCCTGAGGTATCGCATCGCCAAGCTCGAACGCATGCTCGGCCCCTTCGGCTCCGATCCACAGCTTCGGCTCACCCTCGCTCTGGCGCTGAAGATCCACGAGATGCGCGGCATCTGAGTCCGCCGCCTGCAGCGTCAGCACCCCTCACCTGCGGAATCCGCAGCACTCCCAGCGACAACTCTCACCAACGGGAGTGGGGCTGTGCTGTCACGTATTGCCAGTAGAAGATCCCACACCGGCGACTAGGTTCCCTGTATCCATAACCCGTAGAGAGCCACGCCGCTGTGGCGGGCTCGCCCCGTAGAGAGGATCCGCCGATGGCACTCGGTCTCGGTTGGAAGGAAGTCAGCCCCGAACGGGTGGCCTCGGGTGGCGTCGTCGCCCCCAACGAGCGCCTCCCCTGGCCGAAGACCGTCGGTCTCGGCGCGCAGCACGTCGTCGCGATGTTCGGTGCGACCTTCGTCTTCCCCCTGGTCATGGGGCTGAACCCGCAGCTCGCCATCATGATGAGCGGGATCGCAACGGTGCTCTTCCTGCTCATCGTCCAGGGCAAGGTCCCGAGCTACCTGGGCACCTCGGCCGCCTTCGTCGGAGGCGTCGCGGCGATCCGCGCCAACGGTGGCGACTCCCCCGAGGTCACCGGAGCGATCTTCGTCGCCGGCCTCATCCTCCTCGCCACGGGTGTGGCCATCCACTTCCTCGGCGCCGGCCTGCTCCACAAGGTGCTGCCGCCGGTCGTCACCGGTGCGGTCGTCATGCTCATCGGCTTCAACCTCGCACCGGTCGTCGCCAACATCTACTGGCCGCAGGACCAGTGGGTCGCCCTGGCCACGATGCTCTTCACGATCGTCGTCGCGGTCGCGTTCCGCGGCTTCATCAGCCGGATCTCGATCTTCCTCGCCCTCATCTTCGGCACCGCGCTCTCCTGGGTGCTCGACCAGACCACCGGCCCGATCTTCTCCGTCCTCGGCGGCGCGACCGAGCCGACCGAGCACCTGCGCTGGGACACCTCCGCCGTCGGTGACGCCTCGTGGTTCGGCCTGCCGCAGCAGACCACCATCGCCGCGGACGGCATGGAGGTCGTCGGCTGGCACTTCCCGACCTTCTCCGCTGCGGCGATCGTCCTCGTCATCCCCGCCGTCATCGCGCTCATCGCCGAGAACGCCGGTCACGTCAAGGCCGTCGCCGAGATGACCGGTGACGACCTCAACCCCTACATGGGCAAGGCCATCGGCGCCGACGGTGTCGGCACGGCGGTAGCGTCCTTCGTCGGTGGCTCGCCGACGACGACCTACGCCGAGAACATCGGCGTCATGGCGGCCACGCGCGTGTACTCGACGGCCGCGTACTACGTCGCCGCCGCTGTGGCGATGCTCTTCGGCCTCTCCCCGAAGTTCGGTGCCCTCGTGGCCTCGATCCCCGGCGGTGTCCTCGGCGGCATCACGGTCGTGCTCTACGGCATGATCGGCCTGCTGGGGGCCAAGATCTGGAAGGAGAACGGCGTCGACTTCGCCAACCCGATCAACCTCGTTCCCGTCGCGGCCGGCATCATCATCGGCACGGGCAACGTGTCGATGAACATCACCGACACGTTCAGCCTCAGCGGCATCGCGTTCGGCACCATCGTCGCCATCGGCGCCTACCACCTGGCCCGCGCCCTGGCGCCCGCCGAGCTGCGCGCGGACGCCGACCGGGTCGGGGGCACGATGTCCGCCGTCGGGCCCACCGTCTACGGTGACCGGGACGGCGTCGACGACCTCTACCAGGAGGGCTACCCGGGTCGCCCGGGTGAGCGTCGCCACGAAGAGCTCTGACC
>JBAUUB010000293.1:0-11516 GCA_049582485.1 Dermatophilaceae bacterium
CCCAACGACCGCTGGCGCACCCCCGCCTCGACCAAGATCTCCTTCGTGCGGGACACCGGCTTCGACCTCGCGTTCGCGGGGCCGCTGATCGGCGTCCTGCTCTTCGTCATCTGGGCCAACCTGATGATCGCCGGAACCTCCAACGGCGTGAACCTCACCGACGGTCTGGACGGACTGGCCACGGGCGCGTCCGTCATGGTGTTCGCGGCCTACGTCCTCATCGGCATCTGGCAGGGGAACCAGAACTGTCAGATCACACCCGGCATCAACTGCTACGAGGTCCGCGACTCACGCGACCTCGCCGTCGTGGCGGCGGCGGGCATGGGCGCCTGCTTCGGCTTCCTCTGGTGGAACGCCAGTCCGGCCAAGATCTTCATGGGCGACACCGGCTCGCTCGCGCTCGGTGGAGCGCTGGCCGGCCTGGCGATCACGACGCGCACCGAGCTGCTCATCGTCATCCTCGGCGGGCTCTTCGTCGCCATCACCCTCTCCGTCATCATCCAGATCGCGTCCTTCAAGACCACCGGCAAGCGGGTGTTCCGCATGGCGCCTTTACAGCACCACTTCGAGCTGCTCGGGTGGGCAGAGGTGACGATCGTCATCCGGTTCTGGATCATCGCGGGTCTGTTCGTCGCCCTCGGCCTCGGCCTGTTCTACGCGGAGTGGGTCGTCGGTGGCGCCTGATCTGGAGGCCGTCCACGACGACGGTGCCCCGCCGTTCGACCCCGCCGGCTTGACCGTCCTGGTGACCGGCGGTGGGGTCAGCGGTTTCGCCGCGGCCGACGCACTCGCGGAGCGAGGCGCGAGGGTGATCCTCGTCGACGGGGCAGAACCCGACCCGGGGAGCGCGCTGGCCGAGCGGCTCAAGGTGCTGGACATCCTCGGCGTCGACGTCCGGGTCGGGGCCTCGCACGTCGCGGACCTCCCGGATGACCTGCTCGACCTCGTGGTGACCTCGCCGGGCTGGCGGCCGGACCAGCCGCTGCTCACCGCGGCCGCAGCCGCCGACGTCCCCGTCTGGGGTGAGGTCGAGCTGGCCTGGCGGCTACGTGGACCCGGTGCGGCCCCGTGGCTGACGCTGACGGGGACCAACGGCAAGACGACGACCGTGCAGATGCTCACCGCGATGCTGCGGGCGGCCGGCCTGCGGGCCTGCAGCGCCGGAAACGTCGGCACTCCGATCCTCGAGGCGGTCCTGCACCCGGACCCGTACGACGTGATCGCGGTGGAGCTCTCGAGCTTCCAGCTGCACTGGTCCCGCTCGATCTCGCCACTGGCGTCCGCGTGCCTCAACCTCGCACCGGACCACCTGGACTGGCACGGCTCGTTCGAGGCCTACCGCGCGGCCAAGGGCCGTGTCTACGAGCGGACCCAGGTCGCGTGCGTCTACAACGTCGAGGACCCGGTCACCGAGGACCTGGTGCGCGAGGCGGACGTCATCGAGGGCGCCCGGGCCGTCGGCTTCACGCTCGGAGTTCCGGCTCGCTCGATGGTCGGGCTGGTCGACGACGTGCTCGCAGACCGGGCCTTCGTCGCCGAGCGGGAACACTCGGCGGCCGAACTCGGCACGCTCGCCGACATCGCGGTCGGTGGCACGCCGCCGCCGCACCTGGTCCAGAACGCCCTCGCGGCGGCCGCCCTGGCCCGCGCGGCGGGAGTCCCCCCGGTGTCGGTGCGTGATGGCCTGCGGTCGTTCAGGCCGGAACCGCATCGGATCGCGGAGGTGACAACGATCGACGGCGTGCGGTTCGTCGATGACTCCAAGGCGACCAACCCGCACGCGGCGCGCGCCGCAGTGCTCGGCTACGAGTCCGTGGTCTGGATCGCGGGCGGGCTGCTCAAGGGTGCCGAGGTCGAGGATCTCGTGCGGGACGTGCACGGCCGGCTCCGAGCCGTGGTCCTCATGGGGGCCGACCGCGCGGTGATCGCCGATGCACTGCGACGACACGCGCCGGATGTCCGTGTGATCGACGTCGCGGCCACGGACACTGATGCCATGGACCAGGTCGTCGCCACAGCGTTCGAGGTCGCCGTCCCGGGCGACGTCGTGCTCCTGGCGCCCGCGGCCGCGTCGATGGACATGTTCACCGACTACGGTGCCCGCGGCGATGCCTTCTGCACCGCCGTCCACCGCCTGGCCGAGCGGCGCAGCGGCCGCGACGGGCAGCCGGGCGGCACCGAGGGAGGCTGAGAGTGAGCACCACCGCTCCTCCGCGCGGTCCCGTCGTCGCTCGGGCGCACCGCGCCGCGGCCTTCGTGCGCGAGTCGGGTCCGCAGGCCTGGCTGCGACGACTGGAGTCGCCCACGACGACGTACTACATGCTCATCGCCGCGACGAGCATCCTCGTCGGGTTCGGGCTGATCATGGTCCTGTCGGCCTCGGCCATCGTGTCACTGGCCAGCACGAGCTCGTCCTACACCGTGTTCCGCAGCCAGCTCACCTACGCGGTCCTCGGCACGCTCGCCATCCTCATCGCCGTCCGCATTCCACCGCACCTGTGGAAGCGCCTCGCACTGCCGTTGATGATCATCGCGATCGCGCTGCAGGCGCTCGTCTTCAGCCCCATCGGCTCGTGCGTGTCCGGCAACTGCAACTGGATCGACCTCGGACCCTTCGTCGTCCAGCCGAGCGAGATCGTCAAGCTCGCTCTCGCCCTTCTCGGCGCGGCGATCCTGTCCCAGAAGCGGCGGGTGCTGGGCCAGTTCAGACATGTGCTGGTCCCCTACATCGTCCCATTCGCGGCGGTCTCGATCGGTCTGGTCCTCTACGGTGAAGACCTCGGCACGGTGCTCATCCTCGGCGCCGTGGTCGGGGCCGTCCTCTGGGCGGCCGGCGTTCCGGCACGCTACTTCGGCTTCGCCGGCGGCCTGTTCGTCGCGCTCGCGGTGGCGATGGTCGTCTACAGCCCGAACCGTCTGGGCCGGTTCGACGTCTGGCTCGGGCGGGACACCGACCCGTTCGGCATCGCCAGGCAGAGCATCCACGGCCGGTATGCGCTGGCCGACGGGGGCTGGTTCGGCCTGGGCCTCGGGGGAAGCCGGGAGAAGTGGCAGTGGCTCTCCGAGCCGCACAACGACTTCATCTTCGCCATCATCGGCGAGGAGCTCGGCCTCGGCGGGACCCTGCTCGTCATCGTTCTGTTCCTGATGGTGGCGTACTGCAGCTACCGCGTCGTCGTGAGCTCCTCGGACCTCTTCGTGCGACTGGCCACGGCCGGAATCATGGGCTGGATCATCGTGCAGGCGATGATCAACATCGGCTCGGTCATCGGCATGCTGCCCGTCATCGGTGTCAACCTCCCGCTGGTGTCGTCGGGAGGCTCGTCACTGATCATGACCATGACCGCGCTTGGCATCCTCATCTCCTTCGCTCGGCACGAGCCGGAGTGCGCCGCCGAGCTCGCCGCCCGCCCACGGCACCGGCTCCTCCCGCGCCGGGTGCGCCGACCGCTCCGCAGGAGGGGCTGACCGTGCGCAGCGTCGTCCTCGCCGGCGGCGGGACGGCGGGACACGTCTCGCCGCTCCTGGCCCTGGCCGACACCCTCCGCGACCGCCATCCCGGCGTGGACGTGGTGATCCTCGGCACGCAGTCCGGGCTCGAGGCCGACCTCGTGCCCGCCCGAGGCTACGACCTGACCCCCGTCCCCAAGGTCCCCATGCCCCGGCGCCCGGGTCCTGACCTGGTCCGCCTTCCCGCGCGGCTGAAGGCCGCCGTCGACACGGCCGCGGACGCGATCCGTGGCCATGCCGCCGAGGTGGTCGTGGGCTTCGGAGGCTATGTCAGCACCCCCGCGTACCTCGCCGCTCGCCGGCTCTCCGTGCCCCTCGTGGTGCACGAACAGAACGCCCGCCCCGGCCTGGCGAACCGTCTCGGTGCCCGCCTCACCCCCTTCGTCGGGGTCACCTTCCCCTCGACGCGCCTGCCTCACGCCACCGTGACGGGAATGCCGCTGCGCGAGCAGATTCGCAGGCTGGACCGCGCCGCGCTGCGCAGCGAGGCGGTCCAGGAGCTGGGGCTGGACCCAGGGCTGCGCACGATCCTCGTCACCGGCGGGAGCCTGGGTGCACAGCGTCTGAACGAGGCGTTCGCCGGGGCGGCGACCTCCCTCGTCGCCGCAGGCCTGCAGGTCGTCCATGTCACGGGCCGGGGCAAGGAGTTCGATCCTCAGGTGCCTCCGGGGCCCGGACGCTACGTCGTCCTTCCGTACGCCGACCGGATGGAGCTCTGCCTGGCGGCGGCCCACCTCGTCGTGGCCCGATCGGGGGCCAACACGGTCTGCGAGCTGAGCGCCGTCGGAGCCCCCGCTGTGCTCGTGCCGCTGCCCGTGGGCAACGGCGAGCAGCGACTCAACGCCCAGGACGTCGTGGCCGCGGGGGGAGCGGTCCTCGTCGAGGACGCGATGGTCGACGCCCGGTGGGTGACCGACCAGATCATCCCTCTCGTTGTGGACGAGGAGCGTCTGTCGAGAATGTCGCTGGCGGCTGCCTCCGTCGGGGTCCGGGATGGACACGAGCGGCTCGCCGACCTCGTCGAGCGTGCCGCGGGGGGAGGCCGGTGACGGCGTTCGTCCCGGATCTGTCCGCACCGGTTCCGGAGCCGGCCGAGCTGGGCAGGGTCCACCTCATCGCCATCGGTGGCGCCGGGATGTCAGCGGTAGCGCGCCTCCTGCTCGCCTCGGAGCTCATCGTGAGCGGCTCCGATGCCAAGGAGTCCGCGACCCTGGGGGAGCTCGAGGCGGCCGGCGCCCGGGTGTGGGTCGGACACTCGGCGGAGCACCTGGACGGTGTCGACACCGTGGTCGTCTCATCGGCGATCCGTTCGGACAACCCCGAGCTGGCCGTTGCACGGGAGAGGGGACTGCGGATCCTGCACCGGTCACAGGCGCTGGCCGCCCTCGGCAGACGGCGACGGGTGATCGCCGTCGCCGGAGCCAACGGGAAGTCGACGACGACGTCCATGGTGGTCGTCGCGTTGAGCGCAGCCGGTCGTGGCCCGTCCTTCGCGTCGGGGGCGGACATCCCGCAGCTGGGCACGAATGCCGCCATCGGCCCCGGGCCCGAGCTCGTCGTCGAGGCCGACGAGAGCGACGGATCGTTCGTCGTGTACCACCCGGACATCGCCATCGTCACCAACGTCCAGCCGGATCACCTGGACTTCTACCGTGACTTCGCCGGCGTCGAGCGTGCCTACCGTCGCTTCGTCGACTCGATGGCGCCCGACGGGCTGCTCGTGGTCTGCGCCGATGACCAGGGGTCGCATGAGCTGGGGGAGTATGCGCGGGGCACCTCCCGCCGGGTTCGCACCTACGGCCGACACGAGGACGCGGACATCCGGCTGAGCGGAGCGAGAGCGACCGAGGTCGGCGGACGCGCTGAACTCGAGGTCGGGACGCGACGTCACGAGCTGGTCCTGCAGGTCCCGGGTCGGCACAACCTGGAGAACGCCGCGGCCGCCTTCGTGGTGCTCACCGAGGGGTGCGGGCTGACGGCCGAGCAGGCGCTCGGTGGACTGGCCTCCTTCTCGGGGGCGGCTCGGCGCTTCGAGTCCCATGGGGAGCATTCCGGCGTGCGGGTGATCGACGACTACGCCCACAACGCCCCGAAGGTCACGGCGGCGGTGCGGACCGGCCTGGAGATGGCACGTCGGCGCGAGGGACGGCTCATCGTGGTCTTCCAGCCCCACCTGTACTCCCGGACACGGGACTTCGCGGACGAGTTCGCCGACGCGCTCACCCCTGCCGACGAGGTGGTCCTGCTCGAGGTCTATGCCGCACGCGAGGACCCCATCGAGGGCGTCTCGAGTGCGCTGATCGTCGACCGGCTGTCCAGCCGCGGGCAGGCGCGGCCGGCCGTCGTGGAGCCGGGTTTCGAGGCCGCCGTGGAGCATGTGCTGGCGGTGGCGCGGCCCGGCGACGTCGTCATGACGATCGGCGCCGGTGACGTCACCACACTGGCACCACGCATCGCCGACGGCCTCGACCATCGTGCGGAACATGAGAGAGGGGGGCGTGCTGGTGGCGCGTAGTCCGGTCATGGGTGGTCGCTCCGGCCGTGCATCGACCAGCGCACCCGCTGTTGCGTCGGCCACCGCGCAGGAACGGTTCGACCGGAGGATCCGGGCCCGACGCCGTCGACTGTGGTGGCTGGGCGCTGCCCTGGTGCTCGGCACAGCCCTCGCCGTGTCGGGGTGGTGGGCACTGTGGCGGAGCGACTGGTTCCTCGTCGAGCGCGTCGTCGTCGCGGGGGTCGAGGAGCGATGGGAAGAGCCGGTTCGGGCTGCTGCCGCCGTGCCCATGTCTCGACCTCTAGTCGAGGTTGATGTTGACGGAACGCAGCGGTCCGTCGAGGAGGTCGGCATCGTCCGCGAGGTGCGCGTAGTGCGGAGCTGGCCCACGACGATCACGATCGAGGTGACGCCGCGGGTGCCCGTGCTCGCGGCCCAGCAGCCGGGGGGAGATGTGGCGATCGTGGACGAGGAGGGGGTCACCATCGAACTCGTGCCCACGGTCCCCGACGGGCTGCCGACGGTCCGAGCGGCAGGTGAGTCCGGCGCGTCTCCGCAGGCCTACCGCAGCGCCTGGCGAATCATGTCGGCCCTGCCCGACGGCCTGCTCTCGCAGGTCACGACGGCGACTGTGAGCAGCGCAGACCTGGTCACGCTCGATCTCGGTGAGCGAACCGTGGTGTGGGGAGGGCCGGAAGAGGCCGACCTGAAGGCGTCGGTCGTCGAGGCTCTGCTCGGGTCCGGGGCTCAGTACGTCGACGTCAGCGCGCCCCGCAGCCCCGTGACCAGGGCGACAGAAGAGCCCTGACCCGGGTTGCGCACCGCCGCGGCTTCGCGACGTCGGACCCGCTCGTGCGGCGGGAGTGACGGATGTGACGAACCGGGCACTTCCACCCGACGAATGTGGCGACACGCGCGGGTGCAACGTTGCTTGGTCTGCTCACCCGACATAGCGTCATTCCAGCAGCGCATCACAGCCAAACTCTAACTCTACACATCACATTGAGACTCTTCGTCGAGATGTCCCATTTGTTGAAAGGCCCCGCCCGTGGCAACTCCCCAGAACTACCTGGCCGTCATCAAGGTCGTCGGCATCGGCGGCGGTGGCGTGAACGCCATCAACCGGATGATCGAGGTGGGCTTGAAGGGCGTGGAGTTCATCGCCATCAACACCGACGCCCAGGCACTCCTCATGAGTGACGCCGACGTCAAGCTCGACGTCGGCCGCGAGCTGACCCGGGGCCTCGGCGCCGGGGCCGACCCCGAGGTCGGGCGCAGAGCGGCCGACGACCACGCCGAGGAGATCGAGGAGGTCCTGCGGGGGGCCGACATGGTGTTCGTCACCGCGGGCGAAGGCGGCGGCACAGGCACCGGCGGAGCGCCTGTCGTGGCCCGCATCGCCCGGTCGCTGGGGGCTCTGACCATCGGTGTCGTCACCCGGCCGTTCACCTTCGAGGGTCGACGCCGCGCCAACCAGGCCGAGACCGGCATCGCGGACCTCCGTGACGAGGTCGACACCCTCATCGTCATCCCGAACGACCGGCTCCTCTCGATCAGCGACCGCGCGGTCAGCGTTCTGGACGCCTTCCGAAGTGCCGACCAGGTGCTGCTCTCGGGTGTCCAGGGCATCACCGACCTGATCACCACGCCGGGCCTGATCAACCTCGACTTCGCCGACGTCAAGTCCGTCATGCAGGGCGCCGGATCAGCCCTGATGGGGATCGGGTCGGCCCGGGGCGAGGACCGCGCGGTGCAGGCCGCCGAGCTCGCCATCTCGAGCCCGCTTCTCGAGGCGAGCATCGACGGGGCCCACGGGGTACTGCTGTCGATCCAGGGAGGCAGCGACCTCGGTCTGTTCGAGATCAACGAGGCGGCCCGACTGGTCCAGGAGGCCGCGCATCCCGAGGCCAACATCATCTTCGGCGCGGTGATCGACGACGCACTCGGCGACGAGGTCCGCGTCACCGTCATCGCAGCGGGCTTCGACGGAGGCAGTCCCAAGAAGCGCGGGGACGAGATGGCTCTCGGTACGGTCCACGGCGGAGGTGCCCGGGTGGCGACCCCTGCGTCCCCGCCGCAGTCCGCCGCGGCCGCGGCCCCGGCCAGGGACGGTTCGATGGCACCGCCCGCGCCGCCGACGGCTGGGGATGCCGAGGCGGACCCGTCCACGGCCGAGTCGTCGCCCGGGCAGCCGGAGTCCGCTCGCCCCGCAGCGCAGCCGGTTCCACGGGCGGTGACCTTCGACGACGAGGAGGACCTCGACGTCCCGGACTTCCTCAAGTAGGTGTCCGAGGCCAGCACCTGGTGGTGGTCCGAGCAAGGTCAGGGCGCCGTTCTCGCCATCACGAGCCGGGGTTCGGGTGAGTCGAGCGGTCGCTATGCCGGGCTCGACCTGGCGCTCCACGTCGGTGACGACGACCTGGCCGTCCGGCGCAACCGGAAGACCGTCGTGGGGGAGCTGGCCCGACTCGCCGGACTACCGCCCGAAGGGGTCACGCCGGTCTTCATGGACCAGGTCCACGGGGCGGACGTCCGACTCGTGACGCGCGAGGACGATCTCAACTCGGCCGTCCCGTCCTCGGACGCCGTGGTCACGACTCTGCCACGGGTCGCCCTGTTCGCCCTCGTGGCCGACTGTACTCCGGTGCTCCTCGTCGACCCGGACGCCGGCGTCGCCGCAGCGGTTCACGCCGGCAGGCCCGGGATGCTGGCCGGAGTCGTGCCCACCGCGGTCACCGCCATGCGGGACGTGGGTGCCCGCGAGATCCGTGCCGTCGTGGGACCCTCGGTCTGCGGGCGCTGCTACGAGGTGCCCGGCGAGATGCGTGACGAGGCCGCCCGGATCGAGCCCGTCTGCGCCGCCGTCACCTGGACCGGGACGACGGCGATCGATGTCGCAGCCGGTGTCGTCGAGCAGCTCGCTCGGGCGGACGTGCCCACCCGCTGGGTCCCGGGATGCACCCGGGAGAGTCTCGACCTCTACTCGTACCGACGGGACGGTCGCACGGGACGGTTCGCCGGGGTCGTCATGCTGACCGGCCCGTCGCAGGACGCGTCGTGACCGACGACCGACGGATCGAGGAGCTGCGGGCCGGCCTGGCACGGACCGAGGAACGGATTCGTGCCGCCTGCGCCTCAGCCCGGAGGGACAGGGCTGAGGTGTCCCTCATCGTGGTCACGAAGTTCTTCCCGGCCACCGACATCGTCTCCCTCGTCACGTTGGGCGTCCGGGACATCGGTGAGAACCGCGACCAGGAGGCACGGACGAAGGTGCAGGAGACTGCCGAGCTGCTGGCCGGCGCACCCCTTCCGCGGGTCCACTTCATCGGTCAGGCGCAGCGCAAAAAGGCAGGATCGATCGCCCGCTACGCCGACGTGGTGCACTCCCTCGACAGGGTCGCGCTGGCCGAGGCGCTGGACCGGGGGGCCGACCGTGCCGGTCGCACGCTCGACGTGCTCATCCAGGTGGATCTCGACCCTGAGCCGGACCCGGCACGCGGCGGATCCCTGCCGGGCGAGGTGCCCCGACTGGCGCAGGTCGTCGCCGGACTGCAGAGGCTCCGGCTGCGAGGCGTGATGACGGTCGCGCCCCTCGGGATGGATCCCGACCACGCCTTCGGCCGGCTCGCCGAGATCTCGTCCGACCTGCAGACCGACCATCCCGACGCGCGATGGGTCTCGGCCGGGATGAGCGGCGACCTGGAGTCGGCCATCGCCCACGGCGCGACACACCTGCGTGTCGGGACGGCAATCCTCGGATCTCGCCCGTCACACCGGTAACTTCAATCACGAACTTCAGCTCGACCGAACGTCGGTCCCGGCGCACTACGAAGTCAGGAGCTTTCATGGGCGGCGCACTGCACAAGACGATGGTCTACCTCGGCCTCAAGGACCAGGGGGAGCGCTACGAGGACGACTACTACGAGGAGTACGACGCCCAGGACGCCTTCGACGAGGTCCCCGAGGCGGCTCGCGAGGACGAGTCGGAGTCCGCTGGTGCGTCGGTGACTCCGCTGCGCTCGGGCAACGCGAACGTCCGCCTGGTCCAGAACCGCGAGCTCGGTGCCATCCGACGGATCACCACGATCCACCCCCGCACGTACAACGAGGCGCGGGTCATCGGCGAGAGCTTCCGCGACGGCACTCCCGTCATCATGAACCTCACCGAGATGGACGACGCGGACGCCAAGCGGCTCGTCGACTTCGGCGCCGGTCTGGTCTTCGGGCTGCGGGGTAGCATCGAGCGGGTCACCGCGAAGGTCTTCCTCTTGTCGCCCCACGGCATCGAGGTCGGCAACGGCGAGGCCCCGGGAACCCCCGCGCGCACCGCACCGTTCAACCAGAGCTGAAGGCCCCGCACCGGCGAGGCCGCCCGGTCGAGGTCAGGAGTCATTCCAGTCGATGAACACCGTCAGAAGCTTCATCGGGCTGCTCCTGTACCTGTACCTGCTGGTGCTGTTCGCCCGCCTCATCCTGAGCTGGGTCCAGGTCTTCTCCCGTGAGTGGCGACCGAAGGGACCCGTCCTGGTCCTGGCCGAGGGCGTCTACACGCTGACCGACCCGCCGCTGCGAGCGCTTCGCAAGGTGCTGCCGCCGCTGCGGATCGGCGGAGTCGCCCTCGATCTGGCGTTCTTCGTCCTTGTGCTCCTCATCTACATCCTGCTCGCGATCGTCAGCCCGTAGCCGCGTTCGCCGGTGCAGCCTCACCAGGGGGCCAGGCCAGCACCGATTGTGACGTGGTCGTGACATTGCCTCTACAGTGGACCAGGTGCCTGGTGTGTCCGATCGCTTCCCGTCACGGGCCCACCACGTGATGTCCAGCGGCGTTGACGAGCAACGCCGATAGCGAAAGAGGTGACAGATGGCGCTGACGCCGGAGGACGTCCTCAACAAGACGTTCACTCAGACGCAGTTCCGCAAGGGGTACGACGAGCGCGAGGTCGATGACTTCCTCGACGAGATCGTCGCCGAGATGCGCCGGGGCAGCCAGGCCACGGAGGACCTGCGGACCCAGCTCAACGACTGCCGCGCGGGCCGTGGGCTCAGCGCGGTCCCCACGGACGGCGGCCAGGAGCCCGAGGCCGTGGCGCAGCTCGCAGCCCTACGCAGTGAGCACGACGACCTGCAGAGCCGGTTCACCGCCGTCAACGGTGACCTCGAGACCCTCACCACCGAGAACCACTCACTCACCGCACGTCTCGCCGACCTCGAGGCCCAGTTGGGCGATGTCGACCAGCGCGAGTCCGGCCGTGTCGACGAGGTGGCCACGCTGCAGGAGCGCCTCCGTGAGGCCGACCTGCGGGCGCAGACGGCCGAGGCGCGGGTCGAGCAGCTCGAGCAGGGCGCCGACGACGCCCGCTCGACGATCGCCGACTACGAGAGCCGCATCGCTGATCTCGAGCGTCGCGCCGAGGACGCCGACCGTCGCGCGGACGAGGCCGATCAGCGCGTCGCCGCCGCAGCAGCCTCCGCGGACGAGGCCGCCGGCGCCGCCGTCGGCGCTGCGGACAGC
>JBAUUB010000294.1:0-32851 GCA_049582485.1 Dermatophilaceae bacterium
TGTGCAGCAGCTGCGGCGCCGAGGTCGGCCGCTCGGTCGGGGACCGTCCGGGCCGCACCGAGGGGTTCTGCCCGAGGTGCCGCGCGCCGTACTCGTTCACCCCCAAGCTCAAGGCGGGTGACCTCGTCGCCGGTCAGTATGCGGTGGCCGGCCCGCTCGCGCACGGCGGGCTCGGGTGGATCTACCTCGCGCGGGACCGCAACGTCTCCGACCGCTGGGTGGTCCTGAAGGGCCTGCTCAACGCGGGCGACGCGGACGCGCTCGCTGCCGCGATCGCCGAGCAGCAGTTCCTCGCCCAGGTCGAGCACCCCCTGATCGTCGAGATCTACAACTTCGTCACCCACGACGGCGCCGGCTACATCGTCATGGAGTACGTCGGCGGGAAGTCGCTCAAGGAGATCCTCAAGGACCGGATGGCGGCCAACGGCGGCGAGTACGACCCGCTGCCGGTCGACCAGGCGCTGGCCTACGTCTACGAGGTGCTGCCGGCGTTCCAGTACCTCCACGACCTCGGTCTCGTGTACTGCGACTTCAAGCCGGACAACCTCATCCAGGTCGGTGACGCGGTCAAGCTCATCGACCTCGGCGGCGTGCGCCGGATCGACGACGAGCACTCGGCCATCTACGGCACGGTCGGCTACCAGGCCCCGGAGGTCGGCGAGGTTGGGCCGTCCGTCGCCTCGGACATCTACACCATCGGTCGGACCCTGCTCGTCCTGTGCATGGAGTTCCGGGGCTATCAGGGCACCTACGTGCACAGCCTGCCGCCGGTCGCGTCGACGCCGCTGTTCCAGGAGTACGACAGCCTGTACTGGCTCATCGCCAAGTGCTGCGCACCCGACCCCGCCGACCGGTTCGCCTCGACCGACGAGCTGCGGATGCAGCTGCTCGGCGTGCTGCGTGAGGTGGTCGCGAGGCGCACGCCAGGCACGGCGCTCACCTCGGCCGCGTCGGTGCTGTTCACCTCACCCGCCTACGCCGGCGGGGCGCTGGAGTGGTCGACGCTGCCGGCCCTGCGCGCCGACAGCTCCGACGCGCAGTACGCCTTCGTCACCTCGATCACGGATCCAGACCCCACCTCGCGCCTCCTCGCGTTGCGGCACGCGACGTCGGTCACGCCCGAGATCCACCTCGCCCGCGCCGACGCCCAGCTGCGTCTCGGAGCTCCCGACCAGGCCGATGCGATCGCGATCGAGATGCTCCGCGAGGACCCGTGGGAGTGGCGGGCACTGTGGGTCCAGGGGCTCTCGGCGCTGGTCCGCGGTGACTGGCCGGCCGCCCAGCGCGCCTTCAACGCCGTCTACCGCCAGGTGCCCGGAGAGCTGGCCCCGAAGCTCGCGCTCGCCCTCGCGTGCGAGCGCGGCGGGCTCCACGACGTCGCCGAGGGGCTGTACTCGACGTGCGCCTCGACCGACGCGAGCTATGTCGCGGTGGCCGCCTTCGGCAAGGCCCGCGTGCGAGCCGCCAAGGCCGACACGACCGGGGCGGTGGAGGCCCTGGACCAGGTGCCGACGACCTCTCGTGGGTATCCCGAGAGCCGGCGGATGCGGGCGGCGATCCTCCTCGACGGCTCGGGCGACGACCTGACCGTCCTCGCCCAGTCGCTCGACAGCATCGCCTCGACGCGGATGGACACCACCGAGCGGGGCCTGTTCACGACCCGCATCCTCGAGCGGGCCCTGTCGATCGTCGAGAGCGCAGGCCCGCAGCCGTCCGTCCGGATCGGGTCCTGGACGGCCGAGGAGCGCACCTTGCGTGACGGGCTCGAGAACACCTACCGCGCCCTCGGACGCGACGCCGCGACGCGCGAGGAGCGGGTCGCGTGGGTGCTGCGCGCCAACCAGGTCAGGAACTGGAGCATGACATGAGCGACGCCACCGGCCCGAGTCGGCAGAGCTGCCCCCGCTGCGGGGATGAGGTGCCCGACGGTGCGAACTTCTGCGAGGCCTGTGGCGCCCAGCTGGGCGAGGTGACCGAGCAGCAGGCCCACACCGGTCTGAAGGTCGAGGGGCCCGACTCGTCCCCGATCAGCCGCCCGACGCACCTGCTCACCGACACGGGGGAGCCGGCAACGCGCCGACCCTGCACTGAGTGCGGCGGCCCGGTGGGGGAGGACCTGTACTGCGAGCAGTGCGGCACGAAGGCTCCGAGCGAACGCGAGCACTTCCGCGAGACGCCCGCCCCCTGGGTGGCCGGGGTGTGCGACCGCGGTGCCAAGCGCACCCGCAACGAGGACGCCATCGCCACCGTCGCGAGCGAGACCCCGGGGGAGCGCTGCGTGCTCGTCGTCCTCGACGGCGTGTCCAGCTCGATCGACTCCGATGTCGCCTCGCTCGCCGGCGCGCGCGCCGCACGCGACGTCCTGCGGATGCCGGCCGGCCACGGCCTCGGAACGCCGGAGTCACGCGAGGCCGCCGTCCGAAAGGCACTCACGGATGCAGCCGCCGCTGCGCAGGCGGCGATCGTCGCGCATACCGCATCCGACACCGAGAGTCCCGCCTCGGCGACGTTCACGTGTGTGGTCGTGGAGGCCGAGCCGGAGGGCCCGGTCCTGTGGCACGCGAACATCGGCGACTCTCGCGCGTACTGGGTGCCCGACTCGGGCGCCGCGCACCAGCTCACCCGGGACGACTCCGCCGCCGAGGCCCTCATCGCCGCGGGCATGGAGCCCGAGGCGGCGCACCGCTCGAGCCAGGCGCACGCCATCACGCGCTGGCTGGGCCGCGACAGTGAGGACGTCGTGCCGACGATCGGGCGGCTGCCGCTCACCGAGGACGGCTGGGCGCTCGTGTGCTCCGACGGGTTGTGGAACTACGCACCGACGCCCGCCGAGCTGGCCGCCCAGGTGCACGCCGCGGGCCGGACGCATCCCGACGACGTCGAGCAGGTCGCGCTCGAGCTCGTCCAGTGGGCCGTGCAGGCCGGCGGGCACGACAACATCAGCGTCGTGGTCGCGCGGATGGGAGCCCGCCCGGTGGGCGAGGATGGACCACAGACAGACGACCACGCCGACCCCAAGGAGTGACATGGCCGAGTTCAGCGCGACCGTCTACCAGAACGAGTACCTCCCAGATGGGGGCACCGACGTCAACGCCATCGTGACGATCACCTGCGTGGGCGCCGGCATCGCGGGGCAGACGGGCGCCGGGGACGCCGGGGAGATCATCATCATCGACACCTCCGGCTCCATGGGCGACCTCGAGATGGAGCAGGCGAAGCAGGCCGCGCAGGCCGCGCTGGCCGAGATCGTCGACGGGACGTACTTCGCGGTGGTCTCGGGCAACGGCGCGGCGTTCCTCGCATACCCGCACGTGCGGACCGGGCCGGGCATGGTCCGGATGTCGCCGCAGACCCGGGCCGAGGCGTCCCGGGCGATCGCCCAGCTGACCAGCGGCGGCGGCACCGCGATCGGCACCTGGCTGGACCTGACCGGCCAGCTCTTCTACTCCGTCCCGCAGGTGATCCAGCGGCACGCCATCCTGCTGACCGACGGTGAGAACAACGAAGCCCCCGAGGTGCTCGACGCGGCGATCGGCAGGGCCATGGGCGTCTACCAGGTCGACTGCCGTGGCGTCGGCACGAGCTGGAAGGTCGAGGAGATCCGCCGGATCGCGACCAACCTGCTCGGCACCGTCGACATCATCCCGGAACCGCACCAGATGAGCGACCAGTTCCGCGAGATCATGCGGACCTCGATGGCCAGGGGGGTGGCCGAGGCGGAGCTGCGGGTGTGGACGCCGCAGGGCGCCCAGATCCTCTTCGTGCGGCAGGTCTCGCCGACGGTCGAGGAGCTGACCGCCCGGCGCCGTCCCATCAACGACCTGACCGGCGCGTATCCCACGGGAGCGTGGGCCGACGAGTCCCGCGACTACCACGTGTCGGTGCGGCTCGCGGCCAAGGCACTCGGACAGGAGCAGCTGGCCGCCCGGGTCCAGCTCGTGATCCACGAGCAGGTCTACGCCCAGGGACTGGTCAAGGCCAAGTGGTCCGCCGACCACTCCCTCACGGCGCCGATCGACGAGCAGGTGGCCCACTACACCGGTCAGACCGAGCTGGCGGCGATGATCCAGGAGGGTCTGGCCGCGAAGTCGGCGGGCGACGACGCGACAGCGACCCAGAAGCTCGGGCGGGCCGTCCAGCTGGCCGAGCAGACCGGCAACGACGAGGCCACCGCCAAGCTCCGCAAGGTCGTCGACGTCGAGGACGCCGAGACCGGCACGGTGCGGCTGAAGCGGTCCGTCGAGCGCGCCGACGAGATGGCGCTCGACACGGCGTCGACCAAGACCACCCGGATCCGGAGATAGCGATGGCCCGCACCTGCCCGGACGGGCACACCAGCCAGAGCGAGGACTACTGCGACGTCTGCGGGCTGGCGATCGAGCCGGCGGGCGCGGGGCAGGATGAGCCCGACGCCACCGCGCCGGATCTGGCTCCGGTGCGTCCCGACACCCAGCAGTGCCCGAACTGCTCGGCCGCCAACCCGGACGACGCCCTGTTCTGCGAGGCCTGCGGGTACGACTACACGACCGGCACGATGCCGCGCCCGGTGGAGCCGTCCATCTTCACCCTCCCGCCGCCCGGCTCCGGGGTGTCGGCGGAGCCGGCACCGCCGCCGGAGCCCGGACCCGAACCCGAGGCCGAACCCGACGCAGGCTCCGTCGTCGAGCCCGAGCCGATGTCGCGACCGGCCCCGCTGCCGAGCCCGGCCGTGGAGTCGTTCGCCGGCCCGGCACCCGGGCTGGACCGGCCCTGGGTCGCGGAGGTCTGGATCGACCCGGACTGGTACCACGACCAGGGCTCGGGCGACCCCATGCCGTCCCCCGGCATGCCCACCGTGGTCGTGCTGCGCCGGACCTCGAGCCTGGTCGGCCGGGCGTCCCGGTCGCGGGGCATCTCACCGGAGGTGGACGTCTCCGGAGACCCCGGAGTCAGCCGGCGCCACGCCCAGCTCACGACCGACGGCACGCGCTGGTTCATCGAGGACCTCGGCTCGGCCAACGGCACCTACGTCGGGTCGGCGACCGCCGACCTGCCCAGCGACCCGATCCCGACCGGCCAGAAGCGCGAGATCGCGGCAGGCGAGCAGGTGTACCTCGGGGCGTGGACCCGAATCGTCATCCGGGAAGCGGCGGAGGGCGAGGCCTGACAGGTCGAGTCGGGACCGGCCGGGCTAGGGGGTCAGTCGGCGTCCGTCTTCAGGTGCGTCCACGGACGCCTGAGGTTGAAGGACCGGCCGGTCATCTCGGCCGGGTCGATGGCGACGACGTTGAACTTCAGCGTCGGCACCCAGGGCCGCAGCGGCAGCTGCTCGACGACGTGCTCCTCGCTGCCTTCGAGCAGGTGCGCGCGGCCGCGGATGCAGACGGACGTGGCGGAGTTCTCCGTGATGCGGTCGATCTCGAAGGCGACGTCCTCGTTCATGACGATGCCGAGGAGCTTGGACCCCTCAGCCGTCTTGAAGTAGAGCCGCGAGCCATCGGTGGCGTAGTTGATCGGCACGATGTGCACCTCACCGGCGAGGTGGTATGCCATCCGGCCGAACTCGGTGGTGTTCAGGAGCTCCCAGCACTCCTCGTCGGTCAGTGTCGTCACCGGGTTGACGTCGTCGGCGTTCTCGTACGTCGTGTCGTACTCGGTCATGTCGACTCCCTCTTCGTCGATCGGTGCAGCCGCCTGGTCCAACCCTATCGGTGCGAGGGTGTCCGGGTCAGTGGGCTTCGACACGCTCGGTGTCGAAAGTGAAGCCCTGCCCGACGAGCCGGTCGATGAGCACTCCACCGATGCCGGTCGCGGGGGTCAGGACACCCGCGCGGTCTGGCAGTCGGTCCTCGTCGAGGGCGAGTGCGAGGGCGGCCTGCCCGATCATCACGGCGGTGCCGGTGTAGCCGGGGTCCCGCTCGGCGGCGACCCTGGTGCGGAACACCGCTCCGGTCGACGTGCGCGCGACGATGTCCATGACGAAGCGGCCCTTGGCCATCGTCGCTGCGGAGGGGCCCTCACCGGGCTTGGGCAGGACCCGGTCCAGCACAGCCCGGGTCGGGGCGAACGACAGGCCGAGCAGCCCGGCCATCAGGCCGGCCGACAGACCCGCGCCGAGGTACGGCGCCTGCGCCGAGCGCCCGAGGTCGGTGACCTCGCGGTAGCGGAAGCCGCGGCCGTAGGCCCAGTCGAGCAACGCGTTGGAGCGCCGCACGATGCGGGTGTTGAACTCGGCCATGACGAACGGGGCGGTCCAGTGGCCCTCCTCGTCCTGGCGGACCGAGACCTTCTCCAGCCCGGACCGCACGACCTTCTCCACCGCGGGCCCGAGGGGGGTCACCTTGGCCAGCGGGCCGATCGCGGGCGCGCCATGAGCGCCGCCGGTATGCGCTGGGGACGACCCCGTGCGGCCCTCCTCTCCCCTGGGCTCGTTCGCGCGGTCCGGGGAGAGGGAGTAGCGGTCGGCGAGGATCGTGCGTGCGGCGGGGTCGGCGCGGGCGATGATCGCCTGCTGGCGGCCGGTGTCGAGCGTGCCGCCGGAGAAGCCGCCCTTCATCGAGCGCACGAGGAGGACGGTGTCCTCGAGGGTTCCCTCGCCCGCCTCGGCCGCCCGTTGCGCCGTCTGCCAGACGCCGAGGTCGGAGGGAACGGAGTCGAACCCGCACGCGTGCACGATGCGGGCTCCGCTGGCCTGGGCGCTCTCGTGGCACTCGTCGGCCGACTGCCGCACGAAGAGGACCTCGCCGGTCAGGTCGCAGTAGTGGGTGCCCGCCGCCGCGCAGGCCCGCACCAGCGGCATGCCGTCGCGGATGTACGGGCCCACCGTCGAGGCGATGACCTTGGTGCGGGCGACCAGGGCCTGCAGGTCGGCCCAGTCCCGGACGTCGATCTCGATCAGCTCGGCCCTGGTCGCGGCAGGGCCGATATCGGCCACGAGAGCGTCGAGCTTGGTCCTGCTTCGCCCGGCGAACCCCAACCGCACCCCCTCGGGGGCCGTCTGGATCAGATGGGCGGCGATGAGCCGCCCGGTGAAGCCGGTGGCTCCGAGCAGGACGACGTCGAGGTCACGATCGGTCATAGCGGCAACCTATCGTCCTGCGCCGTCGGGCCTGCACGGCAGTCCTGCACGCCCGGCCTGCCGGGCATACGGTTGCGCCATGGAAGGCTTCCCGAGGGTGCTCGGCATCATCCAGGCCGGTGGCGAGGGTGCGCGGATGGACGTCCTGACCCGGGAGCGGGCCAAACCCGCCCTCGCGTTCGCCGGGTCGTACAAGCTGATCGACTTCCCGTTGTCCAGCTTCGCGGGAAGCGGCATCGCCGACGTCTGGATCAGCGTCAGCTACCTCGCCTCGACGCTCGATCCCTACATCGCCCAGGGCAGACCGTGGGATCTCGACCGGACCCGGGGCGGGTACCGACGGGTTGTGCCCGAGGAGGGGTCCACCTCGAGCGAGAGCGGCTTCGCGGCCGGCAACGCGGACAACCTCGTCCAGCTGGCTGACGCAATCAGGGACTTCGGGCCGGACGTGCTCGTCGTCATGAGCGCCGACCACGTCTTCAACCTCGACCTGCGCCCCGTGATCCGGGACCACATCGACCGCAGCGCCGAGTGCATCATCGTCACCGCCGAGGTCGGGCGGTCCGAGGCCCGGCACAACGCGGTCGTCGAGGTCGAGCGGGACGGTCGCGTCAGCGGCTTCGCCTACAAGCCGGAGCAACCCACCGGAACCACCGTGGCCACCGAGATCTTTCTCTACGAGCCCGGCGTTCTCCTCGAACTGCTCGCGAGTCTGCGCGCCGAGCTGTCCCACGCCGACGAGGACGGCAGCAGCGGCCTCGGCGACTTCGGGGAGCACCTCCTGCCGGCCCTTGTCGACCGGGGACGGACCTATGCGGCTCCCATGGACGGGTACTGGCGGGACGTCGGCCGACCCGAGGTGTACCTCCAGGCCCACCGGGACCTGCTCCGGGGAAAGGTCGACGTCTTCGACCGGCCGGGGATGCCGGTGCTGACCCGGTGGCCCGAGAAGCCTCCCGCCCGGGTGCGCCCGAGCGGGCAGGTCGACGACGCCCTGCTCGGGGCCGGGGTCGTGGTGCACGGCACGGTGCGCCGGTCGGTGCTCGGCCCGGGAGTCGTCGTGGAGAAGGACGCGGTGGTCGAGGACAGCGTCATCGGGGCTGATGTCGTTGTCGCGTCGGGGGCGACGGTTCGCACGAGCATCGTCGACGACGGCTGCCGGATCGGTCGGGGCGCACGGGTGGGGCAGACGCCGGCATCGACCCGACTGCACGAGCGGGACATCGCGATCCTCGGCCGGGACACGACCGTCGCCGCCTCCTCGGAGGTCGCGCCCGGCGCTCGCCTGGAGCCTGGCTCAAGCGCCTGACCGGCCGAAACGTCCGGCCGAATTGTCCAACCCTTGCGGTGGCATCGGGGGGCGAACATCGCTAGACATAGAGGATCGGCAACCAGGCCGACCGACTCGATGGAGGCACGAATGACGACCAGTCCCGGAGATGACGAGCTGAACAACCCCGACCACGGCCCGGCCGATGGCGGAGCCGCAGGCGGCGGCGCTGACGGCGGCGCCGATGGTGGTGCCGATGGTGGCGCCGACGGTGGCGCGGGTCACGGCCCGGCCGATGGCGGCGCGGCAGGTGGCGGTGCGGACGGTGGCGCTGATGGTGGTGCGGATGGCGGCGCTGACGGTGGTGCCGACGGTGGCGCGGACGGCGCTGCGGGTCACGGCCCGGCCGATGGCGGCGCGGCAGGTGGCGGTGCAGACGGTGGCGCTGACGGTGGCGCCGATGGTGGCGCTGATGGTGGGGCCGACGGGAGCGCCTGACCCGGTATGACGCACCTGTCCACGGGAGAGCAGCCGCGCGTCGCGGCTGCTCTCCCTCGTCTCCTCGGCGGCACCTCCGTCGCCCAGTTCGCCGACGACCACTGGGGCCGCCGGCCGCTGCGCGCCGCGGCCGGACCGGTGGACGACCTGTTCTCAGGTGATGCGGTCGACGAGCTGATCAGCGTGCGCGGTCTGCGTGCCCCGTTCCTGCGGGTCGCCAAGGACGGTCGGACGTTCGGGGACCGGGAGTTCACCAGCGGCGGCGGAGTCGGCGCCACCGTCGCCGACCAGCTCAACGACGACCTGATCTGGCGGCACTTCGAGGCCGGCGCCACACTCGTCCTGCAGGCCCTGCACCGTTCCTACGAGCCGGTCCTGCGCTTCACCCAGGACCTCGCAGCCGACCTCGGCCACCCCTGTCAGGTCAACGCATACGTGACCCCGCCCCAGAACACCGGCTTCAGCGACCACTACGACGTGCACGACGTGTTCGTCGTCCAGGTCGAGGGGCAGAAGCGGTGGCGGATCCGTGAGCCGGTCTGGCCGCTGCCCCTGCGCGACCAGCCCTGGGACCAGCACCGCAATGCAGTCGAGGCGGCGGCGAGCACGCCGCCGCTCGACGAGTTCGTCATGTCGCCCGGTGACGTGCTCTACCTCCCGCGCGGGTTCCTGCACTCGGCCACGGCCATGGGCGAGGTGTCGATCCATCTGACGATCGGCGTGCACCAGTGGACCCGGCACCACCTGGCGGAGCAGCTGACCGTGGCGGCCCTGCGCCGGCTGACCGATGACGAGACCGTTCGCGCCTCGCTGCCGCTCGGCGTGGACGTGGCGGATGCGACGACGTGGGGCACCGACGCCCGCGCCGTGCGGGGCGCTCTGGTCGCGGCGATCGAAGGGCTGCCCGACGACGCGGTCGCGGGGCTGCTCGCAGCCAAGGCGAGAGCGGGACAGCGGGTCGGCCCGCTCGGACCGGTCGCCCAGCTGCGCGCCGCGCGCGAGGGTGGCACCCGGGTCGAGCTGCGCGCCCACCTGCGGCCCCGCCTCGAGCGCGACCCGCTCCGGTTGGTCACCCGGGTCCGCGACGTGCCGCTGGAGCGGTCGGACCTCGCTGAGATCGAGAAGCTCCTCGAGGTCGGGGGACCGGTCACCGTCGCACCCGGGCTGGCCGAGCGACTACTGCACGCGGGCGTCTGCATACCATCGACGTTGTGACCTCGGACCGCGCGCCTGCGACGCGACTCGGCGCCGACACGTGCAGTGTCCGGGCCAGGGACCGACAGGACCCCCTCGTCGGCAGCGCTCCGCCGGCCAGGGGGTGGCTGCTGTTCGAGTGCCCGGGGCGCTGGCCGGTCAAGGCCACCCGCATCTTCGGTGACGAGCTCGGTCCCGAGATCGACCGACGGACGCTGGCCGTCGAGGTCCGGCCCATGCTCGTGCGCAGGCCCGGGCGGGCCGTGCCCGGCGCGCCCCTGTCCTGGTGGTTCGTCGACTCGGTCCGCCGCACCTGGGTTCGTGGGCAATGGGCGACGCCGGAGGACGTGCGCGGCGCGCTCGACCTCGTCGACATCCGGCGCGCCGACGCGGACGCCCGGATGGTGCCCGCCGAGCCGATGGCGCTGGTGTGCACGCATGCCAAGCACGACGTCTGCTGTGCCGTCCGGGGCCGCCCGATCGCCGCCGAGCTGGCCCACCGCTGGCCGGATCTGGTGTGGGAGTGCAGCCACCTCGGTGGCGACCGCTTCGCCGGCAACATCGCCATGCTGCCCGACTCGGTGTTCTACGGCGGGCTCGACTCCGAGGACGCGCCGGCCGTTGTCGCGGACCACCTCGACGGCCAGGTGGACCTCGAGCACTTCCGCGGATGCGGCGTCCACCCCTCGCCCGCTCAGGCGGCTCTCCTGGCGCTGCTCCGACGCAGCGGCTCCCGCCGCCTCGCCGACCTGACCGTCTCGGGCGTCCACCCGACCGGCGACGGGGTGTGGCAGGTCAGGTTGGACGGACGCGGGAGCCTGCCCGCGCATACCGTCCTGACCGTCGAGCGCCACTGGCGCGACCCGGAGCGACTCACGTGCAGTGCGCTGCGGGCGAGCACCGCGGCCGAGTACGTCGTGCGGTGAGCCGACGTGTCCGCCACCGCTGACCGGGTCGCCGCCGCCCTCCGAGCGCGTGGCGTGGCCGACGTCCGCATCGACCGCACCTTGCGCTCGGCGTACTCGAGCGACGCCTCCCTGTACCGCCTCGAGCCCCTGGCCATCGCCCGCCCGCGGGAGGTCGACGAGATCCCCGCGATTCTCGCCGCATGCCGGGATCTCGGGGTGTCCGTGACCGCCCGGGGCGGCGGCACCTCCATCGCCGGCAACGCCGTCGGGACCGGTGTCGTCGTGGACTGCAGCCGGCACCTGACCCGCATCCTGGCCGTCGACGACGAGGCGCGCACGGCGACCGTCGAGCCGGGGGTCGTGCATGCGAGCCTGCAGCGGCGGGTGCGCACGCTCGGGTTGCGCTACGGCCCGGACCCCTCGTCGCACTCGCGCTGCACGATCGGGGGGATGGTCGGCAACAACGCCTGCGGCACCCGGGCCCTCGGCTACGGCCGCACGAGCGACACCCTCGCGGCCCTGTCGATGGTGCTGGCCGACGGATCGCTCGTCACGGTCCGTCGCGCCGACCAGCGCGACGCCGTGCGGGCGCTGCACCCGGCCTGGGACGCCGCCTGCGGCGCCGTCGACGGGCGGCTCGGTGTCGTGCGCACCGAACACGGCCGCTTCGGCCGGCAGGTGTCCGGGTATGCGCTGGAGCACCTTCTCCCCGAACGCTTCTCGGCCCCTGCGTTCGTCGCCGGCAGTGAGGGGACCCTCGGCCTGCTCACGTCGGCCACGGTGGACCTCGTTCCGGATCCGCCCGCCACCGTGCTCGTCGTCCTCGGCTTCGGCTCCATCGGCGAGGCCGGCGACGCGGTGCCGACGGTGCTGCCGTGGGCGCCTCGGGCCTGCGAGGGCATCGACCGCAGGATCGTCGACGTCGTGCGGAACCGCTTCGGCCCGCTCGCGGTTCCGCCGCTTCCGGAGGGTGCCGCGTGGCTGTTCGTCGAGCTCGCCGGAGACGATCAGGGTGAGGTCGCCGCCCTCGGCCGGCGGCTCGTCCGGGCCGTCGGCACCGCCGGTCTGGTGGTCACCGACCAGCTCGACGCCACCGCCCTCTGGCGGATCCGGGAGGACGGGGCCGGCCTGTCGAGCACCTCCCCGCGGGGCCGTCCGGCGCATGCCGGCTGGGAGGACGCGGCGGTGTCTCCGGAGCGGCTGGGCGCCTACCTGCGCGACTTCGACGACCTGCTCATCGAGCACGACCTCACCGGCCTGCCCTACGGTCACTTCGGGGACGGCTGTCTGCACATCCGGGTGGACGTCCCGCTCGACGGGAGCACCGCATACCGCTCCTTCGTCGAGGCGGCTGCCGACCTCGTCGTCTCCTACGGCGGCTCGCTCAGCGGGGAGCACGGGGACGGCCGGGCCCGGAGCGAGCTGCTCACGCGCATGTACTCGACGGACGCGCTCGCCGTCATGGCCGCGGTCAAGGACGGCTTCGACCCGGACTGCTTGCTCAACCCCGGCGTCCTGGTCGACCCCGCCCCGCTCGACCGCGACCTGCGGCTGCAGCCGGCCGTCCGGGACGGTCTCGACGGCGCCTTCCGGTGCACCGGCGTGGGCCGGTGCCGCGCCGACCACACCGGGCCCGGTGTGGTCATGTGCCCGTCCTACCTCGCGACCCGTGAGGAGGCCGACTCCACCCGCGGTCGCGCACGGGTCCTCCAGGACGCCATCGGCGGACACCTCCCGCTCGGCGTCGCCGACCCGGCGGTCGCCGACGCCCTCGAGCTGTGCCTCTCCTGCAAGGGGTGCCTCTCGGACTGCCCGACGGGCGTGGACATGGCGACCTACAAGTCGCTGGCCCTGGAGGAGCGTTACGCGTCGCGGCGCCGGCCGATGAGCCACCACGTGCTCGGCGCCCTCCCACGTTGGCTGGGGCTGCTCGATGCCGCGCCGCGGCTGCTGTCCCCGGTGGCCCGGGCGGGCATCGCCGTCGTGCAGGGTCGGGCGATCGCGTCCCGGGTCGCCGGGGTCGACACGCGGCGCACCCTTCCTGCGCCGTCACGGCGGCGCCTGCGGCGCTCGGCCCCGGCCGGTTCCGGGGCGCCCGTCGTGGTGTTCGTCGACACGTTCACGGAGGCGTTCGCTCCGCACGTGGCCGAGGCGGCTGCCGAGCTGCTGACCGCAGCCGGTCGGTCGGTCACCTTCACCCGCCAGGGCGACTGCTGCGGTCTGACCTGGATCTCGACCGGGCAGCGCGCCGAGGCCCGGACCCGCGTCGCCGACCTCGTGCGACGGCTCGCACCCGCCGCCGAGGCCGGTGTGCCGGTGGTCGGACTCGAGCCGTCCTGCACCGCGGTGCTGCGCTCCGACGCCCTCGACCTGCTGGCCGGCACCGCGGACGAGGTGCGCGCCCGAGCGGTCGCCCGGGCGACGCATACCCTCGCGGAGCTCCTCGACGGCCTCGAGGACTGGACGCCGCCCGACCTGTCGGGCACGACGGTCCTCGCCCAGCCGCACTGCCACCAGCACGCCGTCATGGGGTATGCGGCGGACCTGGCGGTCCTCGAACGAGCCGGGGCCGAGGTGGTCCGGTTGGGCGGGTGCTGTGGCATGGCCGGAAACTTCGGTATGGAGACCGGGCACTACGAGGTGTCGGTCGCGGTCGCCGAGCAGCAGCTGCTGCCCGCCCTGCGCGACCACCCGGACGCAGTGCTCCTCGCCGACGGGTTCTCGTGCCGCACCCAGGCGAGGGACCTGGCGCGCCGCGACGGGGTGCACCTCGCCGAGCTGCTGCGGGCGTGACGAGGCCGCCTCGCTCGGGACGCTGCCGGCGGTATCGCGGCGCCGTCAGAGGTACTGGCCGGTGCCCTCGTTCGATGCAGGGGGCTTGGGTCCGCCGCCCTTCTGACCGTCCTGGGCCGGGTGCGAGCCCGGCGGCAGCTGTCGCATCTGCTGCAGCTGCGCCTGGGCGGCCATCTGCTGGGCGACCAACGCTGTCTGGATGCCGTGGAACAGGCCTTCGAGCCAGCCGACGAGCTGGGCCTGGGCGATCCGCAGCTCGGCGTCGCTGGGGTTGCCGTCGCCGAACGGCAGGGCGATCCGGTCGAGCTCTTCGACGAGCTCGGGCGCGAGGCCGTCCTTGAGCTCGGCGATCGAGCGCTCGTGCACCTGGGCCAGATGGGCCCGGCCGGCCTCGTCGAGCGGTGCGTTGCGGACCTCTTCGAGAAGTGACTTCACCATCGACCCGATCCGCATCACCTTGGCCGGCTGCTCCACCAGGTCGGTCGGTCCACGCCGCTCGCGATCGTCCCCCTCCCGCTGACCCGAGCCGTGCTCGGCCACGCCCATTCCCCCCGGCGTGACGACCACGACCCGTTCTCCGTCGCTCGCGGCGACACCGGACGTACTCTGCTCGTCCTGCTCCTCAGGCTGGTTCGTCATCCCTCAACTCTAGATCGGCCGCGGTGCGGCGGCGTCGTGCGGGCCGATCGCATACCGTCGGTGGGGTGACCGGTCACCGCATCCGCGTGGGTATCTCCGGGTGGCGCTACGCCCCCTGGCGAGGCGTGTTCTACCCCCCCGGGCTGCCGCAGCGGCGCGAGCTGGAGTATGCCGCGCACTGCGTCGACACGATCGAGGTCAACGGGTCCTTCTATGCGCTCCAGCGGCCGAGCAGCTATCGGTCCTGGGCCGCTCAGGTGCCGGCCGACACGGTCCTGTCGGTCAAGGGCAGCCGGTTCATCACGCACATGCTGCGACTGCGCGGCATCGAGACCGCGCTGGCGAACTTCTTCGCCTCGGGCCCGCTGGCGCTCGGCTCCCGGCTCGGCCCCTTCCTGTGGCAGCTGTCGCCACGCCTCGTCTACGACCACGACCGGGTGGACGACTTCCTCTCCCGGCTGCCACGAACCGCCGGTGCTGCGGCACACCTGGCCGAGCAGCACGACGACCGGCTCCGCGAGGCGGCGCTGACCGACCCCGGTCCCGATCCCGACCGGGTGCTGCGCCACGTGCTCGAGGTCCGCCACCCGTCGTTCGCCGACAACCCGGACCTCCTCAGACTTCTCGAGCGCCACGGGGTCGGCATCGTCACCGCCGACACGGCGGGACTCTGGCCGTACTTCGACGTCGTCACCGCTCCGGTCGCCTATGTCCGGCTGCACGGGGACACCGAGCTCTACACGAGCGGGTACTCCGACCCGGCACTGGAGTCCTGGGCGGATCGGATCAGGACGTGGTCCGAGCAGGCGGAGGTGCTGGTCTACTTCGACAACGACGCCAAGGTGCACGCGCCGCACGACGCCATGCGCCTCGCCGACCTGCTCGGCGTCACGCCGTCCACGCGGGCCGCAGGTGCTGCGCACCCCCGGGACCGGAGCGTCTGAGCCGCCGCCGGCGAGTGTGCTGCTCCGAGGCGGCCACCCGAAGCGGGTGGTCCTGATCCCGGCCGAGCACCTCATGCTCTTGCCGTGAACCCCATCCTGGCCTTCGTGGTGGTCATGCTCGTCTGGACGGTGAGCGACTTCGTCGCGAAGAAGACCCAGTCGTTGTTGTCGTCGCTGTTCGTCGCGTCGCTGATCTTCCTCGTCGGGTTCCTCACCGACATCTTCCCGGAGGACCTGCTCACGAGCTCGTCCCTGCTCGGTCTCGCGGGGGTTGTGGTCGGCTTCATCATCGTCCACCTCGGCACCATGATCAGCCTCGAGGACTTCAAGCGGCAGTGGCGGACCTTCCTCGTCGGCGTCTCGACGGTCCTCGGCATCGGCGTCGCGCTGCTCGTCGCGGGGCTGATCTTCGGCGGGCGCATCTCCGGAACGGCCGAGGAGGGGTACGCCCAGGCCCTGGACTTCATCGTCGCCGGGACCGGGTCCCTGAGCGGCGGCACGATCTCGGTCCTCATCGTCCAGGAGGCCGCCCTCGGCATCGGTCTGACGAGCATCGCGATCTTCCCCGTGCTCATCGCGGCCCTCCAGGGACTGGTCGGGTTCCCCCTCACCTCCCTCATCCTGCGCAAGGAGGCGGCCCGGCTGAGGGACGAGTACCGGGCCGGTGAGCTGGCCCCCGCGGAGGAGGTCGACGAGGCCGCCGCAGGAGCGTCCAAGCTTCCGGACGCGTTCCGCACCACCGCCGGAACCCTGTTCGTCGTCGGCGTCGCGGTGCTGGTCTCCCTCGGGATCAACAACCTCACCGACGGCATCCTCAACACCTTCGTCGTCGCCCTCATTCTCGGCATCGCGCTGCGCACCACGGGCATCTTCAAGCCGTCCGTGCTCTCCGGCATCGACGCCTTCGGCCTGATGATGATCGCGATCATGATCCTCGTGTTCGCACCCCTGGCAACCGTCGAGCCGTCCGACGTCGCCGAGCTCGCATTCCCGCTGCTCCTCGCCTTCCTCTTCGGCATCGTCGGGATCGCCGGCTTCGCCGCGCTGATGGGCAAGCTCGTCGGCTACAGCATCCCGATGTCGGTGGCGATCGGGCTGACCGCGCTCTACGGCTTCCCCGGGACGATGATCCTGTCCCAGGAGGCGGCCAAGGGTGCGGGGGAGACGCCCGAGGAGGTCAAGGCCATCGAGGGGGAGATCCTCCCGAAGATGATCGTCGCGGGCTTCTCGACCGTCACGATCACCTCGGTCGTCGTCACGAGCATCATCGCCTCCTTCATCGGCGGCTGAGGGCAGCGGCAGTGGGAGCCGTGCGGCTGGGGGAGCCGGGTTCGCGCCTGCATACCTGGGGTATGCGCGGGTGGCTGCTCACGGGAGTGGCACTGGGGGCGGTGGTCGTGATCTCGGTGCTCGGCCAGATCCCGGGGCTCGTCGTCCCGCTCGTCATCGCGGCGGTCCTCGGTGCTCTCTTCGCGCCGGTGGTGGACCTGATGGCGGACCACCGCATACCGAGGTCGGTCGGGTCACTGCTGGTCATGGGGCTCCTGGCGGGAGTCGTCGCCTTCTCCCTCTGGCTGATCGTCGTGGGGATCCTCGACCAGGGTCCGGAGCTCACGGAGTCCCTCGACGCGGGCCTGGCCTCGGTCGAGCAGTGGTTGACAACGCAGGGTGTCACGCTCGGGGAGGACTCGCTGCAGCAGCAGCTGAGCGACCTCCTGGGCGGGATCCTCGGCGGCGCCCTGACCTATCTGCCCAGCCTGCTCTCCGGCACCGTCTCGTTCTTCATCGGCATCGCGATCGGTGGCTTCCTCGTGTACTACATGCTCGTGGACTGGCACGGGCTGACGCGGTGGGTCGGTCGCAACGTCGGCTGGACCCCGGAGGCCGGTGCCGGCATGGTGGATGACGCCGTCGACGCCGTCCGCCGATACTTCGGCAGTCTGACCCTCTCGGCGGTCGTCACGGCCGTGCTCATCGGTGCGGCCGCCTGGCTGCTGGACGTGCCACTGGCCTTCACCATCGCGGTGATCACGCTGGTGACGTCCTACATCCCCTATCTCGGGGCGATCTTCTCCGGGGCCTTCGCGACGGTGATCACTCTGGGGGCCGCGGGGCTGCAGGCGGCGGTGATCATGCTCATCGTCGTCCTCGTCGTCCAGAACATCGTCCAGACGGTCGTCCTCACCCGGCTGACGAGCACCGCCCTGAAGATGCATCCGATCGTCACCCTCGGCTCGACCATCATCGGCGCGGCGGTGGCCGGTGCGCTGGGCGCGATGCTGTCCGCCCCCGCGGTCGCGGTCTGGATCCTCATCGTGCGGCGACTTCGGAGCCGTCCGGCCCAGATGGTTCAGAACGACCAGACCAGCGGGACGTAGAGCACCGCGAGGGCCAGCGAGAGCAGCAGGAGCGGCAGGCCCAGCTTCCAGTAGTCGCCGAAGCGGTAGCCGCCGGGCTCCATGACCATGGTGTTCGCAGCTGTGGCAACGGGGGTGAGGAACGACGCTGCTCCGCACACGGCCAGAGCCATGAGGAACGGCAGCACCGACACCCCGATGTCGGTGGCGACGACCGTCGCGATCGGCACCATGATGAGCACGGTCGCGGTGTTGCTGATCAGCTGGCTGAGCAGCAGGGTCAGCACGCAGATCGCGAGCAGGGCGACGCGCGCCGATCCCGAGCCGACCAGGCCCAGGAGGGCGTCCGCGATCGCGTCCGCGGTGCCCGTCGAGACGAACGCGGTGGACAGCGGGATCACGCCGCCGACGAGCACCACCGTCGTCCATGACACCGACCGGTACGCCTCGTTCGGCGTCAGGACCCCGGTCAGGACGATCGCGACCGCGGCCAGCAGACCGGCCACGGCAGCCGGGACGGCACCCGTCGCGAGGAGCAGGATCATCCCGGCGAGAATGACCAGGGTGCGTCGGGCACCGGCACCGAGGGGGATCCCGCGCCGCAGCCTGGCCGGGTCGTCGACGACGAGGACCTCGTCGCTCGACGTGTGGTGCTGGAGGCGCTCCCACGACCCGCTGAGGACGAGGATGTCGCCGGCGCGGAGAGTGTCATCCGGTGCGGTCAGGTCCTCGCCGGAGCGCTGGACCGCGAGCACGACGAGGTCACCGCTGGGCGTGGCCATACCGGGGAACAGGTGGATGCCGATGAGCGGCGACCTGGGCGGGACCAGGACTTCGGTGACCCCTCGCTCGACCGTCACCAGCTCGGTGTCGGTGGGCAGCGCATACTGCGAGCGGAGCGTCGCGGTCAGGTCCGCGAGGTCCTGCGGCAGGGTGGACGGGACCCGGGTCGGCAACAGCCGGTGGCCGGCGAGCAGGATGATCGCGAGGGTGCCGAGCAGCAGCGGGACGCCGACGAGGGCGAACTCGAAGAAGCCGAACCGGCCCTCGCCGGCGTCCGCAGCCGCCTCGCTGACGATGATGTTGACCGGCGTGCCGGTGAGCGCGAGCATCGATCCGGCGTGCGCGGAGAAGGCCAGGGGCATGAGCATCTGGGACGGGGCGATGCCGGCCCGCGCGGCGACGACCACGACGACCGGCAGGAGCGCGGCGACGGCGCCGTTGACGCTGATCAGCGCCGTGAGCACCGCGACGAGGACGCCGATGACGGCCAGCAGCGAGCGTCGGTCCCGGCCGCCGCGCGTGATCACCTGCTGACCGGCCCATGCGGTCACTCCCGTGGAGTCCAGGGCCTCACCGACGACGAAGAGCGTCGCGATGAAGACGACCGTCGGGTCCCCGAACCCGGCCAGTGCCTGGTCCAGCCCGAGCAGCCCGGTGGCCCACAGGGCGAGCGAGACACCGATCGCCACGACGCCCAGGGGCACCCGGTTGGAGACGAAGGCGACGATCGCCAGGCCCAGGATGACGAGCGTCGTCGTCACCGGATCCACGACGACCCCCTCGGCACCCCTCGGATACCGTGCGGCCTCACCGGTCCGCGGTCGGCGCGGTGAACGCTGACGCCAGCTCGACGAGGAGCCTCGCGCCGAAGCCGGTCGGTCCCTTCGGCAGCCATCTCGTGGCAGCCTCGGACTGAGCGGTGCCCGCGATGTCGAGGTGCGCCCAGGGGGTCCCCTCGACGAACTCCTCGAGGTAGAGCCCCGCCGTGATCGATCCCGCGTTCGGGCCGCCGAGGTTGGTCATGTCGGCCACCGTCGAGTCCAGCTGGGAACGGTAGCGCTTGATGAGGGGCAGCTCCCACACGGGCTCGTCCGTGAGTGCACCCGCTCGACGGACCAGGTCGACGACGTCGGGCGAGTTGCCCATCACCCCGGCGACCTCGGTGCCGAAGGTCCGCAGGCAGGCTCCGGTCAGGGTCGCGACGTCGACGATGACGTCGGCCCCGTCCTCGACACACAGGCTGAGCGCGTCACACATGACGAGGCGGCCCTCCGCGTCGGTGTTCATCACCTCGACGGTCTTCCCGCTGCGGGTGACGAGGACGTCGCCCAGCTGCATGGCCGAGCCGGACGGCATGTTGTCCGTGCACATCAGGTATGCGGTGATCCGGGCCGTGCACCCGGTCTCCTTCAGTGCGGTCATGGCCGCGAGGATCGCGCCGGCGCCGGACATGTCGTTCTTCATCTGCGAGTGCGAGACGTCACTGGGCTTGAGGTTGATGCCGCCCGAGTCGTACATGATGCCCTTGCCGACGAGGCCGAGGTGTCCGGTCGGCTCCCCGTCCGGGACGTAGGTCATCCGAACCATGCGCGGCGGCTGCTCGCTGCCGCGGTTGACGCCGAGCAGGCCCCCGCATCCCATCTCGGTCAGCTCGTCCTTGCCGAACACCTCCACCTCGAGCCCTGCGTCGGGGCCCAGCGCGACGGCGAGGTTCGCCATGGCCGTGGCCGTGAGCAGCCCCCCGGGGCAGGTCGCGAGGTCGCGGCTGAGCATGCCGACCCGGGCCATCACGCGTCCGCGGTCCGCGCCGCGCTGGACCGCCTCCACATCGCCGTCGGGTGCGATGAGGGTGAGGGAGGCGACCGGCACCGGTCCCGAATCCGTGCTGCGGAGGCTGAACCGGTAGCGCTTGAGCAGCACACCCTCGACGATCGCGGCGGCCGACTCGGCGAGGCTCAGCCGGTCCGAGCTCGGGACCCGGGTCGCCAGGTGCGAGTCGAAGGGCACGGCTCCGGCGAAGGCGGCGGCCGCGTCCCGGACCGCGGCGTGGTCCAGGTCCGCCACGTCTCCGACGCCGACGGCCACCAGGACCGGGACGCCGGTGCCCGGGAACGAGAGTGCCGAGCCGACCGACGGGGTGAAGCCGGCACGGCGCAGACCTTCGCGGTCCACACCGAGCGCCTCGGGGACCTCACCGGACTCGGTGACCGGGATGCTCAGCGCTTCGATGCCATCGAGGGTCTCGTCGTGCGCGACGACGCGCACCTCGATCTCGGCGCGCAGGGACGGGGCGACGTCGAGGGGGTCGCGGCCGAGCGAGCGCAGATCAGTGGACATGGGGCATCTCCTTGCGTGACGTCACGGTCGCCGTTCAGCGGCCGTCTTCTGACCTCAGGCGGTCGCGTGCTGCGACGATCTGGGCGGGGTCCACCCGGGCCGAACGGACCACTCGAGCACCAGAGCTCGCCATTTGGTCGATCAGGGGCAGGATCCACGTGTGCTCCAGCAGCAGGACGCCGGCGAGAACACCCGGCTCGATCGATGCGCCGGCGGCCCCGATGTCGTCGGCGCCGATCAGGCCCGAGCTGGCTCCGGCGAGGTAGCCGAGCTCACCGTCGTCCCCACCAACCGCATCCGCCGCGCTGACCCGTTCGACGGTCCCGTCGTCCGCCGACCGGACGAACTGCAGGTCGAGCACTGCGATCACCCCACGCTCGACGAGGTCGGTCAAGGTCGCGAATCCCTCGCTGCGCACCTCCCCCAGGGGGAACTCGATGACGAGGAGCTCTATCGGGCCGAGCCGGCCGCCCTCGTCAGGGGCGGCCATCAGCTTTCCTCCATGGTCATGCCGTTGGCGTCGGTCCCGACGACGAGGGTCCCGCCGTCGAGCGAGAGTCGGGGGTCGGACTCGAGCAGCTCGATGAGCCACTGGTCCTGGGCCTCCAGGCCGCGGTCGCAGGCCATCATGGTCGAGGCCATCGGACCCTCCAGGAGAAGTTGTGAGTCAGTCCACGTCGCGCCCCCGGTCACGGTGTTGCAGCCCGCCTGGCCCGAGACGCGGCCGTCCTCGAACGTGAGCTCGATGGTCGTCCCGGTCACCGGGACCCAGCCGGTGACCTCGGTCGCCGTGAAGGACTTGCCGTCGAGGTCGAGGGGCTCCGCGGGGCTGCCCTCGCCGTCCCCGTCGCCGCCGCAGCCGGTCAGGGCCAGCGCGCAGACGGCGCCGACGGTGAGGGCGCGGGTCAGCCTTCCGGCGATGGACTGTCGAACGGTGATGGTCATCGGTGCTCCTTCGGATGTGAGACGGTCTGCGCATTGTGGCGCAGGAGACGTCTCGCTCCCGGGTGTGTCGGGCTCTCGCGACAAACGCTGCCCGTTCGGACCCCGTCTCGACTCACCCGTTCCGGGTTATCGGCCCCGCCTGCGTCCCGGGTCGGCACGAACACCTGATTCGGGTGGTGCCGAGGCGTGCGGGGGTGACGACGATGAGCCCACCGAGGTCGCTCGAGGAGGAGGAGTCGTCGTGACCGGTATCGACGTCTGCATCTACGCGGAGGGGAACCTGCCCGAGGAGGAGGCGCGCGAGCTCAGCGACCTGGGGATGCGCAGCCACGTCGACCACGTGGTTCTGGACGGCACAGTCGTCGACCAGGCGGCGCTCATGGGGGTGCTCGAACGACTGCGCCGGGCCGGTATGGCCATCCGCGAGGTCGGACCGGCCGGACCTCGACCGGAGTGCGGCCGACACGCCCGACTGGCGGTCGTCGGTCACGTGGGTGACCTGCTCCGCGAAGTGCTCGAGACAGCCGTCGTGACCGAGGAGCCTCCGACCACCACCGCCGTCATCGACCTGACCAGCGACGATGACGTCTTCGAGCTGCTGCAGAGAATCGAGGCCCTGGGCATCGCCATCCGGGCTCTCCGGATCGGCCGCCCGATGGAGGGATTCGCTCCCGAGGAGCACAGCCACTTCGGGTAGCCTCGCTGGCGACCGGTCTGGCCGACGGAGCCGGCGCACCCCGGTCCCGAAGGAGGACACGTGGCGGCCACCCCCGCACCCGTGGGCTTCCACGATGCCCGCCTCACGACACCCGACCCGGGCGAGGGGGTACTCGATCGCGGCCGGATGACCGACCTCCTCGACAGGTGTGTCCGGCAGCGCCCGCTCACGGTCGTGACCGGCGCCGGAGGCTCGGGCAAGACCTATGCGGTGGCGATGTGGGTCCGAGCGGTCGCCGAGGCCGAGCAGTCGCTCATGGTGGCGTGGGCCTCGCTCGACCGCGCGGACGGCGACCCGCACCGCTTCTGGCTGACGGTCATCGGAGCGCTGCAAAGGGTCTGCACGGCCGAGGAGTTGCGCGACATCGCTGTGCCGTCGACGCCAACGCAGTTCTTCGTGGACACCGTGGCCGAGGCCCTCGGGCAGGAGCCGACCCCGCTCGTGCTCGTTCTCGACGACGTCCACGAGCTCGCCGGATCGGCCGCGATCGACGCCTTGGAGTCGCTGCTCCTCGCGCTGCCCCTGACCCATCGTCTGGTGCTCGTCTCGCGTCACGACCCACCGCTGCACCTGCACCGGCTCCGGCTCGCGGGGCGTCTGGGCGAGATCCGGGGCGGCGATCTGGCCTTCACGCGCACGGAGACCGCCGATCTGCTGACTGGGGGCGGCCTTCACCTCACCGACGACGCCATCGACCACATCATGACCACGACCGAGGGGTGGGCGGCCGGACTTCGACTCACGGTCATGGCTCTGGATTCCGAGGTCGATCCGAGCGCCGCAGTCGTCCGTTTCGATGGACGCCACTCGCTGGTGACCGGATACCTTCTCGACGAGGTCATCGCCGGACTGGGGCAGGAGCGTGCCGACTTCCTCATGCGCACCTGCGTCGTGGACCGGGTCTGCGCGCCGCTCGCCCGGGCGCTCACGGGCCAGGAGGCCGCGGGCTCGGTCCTCGAGCATCTCGTGGACGCCAACGTGCTGGTCTCCGCATTGGAGGACACGGGGTGGTACCGATACCACCCGATGCTGCTCGAGACCCTGCGCGCGCGGTTCCGGGCGACCAGCCCGACGCTCGTCGCCGAGCAGCACCTGCGGGCGCAGGCCTGGTTCGAGCAGGCGGGCGAGTGGCTCGAGGCCCTGCGCCACGCGATCCTGTCGGGCGACCTCGACGTCGCGGCCCAGGTCGCCCTCCGGTCGGCGGCGGTGCTGGTCTTCTCACCGGAGCGGGTACGGCTGGCGCAGATCCTCGCCGGCCTGCCGGCCGATGGCGCCGCCCACTCCCCGGAGCTGCAGCTGTGCCAAGGGCTGGCGGCCTACGCGGTGGGCGACCACGACGCCGTGGCCACCTGGGTGTCCCGCGCCGCGGGCCGGCTCGACGAGCTGCCCGAGCAGCGCCGGCACGTCGCGACCGTCGTGCAGCGACTGCTGGAGATCGCGGTCGCACGCCGGGAGGGGGACCCTGACCGCATGTACGCCGCAGCGAGCGAGGCCGAGGCCCTCGTGCGGTCGCTCCCACCCTCGGGGTCGGGGGCCTGGTCGGTGTATGCGGGCATGGCCGGCAGCATGAAGGGTGTCGCCGAGCTGTGGTTGGGTCGCGTCCTCGAGGCGGAGCGAGTGCTCACCGACGCGGTCGTGGGAATCGACGTCCAGCGGTTCGGGGCCCACGCACACGTGTACCACGGGGGGATCGTCGCGCTGGCGCAGGTGTCCCGCGGTCGGGTCGCCCACGGGAGGGCCACAGCGGAAGACGTCCTCTCGGCGGCAAAGGCGAGCGGGTGGAGCGAGTCGTACGAGGCCGGCACGGCCTGGCTCGCCCTGGCGATCGCGCATTTGCACGCGGTCGAGCTCGCCGAGTCGGACCGGGCCCTGATGCAGGCCCGGCACACGGGGATCGGAGCGCGTGACCCCTTCATCGGCGCCGTGGTGAGTCTCGTGTCGGCCAGGCACGCGTTGACCTCCGGCGACCTCGAACGGGCCCAGCACGCTCTGGGAGCGGTCGACCGCTGGGTGGCTGACTGGCCCAGGCTGACCCTGATCGGTTTCCTCCGCGCCGCGCTCGCGGCCGAGATCGCGCTGGCTGCGGGGGCCGCCCAGCGAGCCGCGTCGATCCTCGCGGACCTCGACGAGCGAAGCGCGATAGAGCGGGCGGGGCGACCCGGGCCGCCGGGTGATCCGGTCGCCATCACCCGCGGGTACGTTCTCCTCGCGACCGGGCGGCCCGAGCAGGCCCGTGCGGCGGTCGCGCCGCTGCTCGCGGCGGATGGCGCCGTCGCGAGTGAGGCGTGGGTCCTCGAGGCACTCGCCCAGGATCGGCTCCGCCACGACGCCTCGGCTCTGGAGGCGATCTCCCACGCGATCGAGCACGGCGCGCCCGAGAGCGCGGTCCAGGGTTTCCTGCGCCCCACCGACCGGCTCGGCGCGTTGGTCGGCCGGTACGTCACCGTCGTGGACGCGCAGCCCGAGTTCGCGAATCAGGTGCTGCGGGCCATGGACCGTCGCGCCTCGACGGCCGTCACTTCGGCGCCGAGCTCGGCAGGCGCGTCCCACTCGACGGTCGCCCTGACCGAGCGCGAGCTGTCGGTTCTGGCCTATCTGCCGACGTTGAGCACCAACCCCGAGATCGCCGCCGAGCTCAACATCTCGGTCAACACCGTCAAGCAGCACCTCAAGACGATCAACCGCAAGCTCGGGGTCAGCAGCCGGCGCGAAGCGGTGCGGGTCGCGCGCAGGCTCGGGCTCCTGCCGACGCGGTCATGACGTTCGACCCTGCGTCCCGGGGCGTCACCGTCACGTGGCACGGGCACGCGACCGTCGAGCTATCGGTGGGCGGAACGAGGCTGCTCACCGACCCGGTGCTGCGCGACCGGCTCGGCCCGCTGCGACGGCGCGCCGATCTTCCCGGTGCCGCGTCCCTCCAGCCCCCGGCTGCCGTCCTGCTTTCCCACCTCCACCATGACCACGCCGACCTGCCGTCGCTGCAGTCCCTCTCCGCCGTGCCCGTCCTCACCGAGCGGTCCAACGCCCGGTGGGTCCGCAAGCAGGGGCTCGTCGCGCCCGACCTGCACGAGGAGCGGTGGCACCGGGTGTCCGACGAGGTCGAGGTGCGTCTCGTCCCGGCCGTGCACACGGCGCGCCCGATGCCGCACCGCCCGAACGGCGCGGTCGGCATGCTGATCCGCGCGCCCGGACTCGTCATCTGGTTCGCCGGCGACACCGAGCTGTACCCGGCGATGGCGGAGCTGCCCGAGCTCGCCGGCGGTCCGATCGATTTGGCGCTCCTGCCGATCGGTGGTTGGGGCCCTCGCCTCTCGCCCGGACACATGGGTCCGGAGGAGGCGGCCGAGGCCGCGCTGCGGGTAGCGGCACGTGAGGTGATTCCGATCCACCACGGCACGCTCCATCCCCGGGGCTGGCCGGCCGGTCGGCTGGGATGGACCTCGGCACCGGACCTGGCCGCGCGACGGACCTTCGCGGACGTTTCATCGGTGCGCACGCACCATCTGCCGGTCGGCGGCACGACGACCGTGCGGTGAGGCGCGGGCTACGGTTGGCGCATGCGTGCCGTCACCGTGCCCGAGCCCGGAGGAGCCGACGCCCTCGTCCTGGACGACGTCGAGTCTCCCGAACCGCAGGAGGGGGAGGTCCGGATCGCTGTCGCCGCGGCTGGGGTCAACCGCGCCGACGTGCTGCAGCGGCAGGGCAACTACGCTCCGCCGCCCGGCTCGTCGCCGTATCTCGGGCTCGAGGTCAGCGGCACCATCGACGCGCTCGGTGAGGGGGTGCGGGGCTGGTCGGTCGGTGACGAGGTCTGCGCCCTCCTCGTCGGCGGGGGCTATGCCGACCGGGTATGCGCGCCCGTCGGCCAGCTGCTCCCCGTCCCCTCGGGCGTGAGTCTGGTCGAGGCGGCCGCGCTGCCGGAGGTGACGTGCACGGTGTGGTCCAACGTCTTCCTCACCGCCAACCTCCAGCCCGGCGAGACCATCCTCGTCCACGGCGGCTCCTCCGGGATCGGGACGATGGCGATCCAGCTGGCGCGTGAGGTCGGAGCCCGGGTCGCCGTCACCGCGGGAACGACGGAGAAGCTCGAGGTGTGCCGCTCGCTCGGCGCACAGATCCTCGTGAACTACCGCGACCAGGACTTCGTCGAGGTCGTCCGGGAGGCCACCGACGGTGCCGGCGCGAACGTCGTGCTCGACAACATGGGCGCGAAGTACCTCATGCGCAACGTCGAGGCCCTCGCCGACGGCGGACGCCTGGTCATCATCGGGATGCAGGGCGGGGTCAAGGCAGAGCTGAACATCGCGACCCTGCTGCGCAAGCGGGGCGCCGTGATCGCGACCGCGCTGCGCTCCCGCTCGCTCGCCGAGAAGGCGACCATCGTGGCCGCCGTGCGCGAGCACGTCTGGCCCCTCGTCGAGGCCGGCCGGGTCCGGCCCGTCGTGCACGGCACCTATCCCATCGAGCAGGTTCGCGCCGCCCACGAGGAGCTCGAGAGCAGCCGCCACGTCGGCAAGATCCTGCTGACCCTGTAGCCAGGCCACCAGAAGGAGAGGACATGCCGCCCGTGCCGCACCTGGACCCCACCGAACAGCGGATCCTGGGGGCCTTGCTGGAGAAGCAGGTCACCGTGCCCGCCTCCTATCCGCTGACCGTCAACGCGCTGCGCACGGCGTGCAACCAGAGCACCAGCCGGGACCCGGTCGTCGACTACGACGACCAGACGGTCGAGTCCACGGCGCGTGCGCTCAAGGGGCGAGGGTTGGTGCGGGTGGTCTGGGATGGTCGCGGACGGCGGACGCTGAAGTACCACCAGCTGCTCGACGAGGGGCTCAGCCTCGATCCCGGTGAGCGGGCGCTGATCACCGTGCTCCTGCTGCGCGGTCCGCAGTCCGCGGGTGAGCTCAAGACCCGCACCGAACGCCTGCACGGGTTCACCGACCGCGCTGCGGTCGAGGACTGCCTGGCCGGCCTCGCGCGTCGGGAGGAGCCGCTCGTCCAGGAGCTCGCGCGCCGTCCCGGCTGGCAGGATCCACGCTGGGTCCACCTGCTCGGCCCAATCGAGCTGCCTCCGGACGCCCAGGCGGTGTCCGAGGAGGTCGACCTGGACAGCGTCCTCGCCGACGGGCCGCAGGCTCGCGACGCCATGGTGAGCACCGCATACGACTCGCTGGCCGGTGAGTATGCGACGAGGTCCGCTTCGGACCTGGACAACGCGCCCTTCGAGCGATGGCTCCTGGAGCGGGTCGTCGATCTGGCGGGTGAGCACCCTGTGGCGGATGTCGGCTGCGGCCCCGGCCTGATCAGCGCGTACCTCCACGACCGCGGTGCCCGCGTGGTCGGATCGGACCTCAGCGCCGGCATGGTCGCGCAGGCCCGGCTGGCCCACCCTGACATCACCTTCGAGGTGGGCGACCTGCGGCGTTTGATGCGTCCCGTCGATGCGGATGGGTGGGGTGTGGTGCTCGCGTGGTACTCCCTGGTGCACCTGGCCGAGTCAGAGCTTCGCGAGGCGATCGTCGCCCTCGCTCGCCCACTGCGCGCGGGGGGCCATGTCGTGCTCGGTCTGTGTGCCGGTCCGGCGATCCGTCGCGTGGCCGAGCTGTGGGACGTCCCGATCGATCTCGACTTCGTCGATCATGACCCGGCCGCCGTCATCGCGGCCGCAGTGGCGGCCGGCCTCACCGACCTGGAGTGGTATGAGCGCGGTCTCGTGGCCGGTCAGGAGGATCCGGTTCACCGCTTCTATCTCATCGGTCGGCGCCGCTGAGCCCGGGCAGGGCACACCGGCGGCACCATCCGCGATGGCGACCCGGCGCGATCCGCAGCGTGGACGCCCTGCCGCCGGAGTGCCATCGTTGACCTGTGATGCGCTGCATCGATGCGGACTACCTGGTGGTGGGTGCCGGCGCCATGGGAATGGCCTTCACCGACGCACTGGTCGAGCATGCCGACGTGCGGGTGGTTCTGACGGATCGTCGTCACAGCGTCAGCGGTCATTGGCTCGAGGCCTACCCCTTCGTCCGCCTGCACCAGGCCTCCGCCTTCTACGGCGTGGCATCAACCCGGCTCGGGGGCGGTCAGGTGCAGCACCGTGGACCTGAGCAGGGCCTTCAGGAGCGTGCTCCTCAGACGGAGATCTGCGGTTACTACGCCAGGGTCCTGGAGCGAATGCTGGAGTCGGGCAAGGTCGAGTTCTTCCCCAACACCGACTACATCGGCGACCGCACCATCCTCTCGCGCATCTCGGGCGAGCGCTTCCAGGTATCCGGGCGATGTCGGATCGTCGACGCGCGCTACCTGTCCCCGAGCATCCCCGCTGAGACGCCGCCCCCGTTCACCGTCACTGAACCCGGCTGGGTGTTGCCGGTCAACGGCCTCGCCCGGCTGGAGCAGGCCCCCAGCGGGTATGTGATCGTCGGGGCGGGCAAGACCGCGACCGATGCATGCATCTGGCTGCTCGCGCGTGGTGTGGACCCCGATGCGATCTGCTGGGTGCGGCCCCGGGATCCGTGGATGCTGAACCGGGCCACGGTTCAGCCGGAGCCGGAGATCTTTCTCGCGCTGGCCGCCGACACGATGCAGGCGGCCGAGTCCGCCACGTCGCTCGAGGACCTCTTCCTCAGGCTGGAGGAGGCCGGCGTCATGCTGCGCATCGACCGTTCGGTCATGCCGACGATGGCCAAGACGCCGACCCTGGCGATCTGGGAGCTCGAGCAGCTGCGCACCCTGGAGAACGTCATCCGGCGAGGACATCTCGAGGCCGTGGACCGCGGAAAGCTCACCTTCGCCGACGGATCGGTCGCCGTGGCTCACGACACCCTGGTCGTGCACTGCGCGGCGGACGGCCTGAAGTACCCTCCGCTCGTTCCGGTCTGGCGGACCGAGGGGATCACACTGCAGCCGATCAGAGCCGGGTTCCCCTGCTTCGGTGCCGCTCTGACCGGATACGTCGACGCCACCCGCCATGATGACGACGAGAAGAACCGGCTCTGCCGGCCATCGCCATACGGCAACACCATGGCGCAGTGGGCGAGGATGACCGTCCTGGGCGCCCAAGCCACCCGGTCCTTCTCCGCCGAGCCGGACATCAAGGCCTGGTCCGACCAGGTGGCGCTCAACCCGGCACGGATCCCACCCGACCACCCTGGATCAGTCGCCCTCGATCTCGCCCGCGAGCGACTGGCGAGTCACACGCGGCGGGGACTGGCCAAGCTCGTGGAGCTCAGCGACTGAGTCGTCCATGCCCCTCCTCACGCTGCGCGGGGGGAGTCAGTCCAGTCGAATATGTCGGCGAGCCGAGGTGGCGGGCACCTATGGTTGGAGGGTGCATCACGCGGCACTCCTGCCTCCTCCGGCCGGCTCCTGACCGGAGCCGTTGACCCGACCGTCCCGACGGTCGGGTGACAGCGCTGCTCCGGCGCCCTCGAGGAACCCTTCCCTTCCCCGCGCAGGAGTCTTGGCATGCACTCGTCCCGTTCCGTCCGCCTGTCCCGTTTCCGTGGCGGCTCCACACGCCCTGAGAGATCCGGCATTGCGCTGGTCGGTCTCGCCGGGATCGCCTGGGGAACCGCCCCGGTCGCCTTCCACGTCGTCTACGACCGCACCGACCTGGGTGCCGTCGCCATCAGCGCGCACCGGCTGGCGATCGCTGCTGCGGTCCTGCTCGCCGTGGTCGTGCTGCACGGCCGACTCAGCTCCGTCCGCTCAGAGCTGCGGGGCCGCGGCCGATCGGTCGCGCTGGTCGGCCTGGGTGTCGCGGGCTACCAGGTGATGTGGTTCGCCGCAATCCCACACATCGGCGTCAGCGTGGCCACCGTCGTGAGTCTCGGGCTGGCACCCATCCTGCTCACCGCGTGGGATGGCGTCCGTCGCCGACGTCGCCCGGGGGCGGCTCGACTGGCCATCGTCTGTGGAGCCGTCCTCGGACTGGCCCTGATCAGTCTCTCGACGCACTCGGGCCCGGACGGTTCCACCCTGCCTGCTCTCGGGTTGGCCCTGGCGGGCGCCTCCGGAGCGATGTATGCGGTGACCACCGTGCTCAGCCGCCGCCTGGCCCCCGCCGTCAGCACCCTCACCCTCAGCACCTCTACCACCACCATCGGCGCTCTCGCACTCATGCCGGTGGCCGTCCTCGTCGGTCCCGTCCTGACCGCACAGCCGACCGCCCTGCTCGCGTTGGGCTATCTCGGCGTCGTCACCATGGCCGCCGGGTACTGGCTGCTCTTCGCCGGGCTGCGAACCACGGGGGCCGACTCCGCCGTCATCGCCACCCTGCTCGAGCCCGTCACGGCGACCGTGCTCGCGCTAGCCCTGCTCGGCGAACACGTGCCGCCAACCGCATTCCTGGGAATGGGCCTGATCCTGGTCGCGATCGCCGCTCTCGGCTCACCGGCCGCCCAACGCCGCTGAGCAGCGGACCCCGCGCCGCGGGCCGGGTCGCCATGCACCCGTCGGCCGCTGTGCTGGCCAGGTGAAGGATGCTGCCTCAGCGCGACTGCTCAGGCTCTGGCGCGGGGATCACGACCACCGGGCAGTAGGCAAGTCGGGCGGTGTACTCACTGATCGAGCCGAGCGCCGCGTGCCGGATGGACTTCACACCATGCGCCCCGACGACGAGCAGGGTCGCCCGTGAGGACGCGTCCACCAGCACGTGTTCGGGCCGGCCTGACACCACCTTGAAGGAGACCGGCGGCTCGCCGTCGTGGTCACTGAGAACCGCTGCCCTGGCTTCCGACTGGATCCGCTCAGCCTGCTCGAGGCCAGGCGCACCCTCGTCTTCGTGAAAGGCCGTGATGGCCTCCACCGAACCGCCCCGCAGCCGGGCCTCGGCGATCGCGAACCGCAGGGCGTCGTGCGAGCGGTCCGTGCCGTCCAGTCCCACGACGAGCAACTCGTTCGACATCACGACGTCCTCTCCTGACGTTGCACGACCCCAGTCGCGGCCGGCCGACAGGCTCAGCCGCACTCGCCAATGCTAGTGGGTGAGCGCCGGCGCGGATCACCGGTGGAGTCTGCCGGACCACCCCACCCCCGCAGCACCCCTTCAGTTTCGCGGGCAATTCCTCACTGAGGCACGGGCCCACTTTCGCGGGCATCTTGACGAGGCGCGACGGAGGTCGCGATGCGTGCGCAGACGTCAGCGGCGACGGCGGGCAGCTGGCTGTAGACGTGCCGACCCGTGTGGGTGGACACTGCAGGGATCGCTCGTCGTCTGGACGGGCCGGCGGTGGGAGCCGCTATGGGAATCATGCTCTGGATGGTGGTCGGCCTTCTTGTTGCGATTCTGATCGCCGTCGTTGTGGATCGCCGCCGCGGTCCTTCAGGTCCTCGAGACCACGCCGGTTCGAGCGTGCGGAACCGTTCCGACAAGGGTCACGGCAGTTTCTCCTGGCCGGGCGCCGGCGGTTGACCCAGGCGGACCCTTATCTGTCGACCCGGCCTCCCTGGGTCGACACCCCGATTCCAGGTCCGGCGTCCGTTGTTTCGCGTAGACGCTGGTTCGTGCTCAGGAGGTCGCCATGGGGACATGGACTCGGGCCGGCGTGGGACTGTTGTCGGCGTTCATGGTGGCCGCCTGCACCGGCTCGGGTACAGATCCCGAGCCCACCGCCAGCATGACCACCGAGCCCTTGCCGACATTGTCCGAGGTGTCCACGGCACTGCCGTGGCCGGCCGCGCCGACCTCCGCGGTGCCGGCCGAGGACGCGACGGCCATGGTCGCGGAGATGCAGCGGTGGGTCGATGCGGGATTCCTCCCGGGCGCGACCGCTGCGGTGGTCTCACCGAAAGGCGAATGGTCGGGGGCCGTGGGCGTGGACGGGCAGGGCAAGGCACTGGAGCCGACCTCCGGGATGGCGCTGGCGCAGATCACGCAGACGTTCGTGGCCGCCGAGGCGTTGCTGCTGGCCGAGCAGGGCAAGCTCGATCTCGACGTCCCGGCCTCGACGTACCTGCCGGTGCCGCAGCTGGCGAACGGTGCAACCATGCGGCAGCTCCTCGGTCACCGCGCGGCGATTCCCGACCCCGGGCAGGAGCCCTACGCCGCGGTGTTCACCGCCCCGGACGCGCACTGGTCCACCGAGCAGTTCCTCGCGCCGGTCCCGGAGGCGAGCGAGCCGCCGGGTGAGGAGTTCTATGAGGACACCACGAACTATGTCCTGGCCGGGCTCGTGGTGCAGGAGGCGGCCGGGCGCTCCACCGGCACTGCCGTCGACGCCGACTTGTGGACCCCACTCGGCCTGGAACGGCTCGCCTACCAGGACGAACAGAGCCTCCCCGAACCGGTCGCCGCCCCCGGCGAGGACGAGAACCTGCCCGAGGGTCAGACCGGCCGCCCGTACCTGCCTTTCCGCTCCATGGCCAGCCACGTCGCCGCCTCCCACGGCGTCGCCGGCGACGCCATCTC
>JBAUUB010000295.1:0-1674 GCA_049582485.1 Dermatophilaceae bacterium
GCGCGCGGCATCCGCCAACTGCGCCTCGCTGAGCTCGTCGGGGTTGCCCTCGATGAACTCGTCGGCGACGTGCGCGTAGCCCGAGAGGTTCCGGGAGATGCTCGCGAGAGGCTGCGCGGCCGCGATGATGAGCGGCACGGTCTGTCCCGTCAGCACCGGCCGCAGGGCGTGGTCGACGGCGCGCGCGTACTGCGCGAGCCGGACCTTCTGGCCCTCCGAGCCCTGCAGCCGGCCGTAGGGCGAGCGACCGCCGATGGACTCCAGGCCCACCGCCGACGCCGCATCGCTCGGCAGGTCGGGCACCGGGACGACACGCGCCGGCAGGTCGGCGGATGCCTCCACGAGCCGTGCCCCGTTCGTCGAGATCGCGAGCACGAAGGCGGTCTGCGGGAACGTGATCGCCCGCAGGAGCGGCGTCACCGCGAACCGGTCCGACACGTGCACGTGGTCCGCCAGCTCGTTCGGCACGCGGAACTCGAGGATCGACTCCGGCGTCGCGAACACGGCGAGGCTCCGCCCGGGCTCGAGCCAGAAGTAGGGGTCGTCGTGCAGTTCGTCGAGATGCCCGCGCACCGCCTCCACGTCGGCGTCCGCCGCCCCGAGCGCGCGGGCCCGGCCGATCGCCTCCTCGAAGAGCGCCCTCGCGCGGAGCCGATTCGCGTCGACCTCGCTCGGCTGGGTGCTCGTCGCGAGGTACACCGAGACGCTGAGCGGATGCCGCGCCTCCGCGATCCGCTTCACGTCGGCGTCACTCGGCATGTCGATGTGCATGGACTCCCCCTCGTCCGGTGCCCCGGAGGGCCGTGACCTCACCCTAAGCGGGCGGGGACCCACGGGCAACGACTCCACCCGGCAGACGCGAAACGGGCCGGCTGATCAGCCGACCCGTTCGAGGAACCTGGTGCGCGAGGGGGGACTTGAACCCCCACACCCTTGCGAGTACTGGCACCTGAAGCCAGCGCGTCTGCCAATTCCGCCACTCGCGCACGTGTGGAGCACCGTGGTGCGCCAACCAAGCGAGGTTATCACCTCGATCTGGTGATCGCCATTCGTCGCCGGGCATCCTGAGTCCACGCTCCGCGTCTCCCCGGAGTCGATCCTCCATCTCGCGCGCACGCCCCCGCGGCCCTACCCTTGTGTGACGGCACCGGCGCCCCGACCGACCGACGAAAGGAACGCCGTGAGCTCTTCCCCCACCGATCCCCCCACGCACGACCCCGCGAACGTCGATCTCGGCGGCATCCGCGGCTGGCTGTTCGACCTCGACGGCGTGCTCACGCCGACCGCGGTCGTGCACATGCACGCGTGGGGCCGGCTGTTCCGGCCGTTCCTCGAGGCGCACGGAGCCCGGGCGTACACCGACTCCGACTACTTCGCGTACATCGACGGCAAGCCCCGCTACGACGGGGTCCGTTCGCTCCTCGAGAGCCGCGGCATCCGCGTGCCCGAGGGCGAGGTCGACGACGACCCGAGCCTCGACACCGTGCACGGGCTCGGCAACCGCAAGAACGAGGCGTTCAACGAGACCCTCGCCGAAGAGGGCGTGGAGCCCTACCCGGCGAGCGTCGCGCTCCTCGACGCGGTCGAGCGCGCGGGCGCGCTCGTCGCCGTGGTGTCGAGCTCGAAGAACGCGCCCTCGGTGCTCGAGGCCGCCGGCATCGCCGACACCGACAT